>JBFHSP010000041.1:0-17710 GCA_041591085.1 Kangiellaceae bacterium | reverse complement strand
TTTTAGTGAGTAATCATGACAGGGACCAGTTATTGTATAAATTTCACCGCTTTCCGTTTGAAAACCATAGACTTTACTTAACTTTGTTTTTTCTGTAATTTCAAAAAAACCTTACTCTTCAGCAACCCTTGCGATACGTAACATACTCTCATTTGAAAGCCGAACACGTTGCTCAATTGGAAGTTCAGCACACATTGCTCGAGTAAACAACCTCTTCTCCGAATACCATGAGTCATTAGCACCATTAACGAAAGATACAACTACATCATCTTTAAGTAAGCTAATTGATGAACAAGACGTAATAAAAAGAATAATTATAAATAAGAAATACTTCATGACTCTAACATTTTATTCTAAGGCCACGTTCCTAGTATCTACTTTCTAAAAATGGCCTGTCATTTCTGAAATTTAAGTTGTGATTAAAGACTAAAACATCCCTTAACTCAATAGCTTAAGCGATTTAGACAAACTGTGAAAATGAGTCAATGATTCAGAATACTTATTCTAAAATTCCAACTTAAAAGAAAAAAGGCTGCAACAGCAGCCTTAAACTAAAAAAAGAATAAACGGATAAAATTATAAATCTTTTACCTTCAACCATTATTCAGGATTTAGCTCTACCACCGATAACCCTTCCATCACTAAGTGCTCTGCCCTACTCCAATCACACTCGTCAACAGAAGTAATGCCTTCCGTTAATTCATGTAAAATTTTGCTTTGAATTAAACCGCGATCTTGCGCTTGTTTATAAGGCAGCCGATGAAACATAACCATTGAGTAACGAGGTACAAACCGATCAGGCCAGCGTTTTTCTAATTCAAATGCAATTTTCTTTTTCAATACAAAGCGAGGGTCGTTCACCGAGTCGCGCATTTCTATATAGTTTTCGATGGCCATATCAGCAATAGCATTACCATTTTCGTATCGAAGTTTATCGGTTTGGGCAAACACTTTGGCCCAATCATCGCCATACATATCTATTTGCTTGGCAAACTCCGCTACATCTTCAAAACCGCAGTTCATCCCCTGGCCATGAAACGGAACCACCGCATGTGCGGCGTCACCGATTAACAGTGCTTTATTTTGAAAGTGCCAAGGATTACAGCGAACAGTAGCTAAGCTACCGGTTGGATTTTCAAAATACTCTTTGCTTAAATCTGGCAGCAGCGGAATTAAATCAGGAAACTCCTTGCTAAAAAACTGGTTGAGTTTTTGTTCGTTATCAATCGATTCAAAGCTCACCTCTCCAGTCGTTGGCATAAATAAAGTCACGGTAAAACTGCCATCTTTATTAGGCAGCGCAATGACCATGTAGCCACCTCTCGGCCAAATGTGCAACGCTTCTTTTTCAATTTGAAACGTACCATTTTTTCCCGCTGGAATACAAAGCTCTTTATAACTGTGTCCTAAAGGTTCAACAAAATTATGCGCAGAGGTATTGGCGTGAATGGCTTCTCGAACCGCCGACGCACTTCCATCGGTTCCTATCACTTGGGTGAAAGACTTTGAAAACTCTTCACCGCTGGTTTCATCTCTTAAGGTTAAAGTATTACTTTTAAAATCTACGTCGGTGCAACAAGTGTTGAAATGAATGTTCACATTGTTACTCTGCTCAGCGGCATCCATACACAAAATATTTAAGTCGGCGCGTGACACAGAATAAATCACTTCTTCTTTACGATGCCCATAAGGTTGTAAATGAGTCTCCCCCGAAACATCATGGATCATCCGTCCGCGCATGGTGGTGAGCATAGGTTTTACTTGTTCCATTAGCCCTGCTAACTCAAGTGGATAAATGCCTCGGTTAGCCAATGCTAAGTTAATAGAGCGGCCTGCGGAGATGCGATTTTTTCGCATATCGGGGCGGCGCTCATATACATCGACTTTAAATCCTCGTTGCGCTAAAAAAACCGCACATAAACTTCCGACTAAACCAGCACCAATAAGCGTAATATGTTTATTTTCAGACATGAGTATTCCTTATTGCGCTAAGCTCTGTTTTAAAATTTGCACAAATCGATAGCAGTCTTCAAATGAGTTATATAATGGCACGGGGGCCACTCGAATCACATTAGGATAACGCCAATCTCCAGTGACACCAGCTGCTTCTATTTTTTCAAAAATCACTTTGCCATCAATGCCGTGGGTATTCACGGTTAAACTGAGCTGAGCACCACTGGCTGACTCATCTTCTGGGGTTAAAATGTGAATATCATCACCGAGTTCTTGGTTAAGTAAAAACCTTAAATAACTTGATAACACGCGAGATTTTTTTCTTAATGCTGAAATGCCACCAGCTTCTTTTATGGTATCGAGCGATGCTCTAATGGCGGCTAAGGATAAAATAGGTGGATTAGATAGCTGCCAAGCTTCTACGCTTTCGATGGGGTCAAATTGATTATCCATTTTAAATCGAGTGGATTTGTTATGTCCCCACCAGCCAGCAAAGCGCGGCAAACTTTTATTCTTATGATGGGTTTCATGAACAAAACAACCACCAACCGAACCTGCTCCTGAATTTAAATATTTGTATGTACACCAACAGGCAAAATCGACTTGCCACTCATGCAATCGCATTTCAATATTTCCTGCGGCATGGGCTAAATCAAAACCGACATGAGCACCGACCTTGTGACCCGCCTCAGTGATTTGTTTCATATCAAACACTTGCCCCGTGTAATATTGAACGCCCGGCAAAAGAATGAGAGCTAGAGAGTCTCCTTGTTGCTCAATCACGGTTAGAATATCTTCCGTTCTAAAAGTCGCTTCACCTTCTCTTGGTTTGATTAAAATCATTGATTCTTTCGGATCAAAACCATGAAATTTAATTTGCGACTCAACTGCGTAATGATCACTTGGAAACGCGTGGTCTTCAATTAGAATTTTGTACCTGGTTTTGGTTGGCCGATAAAAACTCACCATCATAAAGTGCAAGTTAGCGGTTAAAGAATTCATCGCCACTACTTCAGTGTTTTTTGCGCCCACTAAATCGGCAAAACCTTCAGTTAAAAATTCATGATAAGGCATCCAAGGAAAATCTCCTGAAAAATGCCCTTTCACGCCTAATTTTTGCCACTGACTTAACTCGTAGTTTAAGTATTCTGCGGTTTTTTTAGGCTGTAATCCTAAAGAGTTTCCACAAAAATAAATTTCTTTTTCACCATTATGAAGAGGGATGTGAAATTGCTCGCGCATTGACCTAAGCGGATCGTTTTGATCCATGTGTTTAGCAAACGCTTCGCCGCGTTCAAAGTTCATATTATTTCTCCAAAGCGTATAGTACTGGCCGACTTGGAGCTGCATCGCTCTCAAAATCCGCAATATTTAAATTCAAAAGATATAAACCGTCGCTGATTGAGTCTGGTACATAAATCATTTCAGTCACTGTTTTTTCCGTTTCAACTTGTTTGGTGAGTTGATGAGTCGACTCTTCAACATTCCAAAAAACATGGTGATTAGTGAGCAAACCTTCATCGTACATTTTGTCGAGCGAAGGAAAGTCTACGAGCAAATGCTGAACGCCTAACTCTCGAATGAAACTCATGGCTTCACGAGTAAAAAATGGCGGTTGATGTTGCTCACCATACACACTGCTTAACTTGTCATGCTTATTGGGTAAGGTTCTAACAATCAACGCATTAAAGTTTAAGTCAATCGATTCAAGCTGGCGTTTAAGATCGTCCTTGGTCACAACCCAATCGTTGTTTTCCAGTTTAGGCAAATAGCTGTCGGTAGTTTCCATCGCTCGAATGGGCGTTACTGAAATTAATTGTGCAAGCATCAGATCTTTGGCTAATTGGCCGACTGAGACCAATTCATTGACGATATGCCCAACTGATTCGGTATGTGTACCGTTACAATGCGGAGTAAAAGTAATAGTCGACACATTACAACTTCCGCCTCTTGATGTATCGCCAACAAAGCCTCCCTCTTCGATAACTTGAGCCGTCGCATTATTCACTCCAAAATGATTAGGCTGAGCGCCCGCAAAATTAAGAGGAATGGCAAGCGAATAAGATTGCTCTAAGTTTACTCGATACGGCTCCTGATTTATTTGAATAGTTAAGTTCATCAATCAAACTCGTATTTATTATGCTCTAAAACATCGCCGCACTTTTCACAAGTGCGCAACTCTTCACTACTTAAAAATCGATTAAAAACGGCACCAAAATCTTTTTCAATATCTCTTAATGGAAAAAATTCTTCATACAATTTGTGATTACATTCTTTACAAAACCACATTAAGGCATCGATTTCTTCTGGGCGTCTAACCTGCTCTACTACCAGTCCAATCGAATTTTCAAATCTAACCGGAGAATGCGGCACTTTTGCAGGCAATAAAAAAACTTCGCCCGCTTTGATTGGATACTCGACCACTTTGCCATTTTGCTGAGTTCTTAACAGCATTTCGCCTTCTAGTTGATAGAAAAACTCAGGGCCTTCGTTGTAATGAAAATCTTTGCGACCATTGGGGCCACCCACCACCATAATGATCATATCGCCTTCACGATAAACTTCCTTATTACACACCGGTGGTTTGAGTTTATCGCGGTTGTCTTCTATCCACTGCTTAAAATTAATTACTTGCATAGGCGCACTCATAATGACTCCTTATCTGTTAATCATTGATGGTTGCAATACATTTAAGTTCAATCGCAATCGGTGTGGGTAGCGCATTGATTTCTACCGTTGTTCGACAAGGCTGATTGCTTTGAAAGTATTCAGCATAGACTTTATTGTAGGTTTTAAAATCGTCTTTCATATTAGTTAAAAATACCTGCACATCCACCAGTTGCTCCCAACTGGAACCGGCTTCTTCTAAGATGGCTCGTACATTGTTAAATACGCTGTGACACTGCTTTTCAATATCATAATCGACGATGTTACCCGCTTCATCCAGAGTTACTCCTGGTATTTCTTTAGTGCCTCGTTGTCTGGGCCCTACACCCGATAAAAACAATAAATTGCCAACTCGACGAGCATGTGGATAAAGGCCAACTGGCTCAGGAGCTTTTTGAGAATCGAAACGATCGCTAGTGCCACCATTAGTCATAATAAGAGTCCTATCGGTTAATTTTTAAAGCTATAACGCTAAACAGAAATTTTTAATGCAATATTAATAAAAAACGAAGAAACACAAGTCAAGCGACTTGCAGGCTAACGCCAATGATCAGATGAGTGGGCTTTTGCAGCCTCTGCGGCCAGAGAAGATCCGGCTCGAAGATTTTTGAGAAGTATTGGTGTTCATGGCGCAATTTAACCCGATCAACCCCCTATTTGTAAAGAACATTGATGTATTCTTAATGATTACAGGTCTTTTTGATCACTGGTCTTAATAATTTCAGCCGCTACCAGAAAGTTATCAAAAGGTCGCACCTTGGGTTATTTCACGATAAAATCATGGCTTTCTAAAAAACGGTAGATATTCTCTTGTCAAATCAAGACGCTACAACACCAGCAATGGTAACACCCAAAAAAGTGCTCGCTTCACGAGGCGCAACTTGGCTTGGCGAAGGCCTTAGATGTTTTAAAGAAAATCCTAAAGGTTGGCTGCAAATTGTCGCTTTAGGCTTTTTAATAACGTTTGGTTTAATGCTGTTTGGCTCAATTGGACAATTGATTTTTAGTTTAGCCAGCTATGTTTTGTTAGCAGGATTATTACGAGGCATTGATAACCAACAAGCCGGCGGCTCACTGGGCATAAACGATTTATTTTCAGCGTTTAACAAAGACTCCGTCAACGTTTTGATTTTTTCTGGCGTAGTGCTGTTAATCAACCAACTGATCGTTGCCGTGACTCTTGCTGATTTTCATCAGGTGATTCAAGCCAACCCACCAGAAACACCTGAAGAAGTCATCCTATTATTCAGCAATAAGGAGTTATTTCTTTACCCATTGATGATAGCTTTTGCGCTAATGGTGCCTGTTTTAATGGCTAGTTTTTTTGCGGTCCCATTAATTATTTTTCAAAACTTAAGCGTGCTTGAAGCCATGAAACAGAGTTTTTTAGGCTGCTCTAAAAACGTCGGTGCGATGACCATTTATGGAATTATTTTAATTGGCCTCTATCTTTTGGTGTTTTTATCTTTATTTATAGGATTGGTTTTATTTATCCCTGTATTCATTGGCTCTATTTATTTTGCCTACAAAGACATTTATGGCAGTGCTGATGCCGCTCCGAGAAATGGAGAATGGACCGTTTAGCCTAGCGATACTTTTTGCTGTCAACTATGGCGACCGTTTCGTTGGCTTCGCTCCATTCGATAACCGCTTCGCCTTTACGCAATTTAGTTTTAACCGTTTCAATCCAATTTTGCATGGTAACATTTTCCATTTGATAGTCTTCTAGCTGAGACAATATCGACTCTTTGATGACGTTATCTAAAGTTTCTGGCTCAAGCTCTTGCCAATCAATAATCATGCAACTCTCACTTTTTTCGGGCGATAATATGAATATATCGTCCCAATCTAGCTAGTTCGGGGTGCGAACAAAAAGCGAGCTCCATTTGCTCAACCTCACTTTCAATGGCTAAGCCACCTCGCTTTAAATTGGCGTAATCTGAAAATACTCTGATGCCACTCAATGATTGAATTTGAAAACCGTATTGTTCAAGCCAAGTTTCAACCTGACACAGCTCACTTGGGTTTGCAGGCGTCAAACTACGCGCATCAGGTAACTTAGGCATAGGCACAATGATCGATTTAAAATTGCCCATAACCAAATTTCGCATGAGCTTTCCAGCGGGATTATAAAAACATAAACTCAACCAACCTTGTGGTTTGATGGATTCTGCAAAGTGCGCTATTAAATCTTGCGGTTTTTCCAGCCATTCAATGACTGCGTGACATAAAATACCATCAACCGATCTGGGAGTTTTAAAAAACGCCTGATAAGACTGTTGAGAAAATTCGATATTTAACTCTTGCGGCTCTTGTTTTAACGCTTGCTTTGCCATTGTGAGCATATTGGCAGAAATGTCATTATAAATGAGCTTATGGCCTAATTTGGCAAGTTCTAATACCCACTGACCGGTACCCGCACCAATATCAATAACGGCTAATCCATCGCTGTGCCAAAGCTCTGGCACTTGTTGCTTTAAATCTTGCTCGATGACCCGTTTGCGCAGTCTGCCCTTGCGGCTGTTTACCACTTTGGTAAAAAAGTGCTCTGCAATATCATCAAAGTTGCGATCAGCCATAGATCAAAAATAAAAGATTATCCAGTAAGGCTCATTTTACCCTGTTTGAATTTTTAAAGAGAGTTTTAAAGCTAAAAAATTCAAAATAACTATCCGTCACATCATACATTGATGGTTTTATTCTGTTTTAACCATTCTAAAAAAGCTTCCTGAGCGCATGGCTTTGAATACAAGTACCCCTGCATCGCCTTAATATTATAAGTTTTTAATATATCTACTTGTTCCTGAGTTTCGACACCTTCGGCAATCACCTCAAACTCAAATGCGTTCGACATTCCCACAATAGCTTTCACAATAGCTTGTGATCCTTTGGATGTAGGTAAGTCATCAATAAACTTTTTATCAATTTTTAATTCATCCAGATGAAAGGCCTGCAAGTAAGACAAACTCGAATATCCAACACCAAAATCATCAATTGAAAATCGAAACCCCAGTTCTCTTAAACTTTTAATGTTATTTAACGTTGCTTCTCGTGATTCAAGCAATAGGCCTTCAGTAATTTCTACAATAATGTTTTTACTTTCTAAACCATAATTTTTAATTGAATTAGCAAACTGCAAATACATATCTTTTACTTTAAAGTGTACCGGACTGACATTGATTGCAATGCAAAAATGCTCTGCAACTAAGCCACTTTCCCTAATCGATTGTAAAAACTCACAGCTTTGTCTGATCACAATATTTTGCAGTTCGAATATAAGACCAAATCGTTCCGCTACGGGAATAAAGTCAGCGGGTGATATTAGTCCTTTTTCAGGATGATTCCAGCGAATTAAAGTTTCTGCGCCAATGACAGAGCCGTAAAAATCCACTTTGGGCTGATAATAAGCTTGAAATTCATTATTGCCTATTGCTCGGATTATATCGGCTTCTAATGCTAACTGGTTATCTAGCCTAGACTGCATTTCAGGATCAAATATTTGAAAGCCTTTTCCTCCCAATTTTTTTGAACGATACATTGCGCTGTCCGCTCGCTTTAAAACTTCATCAATAGTATCAACGCTATGAATAAAGCTAATGCCAATACTGCAAAATATTTTGTACCAACTGTCGCCGAGTTTAAAAGGCTCTTTTAGCGATTCTAATAACTTCTCTGCAATGGAAACCGCTTCTCGATTAGCGTCGGATTCACTGGAAAAATGACTGCTTAACAAAATAACAAATTCATCACCACCTATGCGCGCAATGGTATCGGTGCCACGCATATTCATGCTCAATCTTTCCGAAACATTTTTTAGAAGCTGATCACCCGATGAATGCCCTAAAGAATCATTTATTCGCTTAAAGTCATCTAAGTCAATAAACAAAACCACACCAAGTTGGTGAGCTCTCTTTATGTGCTGTAAATCTTGCTTAAGCCGATCACCTAACAATCTTCGATTGGGTAAACCAGTTAATTGATCGTACAAAGCCAAACGCTGAATCTCTAACTCTGCCTGCTTTCGGGAGGTGATATTTCTTGCCATCCAAATAACGTGTCTTAAATTTGGCTTTTCTGAATCAAACCCATCAATCGGTGCCACCCGACCTTCAAACACAACCGGACCGGCTTGTACTTCTAACTCGTACTCGATAATTTGAATTTTATTTTCTGCAATAGCTTTATCGATGGTTGCTTTAACCTTGAGGGCATTTTCCTTAGGTAAAATATCGAGTAAGTTTCTTCCGAGAAGCTCTTCTCGCTTTTTATAAAGAAGCATATTTTCAGCGCCATAAACCTCTACATAATTGCCATATTCATCGAGTACCAGTCCTAAATCGGGCATCACATTAGTAAAGGCTTTAAAACGCTTAAGCGAAATATCAAGTGCTTGATTAAGTCGTTGGCGAGTACTTAAAAGAGAATTTAATTCAATCGCTATTGCCGATAAATAATTGAACTCAGCAATAGTATCGAGCATGGATTTACTTGGCTTTTTAGGTGTGACGTAATAAACCGCAAAGGTTCCTAAAATGGAGCCATCAGATGCATTAATAGGCGTTGACCAGCAGGCTTGTAATCCGGCAGAAAGCGCAAGCTCTTTATAATTAGCCCAATATGGATGAGTATTGATGTTATCTACAATTACTGATTCATTGGCTTTTGCAGCAGTTCCACAAGAGCCAACACCAATACCAATTTCAACCCCATCAATCGCATTGCGAAAGTCCTGTGAAATACTCGGTGCTGCCCCATGATAAAGCTGATTCTCCTTTAATAATAAAATTGACGCATACAACTTTTCATCGCCAATCAGCTCTTCTATGCCAACACAAACTTCGTTTAATAGCTGGCTAAGAGGAGTTCCTTGTGCAATTTTAGCCAGAACCGCTTGTTGAGTATGAGCAATGCTTTCATACCTTGAAGAAGATAATCTCACAAAATATCCGCGACTTTTCTTATAAACATCTAATTGAGTATAGACAATTTGTAAAAATTGAAGATTTTGTTAATCAGGATTAAGTTTAATAAAAGCTTTTTAAAACACAAGAATGCTTTGACCACTAAAAAATCACTCTTTTGAACTGGGTTGATTGCTGTGGCATTTGAATGGTTTACAATAATTCTAAAACTAACTGAAAAATCATGGATAGGAAGTATATAAGATGATTATCAATGCGTTAGGGGCTCTGGGACTCTTCTTAATGGGTATGTGGCTCATGACCGAAGGCTTAAAGATTGCCGGAGGCAAGGCGCTTTCGCACCTATTGAGTCAATGGACGTCGAACCGCCTTAGAGGATTACTTTCTGGAGTCGCTATTACAGCCTTAGTACAATCGTCAAGTGCTGTCACCGTAGCCACGCTCGGTTTTGTTAACGCCGGACTTCTCAATTTTCGAAAAGCGGTTTGGGTGGTTTTTGGCAGTAACTTAGGCACTACATTTACCGCTTGGATTGTGACTCTATTTGGGTTTAGTTTTAAAATTGACCATTTTGCTTTACCTCTGGTGGGATTAGGCGCCGCTTTAAAACTGTTCCACCCAAAAACCACTGGTAAATCTTTTGGCACGGCTATCGCCGGATTCGGAATTTTATTTTTGGGTATAGCCGCACTGCAAGAACACTTTTCCGTATTAACCCAATCGTTTGATGTTCAAGCCATTTTAGATGCCTCGGGAAGCCCAACTCTGCTAGCGCTATTGATAGGATTTGCTCTGACTGTTTTGACTCAATCATCTAGCGCCGGTATTGCGATCATATTAACCGCGGTCGCCTCAAACATAATCACCGTTGAGTCAGCAGCAGCGGCCGTTATAGGAGCTAATTTAGGAACCACTTCTACCGCATTACTCGCCAGTATTGGAGCAACAGCCGATGCCAAAAGGCTCGCGTGGGCGCATGTCAGTTTTAATATTATTACCGGTATAGTCGCCTTTGTTGCTTTACCCTTTTTTTGGTGGATAATAGGATTCATTGCAGCAGCGGGCCATGTTGATGGCAACCCAACATTAATGCTTGCAATATTCCACACATTTTTTAACGGCTTAGGGATTATCTTAATGTGGCCTTTAGAAAATAGGTTATCAAGAAAACTATTAAGTTTATTTCATGAAGAGAAAGAAGTTATTCATACTCGGCTCGATAAAAACGTACTGGGTGTTCCCGATTTAGCGATCCGTTCGGTGAGAATAGAACTTGAGCACCTTCTCCAACACATGTCGCACTGGCCTATCATTCCTGAGCAACAAATTGATGCGGTTGAAAATGAATCTTTTAAACAGCGACTGGTGTTAGTGAATGACTTTATCGGAACAACTTATCGCCAAGAGCTTACCCAAACGCACTCAAATGAACTAAGACAAGCGCTAGCGGTAAGTCATCATTTAGGGTATGCCCAAAGAACTTATCTATCCAGTTGTCGTAGATTAGGAGAACTTGAAGCAACCAGTCAAACTGCGCTAGAACAAATTAGTGATTGGATTACTCAAGTAACGCTATTTCAAAAAAATTACTTAGCGAGCAACCAGCACTCTGCCATCAATCGGCATGATTGCTATATTGAAATTAATCGAAACTATGAAGAAACCAAACAGTTATTATTTGACTCCATAAGCCAAAATAAATTTTCAATTCAAGTGACCGATACTGCGTTACAAGCGATCAGCTTAATAAGACGATATGCTGAATTGTCGGAGCAAGCTCAAACAGCCTATGAGCATTTAGATGATTTTTTAAATGAGCGAAAAGAGCGCAACTTAAGTGAAGAAGCCATAGAAACCATTCAATAGCTTGTGACTTTTTGATGTTATCATTCGTCTAACAACCTCATTACTTATAAGAGAAAACAATGAAGTTTATTCCAATCATTTTTTTAGGCTTAGTTTCGCCTTTAATGTCAGCGTCTTGGGACGATATAGAAGTTCAAGTCATTCTAGACAGTTCATATTTAGATCAATCAAACACAGATCAAAGCGATATTCACCGAGGATTACTTACGGTAAGTTATCTTCCAAACTTTGAGTGGCGAGGCGGTGATTTGCAACCTTTTTTCAGCTATTCAGTAAAACGCGGTGATGATGGCTCAGAAATCAGTGGCAACTGGCAAGGTATTTCAAGCATTGATGCGCCCTCTTTTTCTGCATGGCAAGAGGTCGGTTTATCTTGGGGTAACGATGATACGTTAATTAGAATTGGCCAGCTCGATGGCAATTCCGACTTTGCCTATATGGATAGAGCCACAGATTTTATTAACCCTAGTTTTGGATTAACGCCAATTGCGGGTCCTGCTCCGAGCTACCCTGACTTAGCGATGGGTGTCTATGTTCAACATCAGTTTTCGCCGATGTTTTTAACCAGTTTCGGTGTTTACAACAATGAGTCTTTTTTAGAAGGTGAAGATTCTCGCGTCTATATCGCTGAAAACTGTTGGGGTTGTGATGAAACCCAGCGGCTGGTTTCAGGTTTATGGAGAGCAGAGCATGAAGCTTCTCCCTCTAATAATGGTTGGTATCTCTATTATGAAAGACAACTGAATCCTAATTGGGAAGTTTTTGTATTAACTTCGCAAAATGATGGCAAAGTGATGGACACGGCCAAAAAACACATTGAGCTTGGCTTTGTGAATCATGCCCCATTTAAGCAACAAAACCATTTTTGGGGAGCCGGTTTCAGCCAAGTGTCCGATCCAGAAACAGAATCGGTCAGCGAAATTTTTTATGCGATCCGTCTAAGCCCAAAACTAAAAATTCAACCGGATCTTCAATGGGTCAATAATCGTTCCTCCGGTGTTGCTGATTTTTGGGTGCTAACATTAAGATTAGATTATTGGTGGCAATAAACTCAGATGCGGTTATTAAACAATAACCGCAACGGATTTAACGTGTGCCCAAACTGTTTGTCCTACGTTCAAATTCAGTTCGTTAAATGATTTTTTGGTGATTTGTGCAAACAATGTTTGATTTGCAACTGACAAGGTTAATAACAACAATGCAGGATGCTTTCGAGACTCAACTGCAGCTATGGTACCTTCGAACGAGTTTAATATGCTCGAATCATTTAAAGCCTGCAAAGATAAACTCACATCGGTACATTTGATCGCAACTCTAATTTTCTCGTTGAGATTAAACGATTGGTTTTTTAAAACTAAATTCAAGCCATTCAAGTCGACGTGAGCAAGCTCATATTCATGATCGATATTTCTCACCATTCCATCAAATACCGAAGCAGTTTGTTCTTCAACAAAAATTTTGTCATGATGATCAGTCAATATTGAAATGAGATCACCTTGTGCAATCACCTTGCCGCAATCCATCAATAAAACATGATCAGCCAATCGCATCAGTTCATGCTCAGAGTGGGTTACATATAAAATCGGAATGTTAAGGCTTTTCTTTAATTCTTCTAAGTAAGGAATGAAATGATTTTTGCGCCGAGTATCGAGCGCCGAAGTTGGTTCATCTAAAAGTAATAATTTTGGATTAGTCATTAGCGCTCTTACTATAGCAACTCGCTGTTTTTCACCACCAGATAATTCGTATGGTAACTGGTGCATAACATGATCGATATCGAGCAGCTCAATAAGCTCAGTCAGTTTTTCGCCATTGTCTTTTTTGTTACTGCGCTTCATCGCATAAAGACAATTTTGCAGTGCCGTTAAATGTGGAAATAATTGCGGTTGCTGAAAAACGAAGCCCACTTCTCGTTGATGAGGTTTTAAAAACAACCCTTGTTGGTTTTGCCATGCTTGTGAAGCAACGATTACCTTACCATCCGCTGTATCCAGCCCTGCAATAGCTCGCAAAAAACTAGTTTTTCCGCAGCCAGAAGGTCCAAAAATAACCGTGAGCTTAGTTTGTTCAAGCTGTAGTTTTGCCTGCCATTCAAAAGCATTAAGGCTGCTTTTTAAATCGATATCTAGCGCGGCGGTCATTAATGGCTTCTCCTTTGAATAGGTTGGCCACGATTTAGAATTGCTAATAATCCCAAAGTAACAAAAGCCACCACTAATACAAACGCACTGAGTTGATGTGCCGAAGCATAATTTAAAGATTCTACTTGATCGTAAATTTGCGTGGCGATGACTTGGGTTTTTCCTGGAATATTGCCACCTATCATTAACACCACACCAAACTCTCCTAACGTATGAGCGAATCCTAAAATTGCAGCACCGATGTATCCTTGTTTTGCGAGCGGCAACACTAGACTAAAAAAACGATCCATCGGTGAAGCTCTTAAAGTTGCGGCAGAGTCTAATAATTCTCGGTCAACTCTTAAGAAAGCGTTGTATAAGGGCTGCACGACAAAAGGTAGCGAATATACACACGAAGCTATTACCAAACCACTAAAACTAAATGCCAAACTGCCAAGTCCAATGGCATCAGTTAATTGACCAATCCATCCCGAAGGAGAAAGCAATAAGAGTAAATAAAAACCGATTACTGTTGGTGGCAACACCAAAGGTAAAGCAACAATAACAGAAACCAATTTTCTGGCTTTACTGTTACCACTTGCAAGCCACCAAGAAATGGGAGTGCTGACAATAATAAGAATAAACGTCACCCAAAAAGCCAACTCAAAAGTAGTTAGAACAACGCTCCAGTCAAGTTGACTCCAATCAAAAAATGTCCAAAAAGAATTTTCTGTGCTCATTATTTTAATGTTCTTTTCTTAAAGAAATTTGAGTGTACCCCATTTGAGTTAACTCAGCTTGAATAACATCGCTACTGATCCATTGTAAAAACTGCTGTGCTTGTTTAAATGCCTCAGCATTTTGTTTTATCAATTCGGTTTTAATCACCACACCACTTTGAGTAATGGGTCTGTAGGTGTCGCGGTCAAACTCTAAAATAGCTCCTGATTTGTGCGGCTGCTGTTGCTGCCAAATAATCCATTGGGATTTTGCGATAAACCCGAAATCGACGGCTTCGGTTGCAATAAACTGAAAAGCCTGCGCCACATTCTCACCCAGAACCATTTTGTTGTTTAAAGATTCTTTTGTAAATCCTTTAGCCAAAAGTAAATCCATGGCAGCTTTTCCATAAGGCGCATGCGCCGGATTAGCTAAGGCAATTTTATTAAACTCGTTATTGTTATAGCTTTGCTTCAAGTTATTGTCATCGAGTTTTAATGACCAAAGGATCAGTTCACCTTGAGCGTACACCACTTGGGTTTCGGCAATGCCCAGATGAAGCGCGACCAATTGCTCAACCGATTCAGAATCTGCGGCAAGAAACACATCAAAAGGCGCACCATTCTTGATTTGAGCAAATAACTTTCCGGTTGAAGCACTAACCAAACGAATATTATGTAGATTTTGTTTCTTAATGAGTTGTTCTAAGGTCGGTTTGAAATTAGAAGCCACCGCAACGGTTAGCACCTCTTGTGCATACAGACGCCCAGTGAATGCTAGCATCAAGCAAAACATAAATACTTTTTTAATAAAGAACATTACCGCTCTCATAATTTTTCTTTTAATCGTTTATTTAGATTGATTCAATACAAACAATCTATTTTAAGTAAGACTAATCATTGACTACAATAATTACTGATTAAAAATTAACTCAAACACCTTGGAGGAACCAGATGCATTCTATCAATATAGGGATCAGCGATACTGATCGAACTCAAGTTGCACAAAGTCTAAAAACCATTTTAGCCGATAGTTATACCCTGTATTTGCAAACCCATTTCTTCCACTGGAACGTGTATGGCCCTCAGTTCCGTGAGCTTCACCTTATGTTTGAAGAGCAGTATAACGAATTAGCAGTAGCTGTCGATGACATTGCAGAAAGAATAAGAGCACTGGATGAGCAAGCGCCTGGCAGCTATAAAGCCTTTGCTAAACTTACTACATTAACTGAAGTCGAAGACTGCCCTGATGCGAAGAGCATTTTGGAAATTCTTACCAGTAACCATGAGAAGGTAATCATCAGTTGCCGTAAAGCACTTGAAGTTGCTCAAAAAGCAAATGATGAATCGTCTGCCGGATTAATATCCGATAGGTTGAGAGTCCATGAGAAAACCGCTTGGATGCTAAGAGTCACAGGACGATAGGTTTAATAGTTCAACTCTAAAGTGGTGGATGAACCCGTTTTGAATTTACTCTTTTTGTAGTCATTCATTAAGTGCGTCTCAGCACATCGTCATCCTGCGGCTTGACCGCAGGATCCAGTGATCTTGGAGTAAAGATCCAGCCAATTTGGATTGCTTTCTTCTATCAGATCCAATTTCCATTGCCTTTTCCAAGATTTAAGCCGTTTCTCTCGGCGAATAGCAGATTCTGCGGATACATGTTGTTCAAAATACACCAATGTATGAACTCCATATTTGTTTGTAAAACCTTCCACTACTTCGTTTTTGTGCTCAAAGATACGTTTTACCAAATTCGATGTAACACCTATATACAATGTCCCATTTCGCTGGCTTGCCAAGATGTAAACGTAAAAGTCTTTCTGCATTTGACCATTCTTTTCCTGGATCCTGCGGTCAAGCCGCAGGATGACGGCCTATGGCATTTAACGCTCGGTTTAAGTTCATTAAATGTCCTGACACTTTTTAATGTTCGTTCTACATGACTGAATGAAATTATATTCAATCGTGTTGATGACTATATTCAATAGATCTGAATCCTTATCTTTTTATAATGCGGAAAATTAAGACCTGAACCCAAAAGCTCATTTTTTGGATCAAAAATATATCAAGGCCAGGTCTTTCATGGCCACTCCGCTCTCTTTACGTTGAACAAATTTTTACTGAGCCAAACATCCTCTGCGGTAATTCAACTACCTTGCCATATTTCATATCTTGGTAGGCCAGTGTGTGAGCAATCGCCTCTATGTACCAAACCCTGAAAGAAGTGGTGATCAATATCTTCTAAATCTTCCACTACCAAATTGTGGATCTTAAACATGGTTTCTATTGTAATTAATGCTGTTCCGTTATCAGCATTAACCTGAACCGATCTTGTAACTTGACGTTCTCCTTCATAACACCAGTATTCAACTGTAATAGCTGGAGCTAAAACACAAATTTCATCTAATATTCCATTATCAAATCCATCTTTCTGATAATCGACTAGCTCATTCTTGAACTCATCGATACTAGAATATGTATCTCCTATGAAACTCCAATCTAACGTATCAATGGCTATATTCTTCATTCTTCTCTCCTGACTGCTAACATTTATACTCTGTAGCTTTTCCGCTGTCCCTGTTTTGACTTATTTTTGATATTTAGTACGTAAAAATTGGCTCTTCCCATATATCTGGAGAGTGAGTTACATCTCCATTCCAATTTTCTTTAATGTGCTTCTCAATCTCTTTCTTACTTAAATTATAATGCTTCTTTCGAGTTATATGACATTTTTTCAATCTTGGTAAACTAAGTAAAAAAGATAGATCTCCGTCATTAATTTGCATCCCATCGACAACAAAAGTGTCCAATAAAGAAAGCTTCTCTATAAACTTTATATTATTAAGATCGGTACAATTGTAAAATCGTAAAAAGTTCAAATTTTCTAGACGGCACAAAGACTCGTATGAAACAATATTCTTTGCACCAATTAAACAAAGCGACCGCAACTCGCTTATGCTTTTCAACATTGAAATATCAGACAATTTGCTAACAGATTCTAAATTTAATCCTTTAAGCTTTGAAAGATTTTCAATTCCTGACAAAGATGTTAACTTCCGCGCATCTACCATCCATATGTTTTCTAAAGCCTTATTATTTAAAAGCACAGAAAAGTCATTACCAGTATAGTTATTTAGCTTAATCGACCTCAAGTTTTTAAGCTTGTTTAAGCTATCTCCTATCTTTCCAGCATAATAAACAGATAGAAACTGTAGATTCTTAAACTCTTTAAGATCGTAATTCTCAAAGTTTTTTGAATTAATTTCTATAGCTTCAACATTCGCTAAATTGTGAATTGAGCGTAGTTCTATTTTCGATTCATCAATAACCAACCGCTTAATCGAATCTTTAAAATCAAGTAAAAAATCCAAAGAATCGTAATTACCTTGCCTTATAGTTACGGACTCTATTTTTTTCCCTTTTATTTCAGAAAACATACTTTCTGATAAGGTCCCCTTTA
>JBFHSP010000040.1:0-18274 GCA_041591085.1 Kangiellaceae bacterium | reverse complement strand
GATCCGGTGATCTTGGAGTAAAAATCCAGCCAATTTGGGTTGCCTTCCTCTATGAGATCCAATTTCCATTGCCTTTTCCAAGATTTAAGCCGCTTCTCTCGGCGAATAGCAGAATCTGCTGAATCATGGTGTTCAAAATACACCAATGTATGAACTCCGTATTTATTTGTAAAACCCTTCACTATTTCGTTTTTGTGCTCGTAGATACGTTTTACCAAGTTCGATGTAACACCTATATACAATGTCCCATTTCGCTTGCTTGCCATGATGTAAACGTAAAAGTCTTTCTGCATTTGAGCATTCTTTTCCTGGATCCTGCGGTCAAGCCACAGGATGACGGTCTATGGCAAACAACTTACTGTTAACTGCCATCTCAAATGATAAAACGATGACTCGATTGAACTTCACTGAACTCAATCGAGTTTAGCTATTTGCAATAACCACACAACTGCGTAATTTATTCGCTCCAAAGCCCGACATCTTATCAAAATCATTACGGGCAATGGGTACGTACTGACAATCGAGTGGTCGATAATTATCATCTGGCGGATCCGGATCGTGAATATAAATACATTCATCATCCATTGCCGATACCGTCACCCAATGAGGCGCTTTTTTTCCATCGATTCTATAGGTTGAAATTAAAATAATCACTGACCTATCGGCTTGTAACCATTGTTCAATCATAGCTTGAGACACGTCTTGATAATGAATGGATACACCAGCATCTTGTGCTTGCTGTTTTAAGTCTGCATCTACTTGGCGCATGATGTTTTTTTTCTGTTCGGTACGAACCCCTTCTAAAAACAAAGGCTCACTTTTATTAATATACACTTCTGAATGAAAGCCGCGTTTTTCAGCCGCCATAGCCAAACCAACTGGGTGACAACCGCCATGACCGGAAGTCATAAAAACCGTGGTGGCTTCTCGCCAAATCGCAATCTCTTCACTTAAATTGACTTTAAAGTCATTATCAAGCCCAGCCATTGCCATCATCAAGGCCGCCGGACCACAAGTAAATTCGGTTTTTTGTTGATACCAAGGAACAGGATGTTTTATATAAGATGAATCCACATGGCGAATGGTCTTTTGCATTCGCAGTGCGTCGCGGTGATCTTCATAATAATCTTCAATAGTATCGAAAACGGTGTATCCAAGTTTTTCGTACAGAGAAATGGCGTCGCGATTATTCACCGCCACTTCTAAACGCATGTATAAACGATGGGCATCTACCGCTAGGTCTTCGGCGTTTAAAAGCAGTGCTTTGCCAACGCCTAAACCTCTGGCTGCTTGTGCAACCGCGATAGAATATAAACGAGCAAGCCGTGTGCCTTTATGTAAAAACACCAACGCATAACCCAGCAACCCTTGTTCATTAGTCGCCACTACAAAAACTCGGTTTTTTGCTTTTATCCAATGCTTAAAGCGTCGCTCACTCAAACGATCGGACGAAAAAGAACTTTGTTCAAGCGCCACAAGCGATGCAAGATCGGAACGATTAACTTCTCTTATTTCAAAGTTTGAATGCACAAGGTTCAATTACAATCCCCTACGCTCTTCAATTCGGCGTACAATTTCTTCCATGATCAGCTTATAGAGTTCATTGCCTAAATATTTATCTTCAACCGCAGAGTCGATACTTGGGTTGTCGTTTACTTCTATGACATAACCTTTACCATTGGCTTCTTTAACATCGACACCATAAAATCCATCGCCAATTGACTTGGCTGCTTTAACCGCTGCTTGCAAAATATATTTAGGCACTTCGTAGGTGGGCATAGTATCGAACTTGCCACTGGCGACTCCTTTGCCATCGTGCTTATAAATTTGCCAGTGATTCTTAACCATGTAATAACGACAAGCATAAATCGGTTTATGATTTAAAATGCCTATGCGCCAATCGAACTCGGTGTATAAAAACTCTTGCGCCAAAACAATCGCTGAATGACTGAGCAACTCTTTGCTCTTTTCACTCAGCTCATCCATATTGCTTACTTTTGCCATACCTCGAGAAAATGAACCATCGGGTATTTTTAACACAATAGGAAAGCCAAGTGATTCAGCCGCCAGTTTTAATTGATCGGGTTTGTTTCGCTCAATCAGCAAGGTTTTTGGCGCTGGCACTTTATTCGTTTCAAACAACTTTGCTAAATAAATTTTATTGGTGCAGCGTAAAATAGAGGTAGGATCATCAATCACCACCAGTCCTTCCGATTCCGCTTTTTTAGCAAATCGATAGGTGTGATGATCAATGGCTGTTGTTTCACGAATGAACAGTGCATCAAATTCTGGGATGCGCACATAATCATCTGGGGTAATAAGCTCAACGTTCATTTCGAGCGATTTACCCGCAGCAATAAATTTTTTGATGGCTACCGGATCACTGGGCGGTAACTTTTCTTCGGGGTTAACCAAAATGGCCAAATCAAACTTAGGACTTTTTTTACCTTTGGATTCACGCCAAACTTTTTTGCAAAACTGATCCAAACTTTCTGCAAAATCGGTTTGACCTTGATCATCAAGCTCTTTAGCGCTTTTTGCACTGATTTCGGTAATGTCCCACTTTCCATGAAATTCAAATCGAATGTTAAGTATTGGCGCAGGAAACTTCTCAAACACCCACTTAGCCAAGGGTTGAAATTCCGCTTCCGGACAATAGCCAAAATAGGCAGTAATTTCTAAAGGCTGCTCTTTGTCTCTTTTTTTCAACGATTTTTCAACCGATGCCAACAAACTGGATGCTTGCAATCGCATTAAATGAGGCGAACTTAAATCGTTTAAAACTCGAGTTGAAGGAAATACATGTTGCCCTCTCGCTTCAGCAAGCAATGAGCAGTAATAGCCCTGACTTAAATAGCCATAATCTCCACACAGGTTAATTATTCGAACCCGTTGATGCGAAGAAGGCTCTAATTCCATATACTGAGAAAAGCTAATCACACTTTCGCTTGGTAAATAGGGTTTCCATTCACTTAATTCATCAATCACAATAAAAACTTTAGACATAAAAAAAGAAGCTCCTTTGCTTCAATTTAAAAAAGAAAAAAGGATTCAATCCTTTTTTACTGAGCTGACTCTAACCACTTTTTCGCGAGTTGATAATCAGTAAATAGCTGAGCATCTTCTTGCGGTATAGTTGCGGTATGCTGCAACCATATTTTGGCCCATTCTAAATCGGTTTTACCATTTACCACAAAAGCATGCTTATAAGTAAATTTAGATTGAGCATATTTCATTTGCGCCCCTTTTGCTATTGAGCGCATTTCCTGAAAGCCGAACATCGGGATTGCATCAGTAAGATTAGTTAGATAACTCGCTTCCAAACTAAACTCGCGATGGTTATGGCACTGCAAATACAACTCAAGCATATGCTTTAATTCAACCTCACCTTTAAAAGTAAGTTCAAAGTAATTAAATGCTTCATTGAATTCTAAGCGGTTTTTATGAGCCATAACTTAAAGAGTATTAACTTAAAGAGGATTAAATAGTTTCCTCAAACAAGAGTAAGCCTTTGCATTCGCTCAATTATAGACGAAAACCGTTTGATTTGATTCACATCGATTTAAAATATATTTTAAACCTCAAGTAATGGCTTTGAGCTTATAGATGCGGCTTCTCCTCACTTTGGCTAACCCAGTCTTTGGGGCATTATAAGTATCAAAAATGACATCCGGTTACGATGCGCTCTGTAATCGTACCAGTGTCAGTCATGGCCCAGGCCCTAAGAGTACGACTCGCTCAATAGGCTAATTAAACTGAGCCACTTCAATGCCTAAGGTGGGATTTACAGGCCATAAAGACGATAAAGCTTAAGGTTTAAAAAGCCTATACTGACTATCCTCAAATTCACTTGTACTGGCTTTTATGCAAAAAGATTTAGTCTTAGAACCCCAATTCATTCTAATTTCAATTTGTGACAACCCAAGAGTATTCTGTGTGACGAAGGTTGTAATTAAGGTTCAAAAAACTGTTACAAATCTCCAGCTAGTATTGACTAGAAAGGGGCTGTCCTTTTAATTTTGTCCTTACAGTTGATGATTTTGATCAAAATCTCACTTTTGTTTAGAAGCCATCTCAAAAACTCGTTATAGATGAAAAACCAAACTTCTTTGAGTTAGCTTCTAGTTAATTATAGTTATAATTCACTTTTTAAGCAGTTCGCCATAATACTCTGCTAAAAAATGCGTAAATGCTACGTCGCCGCTATAGCGAGCTAAATGAGTCGTATCGGAATACATATCGGGCGTTATTTCAGGAATGTTTTGAAAGTCTCTTACCGTTACACCCGTTGCTTGATATATTTGCTTTAAAACGTTTTGTTGCCTCGCCAATGCTTCAGGTGAATTGACAATATAGCGACTGTTTTTGGGTAACATGATAATTTCAACCGCATCGGAAAATTGCTGAAACTCTTTAACCATGCGAATAAACGATTCCACCAAAATGGGCTCGAAGTTTAACTCGATAATGTCAGCCGATTGTGCTCGCCACAGTTTATCCGCTTGCATCCGATATTCGGTGCGCAATGAAGCAAAATATTCATGAATGAGTTCAACCGTTTCGTCACTGCGCTCTTGGGGAATGGTTCCGCCGCCTTGCCACGCAAATGACCAAGGTTCGTTGACGTAATCGGGAAAATCTTGTTCGAAACGTCCTTCAAGCTTGTCATTGACGTCTCGACGTCTTGCCACTTCTGCTTCAGTTTCGGGCTCCATGTTTGGTTTTGGCCGCCCACTTCGAAAAGCTTGTCCAAAATAAAACGTGACCATTTCGGCAGATACGCTATCTCTTAAATACTTGATGTCATAAACCAATATTCCTCGAGTAGGATCTTCTAATAATAAATCAAAACGCTCTTGCTCATTGCTTAGCATTCCAAAATAAGCATCGATAGCAGCGAGAGATCCTTGATATCGAGTTTGGGTGGTTTGAAAAGGATTAAATTCAATCACCGCTAATTTAAGACGTTTATTATTTTGCAAATAATGTTCTTTAATTCTACGAGCAAGCAGATCTTGAAAGTAAGGATTTAATCCCCCAAAACCAAAGTTATATGATTTGATATCAACCCCCTGCTCTTTTAACTCCCGATCAAACTGACGCGGTGAAAAACCAGCATCAACCATCGATGATCCAAACACCATCACTTGATCAGTTGGCTCTTGAACAATTTGCGGTAAGTAACTCAATGCACCTAGGGGTCTTCCAATAAACGCTTCGCCACTCGCGCCCATTGCCATTGCAAACAGTCGAATAGCGATCAATGCCAATAGCATCCCACCTAAAATGCTGAGAAAAATCTTTAAATTAATTCTGCGATAATCCGAAGGAGATGCTTCATTTGACATTAAAGGAGTCTGCATTTCAGATACACTGTTTAACGGATCAGTCATGTTTATTCTCCTTAAAATTGAAAGTAGATGAATTCATCACTGGGCGCTCCAATGAGCAAGCATACCGCTTGTGCGAGCACCATCAACGGCCAAAACCACCAAGGCTTTTCAACAAATCGCTCGCCTCCTTTTAAAATGCCAGAATCCATCCAGTGCATTAAACCAACCGCTAAAACCACCAACGAAAAAATAATCCATTGCACGGTTTCTGCAATTGGCAAGCTGACCGAAGCCAGTCCATGCATGGCTAGCAAAATCTGTCCTGCATCAGCTAGTGACTCTGCTCTAAAAAACACCCAGCTGATAAGCACCAAATAAAAGGTAATTGCCCACTTAATAACCATAATGCCGCGACCATTGCCTGAATGCCATGCGGCAAATATTGGTAACGTCGATAGGTAATGGGTTAAGGTAATAATAACGCCATGAAAAGCACCCCAAGCGACAAATGTCCATGCAGCGCCATGCCATAAGCCGCCCAGTAACATGGTGATAAATACATTTCGAGTACGATGATTATTTCGATTGCCGCCCAGTGAAATATATAAATAATCGCGAAGCCAACTTGAAAGAGAAATATGCCACCTGCGCCAAAAATCTACCGGGGAAACTGCAAAATACGGTACTCTAAAATTCAAAGGTATTTTAAAACCCAGCAATAAGGCAATGCCTATAGCCATATCAGAATAGCCTGCAAAGTCTCCATAAATTTGTCCGGCAAATGCGAGCACCCCGGTCCAATACTCCAGTAAGCTTACCGATTCTTGTACAGCAAAAGCTTTAGCAACGGGCGCCGCGAGCAAATCGGCGCAGGTCTTTTTAAGCAAACCTGCGGTAATTAATAACATTCCATACTTTGCTTCATGCCAGCTCGGTAAACTAAATTGATGCATTTGCGGCAAAATTTGCCTTGCTCGCAAAATAGGACCCGCCACCAATTGAGGAAAGAATGACAATGCGGCGGTAAATTCAACTAAGCCTTTGCGAGGCTCCATATCTCCGCGATACACATCAATGGTGTAGCTAAGACTTTGAAAGGTATAAAACGAAATACCAACCGGTAATACCCAGGCCAAAGTAGGAATATTTGCTTGATAACCAAACAGCAGCATAAAGTCGGCCACCGACTCTAAAACAAAATCGGCGTATTTAAATAATCCTAAAATACCCAGATTGATAGCCAAAGAAAGCGTCACTAACATCTTTTTATGGCGTACATTACCAGCAGCAAAAATAGCCTGGGCAATAAAGTAATCGGCCACCGCGCTACCAACCAACAACGGAATAAAGTGGTAGTTCCATGCGCCATAAAACACTAAACTGGCTATCAATAAGAAGTAGATTCTCGGCTTATGTTTCAAAAACACAAAACCGTAAAAGAAGAAGAACACCAAGAAAAAAGCAAAAAATATAGGTGTATTAAAGATCACTCGGCAGTCCCTTTTTTAATTATTAGTGGTTAATCGAAGGTTTGACGATAGAAGTATCAAAAAAGTTTGAATTGGCTGCGTTATTTGTTAGCCAGCCTTTTAATCTTGATTTAAGACTGGACTGTCTTGAAATTAAGCTCGATTTGAATAAATAACTGAAACTCGAGTGAGTACCAGTCTAATCAATTCCAAAAAGAAAGAACTAGCAGTAATTACATTCATTAGTAATTTCCCTACCTCTGGAAATTACTGTTGTGCCACTAACGCCATCCCTAAAGCAACAGCCGCTTGCTGCACCAATGCTATTCAATGAGCAAGCGATTGGTTTATCTCCGTATTAAGTAATAGTTCTGATTGCTCCATATTCAGAATACATGCTCGTTAATTGTTGGTTGGCTGAACATTATTTTTAAGAGAGAGTTTTAAAATAATAAACCCTGCAATACCCGACATGAGTGAGCCAAATAAAATACCCAGTCTTTCATCGAAAAGTTTACCAATATCTTGAAACCCCGCTTCTTCGAATGCTAGGCCGCCAATAAATAAGCTCATGGTAAACCCGATACCACAAAGAAGTGATAATCCAAACAAAGCTCCCCAATTAATATCGCTTGGTAACTTGACCCACTTAAACAAAACCGCAATTGAAATAAAGCCGAGAATGCCTATGGGTTTCCCAATAAATAATCCAGCCCAAATACCCAAAGGTACATTGTGAAAAAGTTGCTCGGTTGTGACTCCGGCAAAACTTATTCCCGCGTTAACAAATGCAAACAGAGGCAGTACCACAAAAGCAACAAATCCGTGCAAACTGTGTTCTAGATGTTTCACCGGTGAATAATCTGGATTATTCGAGTCTCGCATTGGAATACAAAACGCTAATGCAATTCCAGCCAAAGTTGCATGGACGCCGGATTTTAATAATGCCGCCCACATCACAATCCCTATGAAAACATACCAAGGGATATCTGCTACGCCTTTTTTATTTAGAGCAGCCAATATTCCTAAACAGACGACCGCCGTAATTAAAGCCTCCATTGAGATTTGACTGGTATAGAAAAGAGCAATAATTATAATTGCGCCCACGTCATCAAATATGGCCAGTGTCACCAAGAAAACTTTTAAACTAAGCGGTACTCGACTGCCAAGCAACATTAAAATACCTAAAGAAAAAGCAATATCGGTTGCAGCAGGTATGGCCCAACCTTGTACCGCAATAGGATCATCATGGTTAAACCATAAGTAAATGAGAGCAGGGACCAACATGCCGCCTAATGCTCCTAATCCTGGCAAAATTAAATTTGTAGGATTGGACAATTCGCCTTCTAAAAACTCGCGTTTTAATTCAAGGCCGACAAGAAAAAAGAAAATAGCCATCAGACCATCGTTAATCCAAAGCAGCAATGGTTTAGCTATTTCAAATTCGCCAATTTGGATTTTAACTGGCAATTCTATTATTCGATCATAGGCAACACTTAAGCCTGTATTTGCAAAAATGATCGCAAATATTGCCGCTATTAATAAAGTGATACCTCCGGCAGATTCTAGTTTAATAAATCTTTTGTATTCATCTAAAAGGGTGTTGATCATGATTGTCCTTTACGATTTAAAAATTGAAGCTCAATTAAGTACTCATCAAGCTGATTTGTTTAAACAATAACTTTAGTCCAGCTATTTATTTTTACACAAATCACATTATACGTTCGATTTCCAAAGTCGGTTTAACCTATTTGAATTTGCAACAACGGTAACAGAAGAAAAAGCCATTGCAATAGCAGCCACAACCGGATTCAACAGCATTCCTGTAAAAGGATACAACACGCCAGCGGCAATAGGTATCCCGAAAGAGTTGTAGATAAATGCACCAAATAAATTTTGTTTAATGTTTCTAAGTGTTGCTTTACTCACTGAAATAGAGTCGGCCACTGCATGCAACGAGTTTCTCAGCAATGTAATATCAGCGCTCTCAATCGCGATGTCGGTTCCCTCTCCCATCGCAATTCCTACATTGGCTTTAGCTAAAGCGGGCGAATCGTTAATGCCATCACCGACCATTGCCACCACTTCATTTTGACTTTGGAGCTTAGTAATGACATCGAGTTTTTTCTGCGGAGTCGCCTCGGCTATCACTTTTAATATGCCGACTTTTTCAGCAACCGCTTTAGCCGTTATGGAATTATCGCCCGTTAGCATAACGACTGATATACCCATAGCATGTAACACTGCAATGGCTTCTTTAGAGTCTTTTCTGATGGGATCGGCAATAGAAATAACTCCCACAACTCGATCATGTTCTGCAACAAACACGGATGTTTTTCCAAGGATCGCTTGTTGATCAACTCGCAGGGCTGCCTTTTGGTGAGCGATTTTAAGATCAGTCATCAGTTTCTCATTACCCACCGCAATTCTTTTTTGATTGAGCTCAGCGGAAATACCCGCTCCAGTATATAAATTAAAATTTTCAACTTTTAAAAGTGGTAACTTCTTTGATTTTGCATGCTCAACAATCGCTCTAGCCAGTGGATGCTCAGACATCACCTCAATACTTGCAGCATATTGCAATAAGGTTGATTCAGAAAAACCATCAATGGTGTCTATATGAGTTACTTTTGGTTTGCCTTCTGTGACCGTTCCAGTTTTATCAAGCACCACCGTTGAAATTTTTGATGCGGTTTGGAGCGCATCCCCTTGTCTTATCAATATTCCTTTTGAAGCAGCTCTTCCAATACCAACAATTAAAGACATAGGGGTAGCTAAACCTAATGCACAAGGACATGCAATGATTAGCACAGTGGTTGCAACCACAAAAGCGTAAGTCACTTTTGGTTCGGGTCCAAACAAACTCCAAATGATTGCGCTAAAAATAGCAATCATAATAACCACAGGCACAAAGACACTTGATATTTGATCAGCGAGTCTACCAATTTCAGGTTTAGAGTTTTGTGCATTGCGAACGCTTGCGATAATGTGAGCTAACACTGTTTCGCTTCCAACTTGTTCAGCACGCATTAAAAAAGCCCCTTGTTGATTAACCGTACCGCCAACTACAGAGTCTCCTGGTTGTTTGGCAACAGGCGTAGGCTCTCCGGTTAACATAGACTCATCGACATAGCTGAGACCCTCTGCGAGCACTCCATCGACCGGAATTTTGTCGCCTGGCCTAATACGAATAACATCGCCTTGTTTTAGACTTGCTACTGGAATTACGATCTCTAAATCGCCTTTTACAATCGAAGCCGTTTTCGCTTGAAGATTTAGCAACTTATTAATGGCTTCGGAAGACTTGCCTCTTGCTCTAATTTCAAGCGCCTTACCCAGGTTTATAAATCCAATGATCATCACCGCCGCCTCAAAATATACATGGCGAGCAACCATAGGAAACGACTCTGGGATCGCAACCACTAATCCCGAATAAATCCAAGCGAACCCTGTTCCTAACGCGATTAAAGTGTCCATGTTGAATTGAAGATATCTTAAGCTGCGCCCAGCATTGACAAAGAAGTGAGAGCCAGTGAAGAACATCACGGCTAAAGTAATAATACCCAAAACACCCCAAACGATTTGATCATTATTTGAGAGAATCAACATAGAGTCGAACACCATGCCATACAGCATGAGTATTACGCCAAATACAATGGCAATAAGAGCGTGTGCGATCTGATTACGAAAGGCTTTTTGGTCGAGTTGCTGTTGCAATTCGATCTGTTCGCTTAAATCATCAGAAGCAAGTTCACGAGCCTGATAGCCTACTTTATCAAGGATTTCTATTAAATGAGTTGAATCGTAATAGCTCGATACACTGACACTGCGATCTGCAAAATTCATCACCGCACTTTCAACTCCGTCATGGGAATTGAGTGCACTTTCAATTTTTGCGACACAACTAGCGCATCCCGCATTCTCTATCAGCAACCTTGTTGCTGTAAGCGATGTTTGCTCTTTTCCCATGTGGAACTCACTTAAAACTGGATGTTAACAAGCAAATAAACAAAATTATGACAGTATTAATCTAGCAAATAAAAAATTTTTCGCTTTGAGACAAATCAATCCCATTTGAATAGCTTGGCAATCATACGGAAAAAATTATGCAGTTTTTTGCCTAGGTCTAGAAGCGCTAACTCAAGATTCGTTATACTCAAGCTACTATTTAGAGCTCAAGGAAGCTATACCATGGCTACTCACCAAATTGTCTTTTTGATTGTGGTCACTTTTTTTGCTATTCAAGGGTTCAGAAAAGGCGCGGCTCAGTTTGTATTTAGTATCATATCGCTGGCCATTGCATACGTTGCAACCATTGTATTGATTGAGCCTGTAGCCGACTGGTTAAAAGGTTTTACCGAGATTAGAGGACTTGCGGCCTTAGCCGTAAGCGGCTGTTTGGTCTTCTTAGCAAGTTCATCCATCAGTAATTTATTAATAACCCTTTTGCTTAAATGGGCCGGTGTTTCCACCCATTCTCCCAGAATGAATCAACGAATTGGTGGCGCCTTGATTGCTTCTGCAGTGGGTTCGGTGATTGGATTAATCGCCGTGTGGATGTTGGCATTTATTCCCTCTAAGCCATTTTCATCCTTATTAACAGAGGATTTTGACAATAATGTAGCACCGTTAGCCGATCCACAATCTAAAGATACTTTACAGAAACTTGCCAATCACTTGGTGGGTTTTGGAGCAAAACAAATGCTTTCAATGGCGTCGGATTCGAACGAACTTAATGATCTGAGTGTACAACTTATCGAAAACCCTCAGGTTACGATGGATCACATTGAAAAAATGACTCAATCCAATGAATTTAAGTCTCTTTTTAACAACATTAGCAACCAAAAAGTATTTGATAGCCTAGAGCCTGAGCAAATTGCAATGATGCCTGAGTTTCAACAGTTAATTCGCCAACCTAACTATCAACAGTTAACCCAAGATCGGTTTAAAAACGACAATACCCCACTTCGCCATGCGGAAGCTTTTGCTGACATTTGGGCGAAAGCTCGTTTTGTTCAATTTGATCCTGAAATTCAATCGATATTTTCGAGTGCTGCTATCCGAGAACAAATACAACAAGGCCGTTTTATTCAACTTTTAAATGATGACCGATTACTGCAACTTTTTGAAAGAGTTGCATCTGCTGATGCTGAAGCATTTAAACAGCAATTACGCCAAGGCCACATCAATATTCAATACCAAGAAGTCAGGTCCAACAGCGCTGAACACTTGAAAACTCCCAGTACATCGCAATCCTTCAACGCATCTGAACCTGTTTTAATTTATAAATGGGTCGATGAAAAAGGCAAAGTACACTATTCCGATAAACCACAATATGAAGGACAAAAGCCAATAAAACCCAACTAACGGATTAAGCCAAATGAGCTCCTTTTGAATCTTATCTTAACGCACTTAAAGTTCCGTTATTAAGAATATAAAAACTTGAGATTAGACTACACTTATAAAAATATGAGATGAGTGTAAATTGATCGTACTTAATGGGGTTCAGCAATCAATACCACGGACTGCGTAAAACTATGGGTTTAGTCGGCAGCAATTTGAATAAAACGCTGTGTTTTTTCTTTTGTTTAATCTTTTCTAACGGGTTGTTAGCTGTCGGAGAGCCATTATTTTTTAAGTCGCTTAGCAAAGAACAAGGCTTGAGTCAGTCTTCTGTGATTGATATGGTGCAAACGAGCGATGGTTATCTTTGGCTAGCTACTCAAGATGGACTGAATCGATTTGATGGTTATGAATCCAGAGTCTTTACCCACGATAGACTCAACCCTGATAGTATTTCTGACAATTTTATTTGGTCTTTAGCGGAAGATAATCAAGGCAATCTTTGGGTTGGAACGGCAAGTGGAGGAATGAGTCGATATAACCCAAAAACAGAAAAGTTTACCCATTATCGTCATGATCCATCAAATAAAGCCAGTCTGTCAGGTAACCAAATACTTGATATTTTAGTCGATAGTAAAGGACAAGTTTGGGCTGCGACCGCCGAAGCGGGGATCAATTTATACAACCCAAAAACAGACTCCTTCATTCGTTTTCAAAACTTCGGTAACCAAATCAAAACCCTTAATTCCAATACCGTTCGAATTATTAAAGAAGCTCCCAACGGAAAACTTTGGCTAGGCTATAGTTACACCCCTTTTTTACGATTTCCAGGAGCAGGGCTAAGCCTGTTCGATCCGAAAACTTTAGAAAATATTCCCTATACTACAGAACATGGGCTTAATGATAATAATGTCACCGATATTTTAACCGATTCAGGTGAGTATATATGGATCAGTACCTACCGCGGAGGCTTACACCGACTCAATTTAAAAACCAATCAAATTGAGCATGTGCCAATTAAAAATGCAAACAATAAACTCAGATTCAATAGCTTAACAAAATCTGGAGAGAACACGCTTTGGATTGCGCAAATTGGCGGAGGATTAATTGAACTCAATACAGATAGCCTTGAAAGCTTTGTTCATCGCCCAATTAAAAACAATACCATTGGCTTGAATGATCTTAGCGTCAGCTCTGTTTTAGTATCTAATGACACACTCTATGTTGGCACTTGGGAACAGGGCCTCAATTACACCTCATTAAAAGCAAGGCAATTTGGCAAATTACTTGCTGAATTTAATCAAGCCAATGGTTTATCAGAAACAGCCGTTTCCAGTGTTCACTTTTCTGACTTCGACCAATCATTTTGGATAGCTAATAATTCTTCTTTACTCAAGTACGATAACCAATTTTCAATGTTGGCGCGATATACGCCCAGTGAAATATTTGGTCCAAACTCTAAAAGTCGAATTCGTTTTATATTTACCGATCAACAAGGCAGTGTATGGATTTACGGTGATCAAAATGGTCTTTTCAGAAATGCGCTGTCAGACAACACTGCCTCTTCTGGTAAAAAGGTTTCGTTTGATACGCTTGAAGTTTACCCTCAAATAGTCGCCATGGCTCAAGTTTCAGCCAGCGCTTTTCTGATTGGAACAAGAAACCAAGGTTTGTGGCTTTTTGATGAACAACTCGATGAACTCACTCTCTTATTTGGAGGTAGCATAGATAAAGAAAAAGCATCTTCTTTATCTATAACAGAACAAGGAATCATTAAAGATCCTGTTCTTAACGGTTGGTGGATTGCAAGTTTAAACAAGGGATTACTTTATATTTCTTCTCAACTCACTTTATATGACTTAAGCGCACTCAATAAACAATTAAACACCAGTTCCATTCAGTCAATACTTCCAGATAACAATCAAACGCTTTGGCTAGGAACTCAAAATTTGGGAGTACTAAAGTTAGAGTGGGCTCAATCACGAACAATGAGTGAATTACCCTCGGTTAAATCTTTTGGACAAAACGAAGGACTCAGTACCAATGCCATTGGTTACATTGGAAAAAGCAAAGAAGATATTTGGATTTCGACTACTCAAGGCGTAAGCGTATTAAATGCCACGTCCGAAAAAATCCTTAACCTCAGTCCAGTCGATGGAGTGCTCTCAGATTATTCGGTAGGGCTAGGAGCCGCCTCTTCAAGTATATTGGTATTTTCAGGCTTTCAAGGAGTGACTTTTTTTAATCCAAATGAAGTCGTCCTAGAACAAACAAATAGAAAACCATTGATTAATCAACTGTTAATTAACAATCAAAACGCGCTAATCGATGCAGACCACAAAAAAACGCCTTTAAATCATTCTAGTATTCAATTTACCGAAGAGTTGGTCTTTCACCATAACTTAACTCATTTTACTCTAGGTTTTGCATTACTCGACTTTTTAGAACCAAGATATACTCAGTTTGCTTACCGTCTTCACGGTTTTGACCAACAATGGCTTTACACCAATTCCAATCGACGGTTTGCAACTTACACTAACCTAGATCCGGGGCACTACGAGTTCGAGCTTAAAGCTTCAGATCATCTTAATCGATGGAATGACAACTCGACCAAGCTTACCATTATTGTTGAGCCTCCTCCTTGGAAAACTTGGTGGGCTTACTCTCTTTATATTTTTATAACCTGTTTAATATTGTCCAGTTTTGCTTGGCAGCGAATTCGCGAAGTTAGAGCCATTAAAGAAAAAAACGAGCAACTTTCTGTGACTTCAAAGCTATTTGAAAACACTTCAGAAGGCGTATTGTTATTCGATTTTAACAATAAAATCGCTTCGGTTAATAAAGGCTACCTAGCAATGACCGGTTTTAGCGAAAATGAAATGATGGGTAAATATTTTTCATTACCCCAAACAGATGAACCTACTAGCACAAACTTTGCTCAAATCCTAGATAGTGTTGAGCATGGAACCAAGTGGCAAGGAGAATTGTATGCCTCTCGAAAGTCTGGAGAAGTATTTCCGGTCGAAATAGTTATCGATAAAATACAAGAAAACAACCTGACTTCAAATCAAAACCAAGGAAAGTTTCATTTTGTCGCGATTCTTTCTGATATCACTGAACGAAAGCAACATGAGAAAAAGCTCAAAGAGCTGGCATTTTTTGATGAGCTCACCATGCTCCCAAATAGAAGCAACTTTGAGCGTCTTGTAGAAAATGAAATTCAATTGTCGACTGAGGAAAAATTTAAATCTTTTGCCCTTATGTTTATGGATTTAGACAACTTCAAAGCCATCAATGATTCACTTGGTCACGGTGTAGGTGATCGATTTTTACAAAAGATGTCGCAAAATTTAAGGATGCATTTAGATCACGAAATAACATTAGCTCGTCTGGGAGGCGATGAATTTCTGATTCTATTACCCACCAATTACGTTGCAAAGTATTGCATTCAACCTAATAGAGCATCGGCCGATTTTATCAAGAATATTGCCATCCAAATATGTGATCTTGTAAATCACTCGATTGATATTGATGAATACAAACTAAGAGCCACCTGTTGTATTGGCATTGCTTCTTTTCCTCAGCATGGATTAAGTTTTGAGCGATTATTTAGAAATGCCGATACCGCCATGTACGAAGCTAAAAAGAATAAATATAAACGAGTTCAGTGGTACAACAAAAAAATGAACTTGAAAGCTCGCCAAGATTTTGAAATAGCCGAAGAAATTAGAGAGGATATTAAAACCAATAAGTTTATTCCGTTTTATCAGCTCAAAATAAACACCGAAACAGGGCTAGTAGACAGCCTTGAAGTTTTAGCTCGCTGGTATAACCAAAAGCTCGGTTGGATTAGTCCTGTTCAATTTATCCACATAGCCGAAGAGCGGGGGCTTATTAATTTATTATCCGAACAAATCATTCGGCGAGCCTGCCAAGAAATTAAACCTCTTATTGCACAAGACTTATTTACCGGAAAAATGGCGGTTAATTTATCTCCATTGCAGTTTCAACAAGCCGACATGGTTGACAACATACTGGCCATTTTAACCTCAGAATCATTTCCTACTTCTCATTTTGAAGTTGAAGTAACGGAAAGTGTTTCTATGTACGATAATGATGCTGCTATATCCTATATGCAAGCAATGCATAATCAGGGAATTTCGATAGCTCTTGATGACTTTGGCACTGGGTTTTCATCACTCAGTTACTTACATGATTTTCCATTAGATACCGTTAAAATTGATCGTAGTTTTATTGAAAACGTCACCCGAGACAAAGATAAGAAAAAAGTAGTGGCGGCTATTATCAGTATGAGTCATTCACTTGGTATGAAGGTCACTGCTGAAGGTATTGAAGAGATTGAGCAATTCAACTTCCTTAAGGATTTAAAGTGCGATTTTTTACAAGGCTTTTTATTACATGAGCCATGTGACATCAATCTTCTTAAGGAAGTTCTAGGTAATAAATCCGTCTTTATCCCGAAATAAAAGACGGCTCCCAAATGCCAAGTAAAACATTTAAAAACAGTCTTTTAAAATCACGAAAAGAATATCTCGAGAAGTCTATTCTTTCTTTTTCTTCTTTTTGGGCTTTTTATCGAAAGATTTTTCTCTTGGTTGGCTGGCGTTACTTTTACTACCACCCTTTCTCTTTTTACCGTCGCCACGTTTTTTCCCGTCACCACCTTTTGAGCGGCCTTTTGAACCTCCGGAAAAATCACCTTGAGCATATTCAGAAGCTAATTGAATATTAAGAGACTGACCACACACTCGGGCTTTACTCAAAATAGAAAGCGTTTCGGCTGGCATGCCAGCAGGCAAATCGACTGTGGAAACTTCATCGAATAATTTAATATCGCCAATATAACGACTGCTAATATCACCTTCGTTTGCAATTGCTCCCACAATGTTTTTAGGGTTGACACCGTGATCACGGCCTACATGAATCACATAGCGCTCAAGCTGAACATCGGGATCACCTTTTAAATTAGCAGCCTTAGTATTGATTGGTGCTTTTCCACGAGAACCCGATTGACGGTCTCCTCGATCACCTCGGTCACCTCTTTCGCCTCGTTTACCTTGACGTCCACGATCTCGCCCTTCATCTTCTTGAGGAATATCGGGTAATGACTCAAGCAATAATGGCTTATCTTTAAACATCAAGCTGGCAATAGCGGCCGCAACTTCAACACCCGACTGATTATGTTCGTTTTGAATTTGTTCAATCAAATTCAAATAGTCTTGATGAGCCCCTTCAATAATTGCTAGTTGAACTTCATCAAAGAAACGACGCGTACGCTCATCATTGATGGTTTCAACACTCGGCAATTGCATTCTGGCAATTTCAGTTGAGTTATTACGCTCAATCATGCGCAATAAATGACGCTCTCTTGGGGTGATAAACAATATCGCCTTACCACTACGACCCGCTCTTCCCGTACGACCAATGCGATGCACATAGCTTTCAGAGTCGTAAGGAATGTCATAATTGATAACGTGAGAGATACGCTCCACATCAAGACCGCGCGCAGCGACATCGGTCGCAATAATAATGTCGATTTTGCCATCTTTCAGCTGCTGAACCATTTGTTCGCGTTGTTTTTGTTGCATATCGCCATGAATGGCTTCAGCAGCAAATCCTCTTGCGGTTAATTTTTTAGAAAGCTCATCACACGCCATTTTGGTTCTTACAAAAATAATGGTCGCATCAGAATTTTCACTTTCTAAAACTCGAGTAAGTGCTTCTAACTTGTAATTATTACTAACCGTTAAAAAAAGCTGTTCAATCGTACTGGCGGTTTTTTGTTTACTCTCAATAACAATATGTTCAGGATCTCTTAAAAAGCGCTCAGCCACTTTTTTAATTGGTTTGGGCATGGTGGCAGAAAATAAGGCAATTTGGCGCTGCTTGGGGGTATGCTCTAGAATCCACTCGACATCATCAATAAAGCCCATGCGTAACATTTCATCGGCCTCATCCAGAACCAAAGTTTTCAAACTATCCCACTTTAATGAGCCACGGCGCATATGGTCCATAATTCGACCAGGCGTACCTACTACCACATGAACACCACGCTCCAACTGTTTAAGCTGTGGCGGATAAGGTTGTCCACCGTAAATTGGTAACACT
>JBFHSP010000039.1:0-18522 GCA_041591085.1 Kangiellaceae bacterium | reverse complement strand
CCCCGACTGGAACATCTAGTATAGAATAAAATTTTGAAAAATGACTGAGTTGGATGGAATATCATTAATCCGCTGTCTGGCGGGAATTGAACTGAAGTAATAAAGGAACTAATGTAAAATCAATGAGTAAGGCAGAAACAAGTGTGATACAGAGTAAAGCACCTGTAGCGGCTGTTGGAATTAGGGGGGAAAACAATATGGCCGCAAAACCAAGTACCAAAATAATGGTGGTGACGATAAGAGCATACCCAACAATATTAAGAGCGTAAACTATCGCTTGATGATTAGATAACGCAAGAGTTTGACGGGCATACACATACTTGCTAATAAAATGAACGGTATCATCCACTACAATGCCAATACTCATACACACAACTACCGATAATGCGAGATCAATATAGCCTTTGGTCATCCCCCAAATTCCATAGGCTATAAGTGCCGGAAACAAATTCGGAATTAGGCTTAATACTCCTAAGTAAAATGAATTAAGTATCACACCGATTAGAATGCTGATGATTAATAAAGCGGCAAAACTACCGATCAACATGCTTTGAATATTGCGACCGGCAATGTGTGAAAAAATATGATCGAGTCCAGAAATTGCAACGAGATAATTAGGATAATTAGCCTGGGTAAACTGCAATAGTTCATGCTCGAACTCTAACAGCTCTTCTGAAGGCATAGGCGCTAACAGCATACTTATTCGCGCCGCGTTATTATCAAAGTTGTAAAATGAATCGCTGTTATCAGGATTCGTATCTGATATTTGTAGGAGCAACTGAAGTTGCGCAGCCAATTCTCGATTTAAAGGCACGGTGTTATAGGCATCGTCATTATTATGAAAAGCTCTATTCATTTGTTGCAGCAAGTAACCATAGCTTTGTACATGCATGACTTTTGGATGTTGTTCTAAGTATGCTTGAATCCCCTTAAGTGAGGTTAGAAAATTAGGGTCATGAATATCTTCGTTAGATTGTTTGCTACTCACTATCAGTTCGTAACGATGTAAGCGTTTAAAGTGATGTTTTACAGTCTCAATGGCTTGAGCTAATTCAAACTGTTTTGAAAAATACTTACTCCAGTTTTCACTGATGGTAATTTGAGTAATTCCCCAAATACAAAAGCCAATTAATAAGAAAATAAAACTTGTCACGACGCGTTTGTATTTGTTAAGCCACAAAGTGTATTTTTCTGCAAAGTGTTGAGTATTTTGTTGAGCTTTAAAATAGATCGGACTTTTAGCTAGGAATAAAGGTAACAGAGTAATTGAAAGTCCCCATGCGAAAATAACGCCAATGGCCACCATATTGCCCAAGTCTCGATAAGGAGGACTATCACTTAAATTCAACATTAAAACGCCAAGTGCGGTGGTAAAACTTGTGATTGAAATAGGTGCTAAATTGACTTTAAAAGCTTTTTGATTAGCATAGTTTGCGGCTAGTTTTAGATTGTTTTGAGAAAAGCTATTCGTTTGCCGATGTTCTAAATAAAAATGGCGGTAACTACTCAAATAATGCACACAATCGGCCACCGCTAATGTTAATACCACCGATGGTACAAAGCCTGCCACCGGAGTCAGTTCTAATTGAAACCAGCTGTAAACTGTAAAGGTAAAAACAATACTGAGGGTTATGACAATTAAAGTGAGTAGGGTCGCTTTTATAGAGCGCAAAAAGAATAATAAACACAAGGTGATGACTAAATAGCTGATCGGTACTAGGGTGAGTAAATCTTGTTGAACCGCTCGCTCTAAAGTGATGTTAGATACAACGCTACCAATTAAATAAAACTCATAGTTAGGAAATGCGCTGCGCCACTCTTTAACATGAATTTCAGCTTGCTGGATAATCGATTTCACTTGTGACGATTGAGTTTTATCAATGTTGAGCTCAGCAACAATCATAGTCAGTTGATTGTCGGGTGAAAGTAGTAAGCCTTGCCAATGTTTATCTTTATTTAACTGATGCTGAACCCAGTCCAGTTGTTCGATATAGTAAGATATAGGGTGCTGACTCACTTCATCATCTTTGCCAAATAAAATTGGCAAGTTATGCAAAGAGTGAACTCTATTAACAAAAGGCCAATGTGATATGGTTTCAGTCCAATCGCCTAATTGATTTAGAGTTGATGGCATAAGCCAAGTAAAGTCTTTTTTAATCTCCTTTGGCTTTACGAGCAGAGCAATTGAGTCATGCGAGCCAAACTCCTTTTCAAATTGCTCAAAGGCTAATAACTCTGGATTATCTTCGCTGAAATAAACACGAAAATCATTAGATAAATGAAACCCGGTTACATTGAATAAACCTGACAGCCCAATGAGGGAGAGCGCTAGCAGTATCAATTTTTTGATTAAGGTTGATTGCAAAATTCAACCTACATTCTTTTGATTCAATATATTCATTTTAATTGGAGTTACTTGTCACTGACACAATGGTTTATATAAATCATAGTTTAAAAAGCTAAACAAAAAATACAGTTATTTTTACTTTGCAAGACAAAAAGGATGAGATCTCATTTGTTGCTGATAGCGTGCTTTATATCTAAAAGATCTTGCTCAATAACTTTTTTAAGAGATTTTTTTGCCATCCATCCTGTTAAATTCCACATAAGTTTGGCGCCCAATGTTTGCGGTTCACAGAAAAAGGTCATCGATAAATTTGTTCCTTTGTCAGTGTCATTAAGCTCTAATCGAGATTTGTAGATACATCCATGACTCTCAGCACGCGTTTCGTAGAATGAGTTTTCAACGGCATCCGTAATCCACATTTCTTCTATCGCATCTTTTCCCATAAACTCTCGAGTTTCTTGCCACTTTAAACCAATGATTGAACCATCAGCCGCTGGGTTAAGTATTACAATCTTTTTAATTCCTGAAATGTTCCTTTGTGCGTTTTCAATATCCGTAATTAAAGCCCAAATGGTCTGTTTTTGCGCTTGAATGACTATGGAGCAAGATATGATTTGTTTCATAGCTGCGGGATCCTTAGTTAGTTTAAGATAAACTTGCTAGAGTGATTTAATCATGATGGAGGCTGATAGTCTAAATGTCCATGATATTTATGCGTTAGGTAATCGTTTTCAGGGGATATTAACTCTTTGATAAGCTTAGAAATAATGGCAATCTTAAGAAGTATCACACTTATCAAAAAATCTATGATTTGTCGTCTATACTTTATTCACGCCTAGTGAATAACCCATCCAGTCAATGCCCAACTTAAGCCCGAGTAATCAGAAATTTAGAAAACTGATCATAGGTAATAGCTTGCTGCCATTAGTAGGGTATGGTTTAGGCATGATCTGTCTTTACTTATCGGTCATGTTTGAAGTTAATACTTACGATATTAGTTTTGTACATTATTTTCTGGTAGCTATTGTTGCTGCGTATGCGTTTATTTTTTGGCAAATATTTAAGCGAGCGCATTATAGCCAGCGTTTTTCTGGTCAAATTTTAGCGTTAGAGGTGTGTCTTTGGTTTGTCATTTTTGCGGTTTGGGATCTATTTTTAGGGGCTATAAGACCAGTAGCTCTTATTCTTTGTTTTTTCGCATTTAATTTCGTGGTGATGTACGCCACATTCAAATATGCGGTTTTGCTTAGTTTGTTGATTGCCACTATTCATATGGTGAACTCATATTTGGGTGTTTATTGGTTAAAACAAAATGACGTGATTGTGTCTGAATGGATTTACAGTTCGATGTTTTTAGTAACGTCTGTGCTTATTGCTTATCATGCCACCAAGGTTTCTAGCAAAATTAAACGGCTAGCTGCGACCGATCCTCTCACCAAACTCAATAATCGCCGATACTTTATGAAGCAGCTTACTATTGAGTTTGAGAGATGTCGTCGCTATGCCTACTCGAGCTGCATCGTATTGATTGACCTCGATAACTTTAAAAAGGTCAACGACGATTATGGTCATGAAGCAGGAGACAAAACACTTTGCCTGATGGCCGAGTGTTTAATGAAAAACTGCCGAACCTCTGATAGCTGTGCTCGTTGGGGAGGGGAGGAGTTTATAATGATGTTATCGCATACTGACGAACAGGGCGCTCTTGTTGTAGCAGAACGACTATTGGCTGAATTTTCTAGCGAAATGCCCGAAGGATATGACTTTAAGTGCACTTTTAGCGCAGGTATTGCCAATTTAAGCAAAGCCGATTCGTTAGACGGAGCGCTACGCGAAGTAGATTTGCAGTTATACAAAGCTAAGGATGCCGGTAGGAATCAGGTGTCGTGCGGAAGCTCCTAGCGAAGCCATTGTACTATTTAGCGAATTGAGCTTGTATTTAACCCCACTTTTTCAACTGTAAAATTGCAACTTAATCATGTGAACGCATATTCTAGTTCATCTTCATTTTTATCCTGATTTAATTCCGATACGGCCATTTGAATATCAACTAATTCTCGATAGTACTCCGAAGAATCGTAAAGTGCATGATGTGTTCCTTGGCCAATGATTTTGCCTGACTTCATGACAACAATGAGATCTGCATCCCTAACCGTCGATAACCGATGTGCCGCTATTAACGTTGTTCTGTTTTTTGAAAGCTGAGACATTGCTTGTTGAATTTTAAGCTCAGTAGCGGAATCTAAACTGGAAGTTGCTTCATCGCACAGCAAAATAGGTGCATTTTGCAGAATTGCACGAGCAATGGCTAACCGTTGTTTTTGACCTCCTGAAAGTTTAACCCCGCGCTCGCCAACTTGCGCATCTAACCTTTCAGGAAGCGAGTCAACTAAGGACTGGAGTTGTGCAAGGTTTATCGCTTCATAAATTTTTTCATCAGTTGGCTTTTCTTTAATTCCCAACGTTAAATTACTTCGAATGCTACCTGAAAGAATCGGTGTATCTTGGGAAATATAGGCTAAATTATCGCGCCAATTGCTCAGTGAAATGCCGGAAATTGACTGACCATTGATGCAAATATCTCCGTTGTTTGGATTATAAAAACGAAGCAATAGACTAAACAGTGTGGACTTGCCAGAACCTGACTCTCCTACAAAAGCGACTGTTTGTTTTTCAGGTATTTTTAAATTAAATGAGTGAAATAGCGCTTTGTCTTTCGAATAACTAAATTCGAGTTCTTTAAACTCTAAATTCCATGTTTTTATGTCTGAGGAAAATGTTTGTTCATCAACTGAATCTTCGATTTCTGTTAATAACTCTTCTACTCTGTCGGCTGCGCCAGCCGCTTTATTAAATGCAGCAATAAAAAAGGTAAATTGGATTATTGGAAAAACAATGTTAAATAAATAGAGAATGAACGCAATTAAAGTTCCCATAGTTATGGCTCCCTCACTCACACGAGATGCACCAAAAGCAAGAATAGCGATTAAAGTAGAGATAATGGTAATGCCAGAAATGGGTGCCATTATCGCGCTGATTTTTACTGCTTTTTGTCCCAAATTAAATAGTGAGTTTAGATTTTTGCGACTGCTTTCTAATGTTTCCGATTCAGCATTAGATGATTTTATAAGTCGAATTTGTGAAAAACGTTCAGTAATTAAGCTCAAAAAGGAGGCTTCTTGTTTCTGAATTGATTTAGATAACTGGGTCAGTTTGCTTGCCACTGGAATAGTGATTAAAAATGAAAGTGTTAGTGTCACAAATAACACACTGGTTAATTGCCAATCTAGAATCCACAAAATGATTAAACTTGAAACTAAAGTAAGTATTCCTGAAATAAAAGGTTCAAAATGTTCTGCAACTAAACTGTTTATGACTTCAGTATCATTGACAATTCGGCTTGCAGGCTCAGCGGAATTATTGTCATCGAAATATTTAACCGGTAAAAAGATCGATTTTTTCAATACTTTACTTCGTAAATTAACGAGCATTTTGTTTGCGACAGTTCCAATCAAATAGTAATTTATCCCCGATGCAATCGTGCTCAGAAATAACGCGACGCCAATTATTGTGATCCAATAGGTTGGAATTGATGTAGCGTCACTGAATGAATCAACCAATTGTTGAGTGAGCATCGGGAAGGCCAAAGAAGTGGATGCTCCAATAACTGAAAGTAGGGCTATCGTTAACAAAAGCCCTTTTCCGGGTTTGGCATAACCAATTATTCTGAATAGTTTTTGAAATTTCGACATCGCTGTTCCATATTTTCTGTGACGCCTGGAGTTTAATTTAGAAATGACCGCATGGTCAATTTATGGTTGAGTCAGGTGGTCTTGGAAATTGTTACCAAATATAATGCTCATGATGAAAAGACCGATAAATCATGCTAACTTATTGAAAAATCTAAAAAACTCGAGTTTGAAATGGGAAAAGGAAAGAAAACTGCCATTTTGACGGCAGCAAAGCAATTGTTCTTGGAAAGAGGTTATAAAACTGCCAGCATCCAAATGATCGCTGACCAAGCCAATATTTCCAAAGGTTCTGTGTATCTTTACTTTAATAGTAAAGAAGATATTTTGTTGGCTATTTTTCGCATGTTAGAGGAAAAGGTTTGGGACAAAATAAAGCAAATCAATGACAGCGAAAAGCTTTCTCCAAGGCAAAAATACCGAGAGCAATTGCTTACTTTTTACAATGAAATTAATGAAAACCTGCAGTTTAATCAAATGATGTTGAGTGGGTCGGGCGTTGAATTGAACGAAGCATTTTTTAGTTATGCTAGAGAGTATCGTTATAAGTTACAGAAAACTCAGGAACAATCATTATTGGCGATTTATGGCAACGAAATTAATCCTTGGTTAACCGATATTGTTGTGGCGGTTAACGGTGTTATGCAAGAATTCGATGCTAGTATTGTTTTAGATAATTTGCGCATTGAAAGTGAAAAATTGGCAGACTTTGTCTGCGATATGACCGACTTTATTGTAACAGGGATGTTAAAAAAGAGCCCTAAACCCATATTTACTAATGAATCTCATCAAGCTCGAGAAGCATTTCTTCAACAAGTAGCTAATCAAAAAACACAAGCAATTAGTGATACACTTGAAGAAATATCTGAAGTTGTAGAGAGTCTTTTCGAAAACTCTAAGAATAAAACCGAATTAGAGGAAACCGTCGCATTACTCGAAGATGCTGTAACTTCAAAATCTATTAACAGGACATTAATAAAAGCGCTTATCGTTAACTTAAAGCCTTATCGACCGCTAAAAAAATTGATCACACAATTAATACAGCAGTTAGAAATTGACTGATCGCCTTTTTTATAATGGGTTTGATTAGAGCCCAATTGTCAACAATTTCTTATGCTTAATTAAGAGTTAAGCATTAAGCGATAAGATAGTTATTTCTATTATCCTGCTGCGCTGGCCAGTTGTTTAATTCTTTCCACCATGGCTTTTAAACCATTGCCACGAGTTGGACTTAAATGTTTAACCAGATCGATTTGCGCGAAGTAATCTTCAATATTAAATTCTAGAATATCTGCAGGTGTCTTTTCATTGTAAGCGGCCATCACCATGGCGAGTAATCCACGAACAATATGTGCGTCGCTGTCGACGATAAAGCTCATAATGCCATCATCAAAAACCGGCTCTAACCATACTTGGCTTTGGCAGCCACGAACGAGGCGCTCATCAGTTTTTAACTTATCATCCATGGGAGGGAGCTGCTTACCCAGGTCAATAATGTAACGATAACGATCTTCCCATGCATCAAAAAAACTTAAATCACCAATAACGTCTTCGGCGGTAATAGCGATACCAAATGGATTATTCATAATAAAAAGGCTTCGTTAATAATAAGTGTTTTTTAGAAAAAGAGCCCGGTTTCGAGCTGAGCTTCTTCGCTCATCATTTCTCGCGACCACGGCGGATCAAATATTAGCTCAACTTGAACATTTTTTACAAAAGGAACTTTGGCAATGCGATATTTTACATCTGAAATGAGCACAGGACCCATGCCGCAGCCAGGTGCAGTTAAGGTCATATCAACTCGAACGGTTTGTTCCGTGTGATCAATGTTAACTTTATATATGAGGCCTAAGTCGACCAAATTAACCGGTATTTCAGGATCATAAATAGTTTTTAATGCTTCCCAAACTTGGTCTTCGGCAATTTGACCATCTGGTGGAGGAGTAAAATTAAACTCTTGGGCGGCCAGTCCTAATGCGGCTGCATCGGTGCCGTCAACGCGCGCTAAGTTACCGTTAATCGCAACCGTGTAATTTCCGCCCAAAGCTTGGGTAATGGTAACAAAGGTGTTTTTAGGAATAACGATTTTGGTGCCAGCAGGTACTAATCGAGCAGGGCAGTCTTGCTGGGCTACCACCATTTTGCGTTCCATCAGTGCGGCTCCTATAGCGTAAAACTTTCACCACAACCGCACATGGCTTTGGCATTAGGATTTTTAAACATAACCTGGCTGTTTACCCCTTCAGTGACATAGTCAATTTCTGTCCCTGACAAAACCGCCAGTGCATCTTTTGCAACATATAATTGAACGCCATCAAATTGATAAGATTTATCTTCTGTTAGACCTTGATCAACATAATCAAGTACATACATAAATCCAGAGCAGCCACTTTGTTTAACCGAAAGGCGAACGGCAGAGGCTTCCTGCTGTTTTTCTAATTTACGTTTAAAATGACGAACTGCTTTGTCTGTCATTGTCAGTTCTATGTCATTCAATGAAAAGGTAGCAACGCTCATAGTAGGCTCAAACCTCAAAGGTTATAACAAAAAGGATTTGGCTTTTTGAAGTGCTTCAAAAAGTCGTTCAATGTCATTTTCATTATTATAAAAAGAAAACGAAGCCCGAATGGTACCGGGAATTTTAAATTGATTCATAATAGGCATAGCACAGTGATGACCAGTTCTTACCGCAACTCCTTGCTGATCAATTAATGTGCCTACATCGTGAGGATGAATACCATCGAGCAAAAAACTCATCACTCCGGTTTTATGCTTGGCAGTACCCACCAAGGTTAAACCTTCAAATTGTTGCGCTTTTTCAGTAGCAATTTTTAATAGCTGATCTTCGTAGGCCAATAGATCTTGTCGATTAAACTGGGCCAAATAATCGATGGCAGCACCTAAGCCAATTGCGCCTGCAATATTAGGAGTACCCGCTTCAAATTTATAAGGTAATTGATTCCAAGTGGACTTTTCAAAACTAACCACTTCAATCATTTCTCCGCCGCCTTGATAGGGCGACATAATTTCGAGTAACTCTTTTTTGCCGTATAAAACCCCAATGCCAGTTGGTGCAAAACACTTATGACCAGAGAAAGCATAAAAGTCACAGTTTAAATCTTGCACATCAATCGCAAAATGCGGAGCAGCTTGCGCGCCATCAATCATAACTTTTGCTCCAGCTTCGTGGGCAAATGCAATTATTTCTTTTATTGGGTTGATTGATCCTAACGCATTAGATACATGGCCTACCGATACCATTTTTACTGATGGATTTAGCAGGGATTTAAAAGCTTCTAAATCAAGTTCGCCTTCGGCTGATACAGGAATAACTTTGAGCTCTGCGCCAGTGGCTTCACAGGCGAGTTGCCAAGGCACAATATTAGAATGATGCTCCATGGCAGAAACAATCACTTGATCGCCTTGGTTTAAAACATTGCGAGCGTAACTTTGCGCTACAAGATTTATACTTTCGGTCGTACCGCGAGTCCAAATAATTTGCTCACGAGATGGCGCATTAATAAACAGCTGAACTTTAGAACGAGCATTTTCAAACTTTTCGGTGGCTCTATCGGATAGTGCATGTGCGCCACGATGAACATTAGAGTTATCGAGCCTGTAATAGTCGCTAATGGCATCAATCACACTTTGAGGTTTCTGTGTGGTCGCCGCGTTATCTAAATACACCAAAGGATGACCGTTTACTTGCTGATGCAAAATTGGAAAGTCATTGCGTATGGCTTTTAAATCTAAGTTTTGCAAAGTAATTTCTCTTTGAGTATGGGTAGTTTCTTTATTTGCGGTGTTCAATAACATAACGACTATTCAATCTAATATTTAACTGGCTGTTATTGAGTACGCTCAAATAACTGGCCTAAAACGGGTTTTAAGTATTCCGACACCGGTTGATGTTTGAGCTGTTCAATCAACTCATTAATAAAACCAAAACTTATCATGCGCTCTGCTTTAGATTTTTCAATGCCACGAGATTGTAAGTAAAACAGCGCTTTCTTATCCATTTGACTTACCGTTGCTCCATGGGCACAACGTACATCATCCGCATAAATTTCTAGCTCTGGCTTGGTATTGATTTCACAGCCGGTCGAAAGCAGTAAATTTTTATTACTCAGTTCGGCTAATGTTTTTTGCGCGTATTTGTGAATATGAATGCGCCCATTAAATACCGCTTTGGCTTTTTCATCGACAATGCCTCTAAACACTTCAGAACTGGTGCAATGTGGTGCGGTATGCTCTACGTTGGTGTGGTAGTCAATTTGCTGGTGGCCTTTTGCCAAATAAATGCCATTTAAACTTAAGTGAGAACCACTATCGTTATGGATTGCATCAATATCGATTTTTTTTAATTCCCCACCTAAGCCAATGTGGAAACTTTCACAGCGTGAATCACGATTTAAATGAAATTTGACTGAACCAAAATGAATGGCTTGATCCGACTCGAGCTGCAAGCGGTAATGAGTAAGTTCTGCATTATTGCCAATGGAAAATAAGCTCGATTGATACTGCAATGACTGAACCGATTGTTTCTCTTCCGTTACAAAATGCTCAATAATCGTCGCTTTTTGATTGCTGGCTAAATTAAATAGGCAAAGGTTAGCGCTAGACTTAAATTGGTGGGCTTCGGTGAAATAATGCACTACATGAACCATTTCATCACCAGTAAGTTCAAGCCAAAATCCAGAGCTTAATAAACTATTACGCACTTCAGTGACCAAATTTTTTCTATCTTGCCTGAGTAAATCAAGAGCCGTCTGTTTTTGCGAGTCATTTAAGTCTGCAATGGGGGTCACTGTAATTGAACAACCCTCTGTTGACTGTAATTGCCCATCAATAAATACTAAGGTTGCAGGATTAAGCTCATTAAAAGTTTCAAATAAAGCGGTTTTTGACAGAGTATTCGAATCTATCAATTCAAAAGTATGTTTAGTCAACGCTGTTAAATTATTGTACTTAAAATGCTCGTGTTTTCTGTTTGGAAAATCGCAGTTTAAGAGTTGCTCAGCTGAAACTTTTCGAAACTGAGATAGCCACGGGCTTTGTTCATTAACCAAAGATCCAGACTGCTTAATACTGTTTGCTATAAAAGGATGTAACTCGCTCATTAGGCTGCACCTTGCTCCAACCAACTGTATCCTTTTTGCTCAAGTTCCAGAGCTAACTCTTTGCCACCGGAACGAACAATTTTGCCATCGGCTAATACATGGACATAATCAGGTACGATGAAATCGAGCAAGCGTTGATAATGGGTTACAACGACAAATGAACGATTAGGATCACGCAAATCATTGACACCTTTTGCCACTACCTGGAGAGCATCAATATCGAGCCCGGAATCGGTCTCATCTAAAATGCAGCACTTAGGCTGTAATAACATCATTTGCATAATTTCATTACGTTTTTTCTCGCCACCAGAAAACCCTTCGTTAACGCCACGTTTCAGAAATGATTGATCAAGGTTGACTGCTTTGCTGGCTTCGCGTGCCATTTTCATAAACGACACCGAATCAAGTGGTGTTTCACCTTTGTATTTGGCAATGGCATCGAGCGATGCTTTTAAAAACTCAAGGTTGCTGACTCCCGGAATTTCAACCGGATATTGAAACGCTAAAAATAATCCTTCTGCTGCGCGTTCTTCTGGTTCTAAATCAAATAAATTTTTGCCATCAAGCGTTGCGGAACCTGATTCAACTTGGTAATCACTGCGGACAGCAAGTACATTACCTAAGGTACTTTTACCCGCACCATTAGGGCCCATTATGGCGTGCACTTCGCCCGGTTTTACTTCAAGGTTGAGCCCTTTAAGAATATTTTTTTCTTCAACGGATGCGATTAAATTTTTAATACTTAACATTGTTTATGTTTACTCCAACGAAAACATTTAAATTCTTTCATTCCTTTCCCATTATGGGGAGAGGGAGAATAGTTGGTTAACCCACAGAACCTTCTAAACTAACTTCAAGAAGTTTTCCGGCTTCAACCGCAAACTCCATCGGTAATTCTTTAAATACTTCTTTGCAAAAGCCGTTAACGATCATCGAAACCGCTTTTTCGGGATCGATGCCGCGCTGTTGACATAAAAACAGCTGATCATCGCTCACCTTGGAGGTGGTTGCCTCGTGTTCAATAACCGCGGATGGATGTTTGCTTTCTATATAAGGAAAAGTGTGAGCGCCACATTGATCGCCAATCAATAATGAGTCACATTGGGTGTAGTTTCGCGCGCCTTCTGCCATTGGTGACATACGAACAAGCCCACGATAACTCGATTGACTTTTTCCAGCAGAAATACCTTTAGCAATAATGGTCGACTTAGAGTTCTTACCTAAGTGGATCATCTTAGTACCCGTGTCGGCTTGCTGATAATTATTGGTTAAAGCGACTGAGTAAAATTCACCAATACTATTTTCGCCTTTTAAAACGCAGCTTGGGTATTTCCAAGTAATGGCCGATCCTGTTTCTACTTGAGTCCAACTGATCTTGGCATTGTTATGGCAAACGCCGCGCTTGGTTACAAAGTTATAAATACCTCCTTTACCGTTTTCATCACCGGGATACCAGTTTTGCACGGTAGAGTATTTTATTTCGGCATTATCTAGAGCTACTAGCTCAACCACTGCAGCATGCAATTGGTTTTCGTCACGCATTGGTGCGGTACAGCCTTCTAAATAGCTTACATGGCTGCCTTCTTCGGCAACAATTAAAGTTCGTTCGAATTGCCCGGTTTTTGCTTCGTTAATTCTAAAATAAGTTGATAACTCCATTGGGCAGCGTACGCCTTTGGGAATATAAACAAACGAACCGTCAGAAAAAACCGCACAATTAAGTGCTGCAAAATAATTATCTTGAATAGGCACAACGGTACCTAAGTATTTCTTAACAAGCTCTGGATATTCATGCACGGCTTCAGAAATAGGGCAAAAAATAACACCGGCTTCTTTTAGTTTTTCTTTGAAGGTTGTCGCAACTGAAACCGAGTCAAAAACCACATCTACCGCAACGCCAGCAAGAATTTCTTGCTCATGTAATGGAATTCCTAGCTTTTCATAAGTTCTTAAAAGCTCAGGATCAACCTCATCCAAACTTTTAGGCTGATTCTCCATGCTTTTCGGCGCTGAATAATAAGATATTTCGTTGTAATCGATCTTTGGAAAATTGAGATGAGCCCATTCAGGTTCTTTCATAGTTTTCCAAGTGTTAAATGCTTTTAATCGCCATTCTAGCAACCATTCTGGCTCGCTTTTTTTGGCGGAAATGGCTCGGATCACATCTTCATTGAGTCCGGGAGGCAGCGTTTCAGCATCTATTTCAGTTACAAAGCCTGCTTTGTAATCGTTCTGAATACGTTGATTGATAACTTCTGACATTATTCTCTCCACCTAAGTCTTTACTTAGGTTATTCGAATCCTGGTTTCGGCGTTTTGGCTAACTAAGCGCACCTAAAATTGGCGGCGGAGTATAGCAGATTTTGCCTCTAACTGATATTGGTTAACACAAAGGTGTTATGAGTTGCGCTGCTGGTTCTAATCACTTCAGGTTTCGAGCTAGCAATTTTAACGGTTTCGCTTTTCGGTTGATTTTTTTCAATCACCGACTGCAAAGTAACGCCACTTAAAAACGAATGGATTTGATCGCTTAACTCACACCATAAATCATGAGCAATACAGGTTTTGCCATCGTTACAGTCGGCTTTTTTGCCGCAGGCGGTCACGTCGGTGTTTTCATTAACCGCATCTATCACCATGGCTATAGCAATCTCTCCAGTTGGGCGTTTTAATTGATAACCGCCACCAGGGCCGCGTGCACTTTTTACTAAGTTAGCGCGTTTTAACTTGGCAAATAGCTGTTCTAAATAAGACAAAGAAATGCTTTGTCGAGTCGATATGTCTTGTAAGGTCACCGGTTTTTCTTCGGCATGAACCGCTAAATCGAGCATTGCGGTAACGGCGTAGCGGCCTTTGGTAGTTAGCTTCATAAAGGTCTCCCAATAAGTCTGAGGGTATTTTACCTGAGTAATTTACTCAGGTAAATAACCAACTGGTTTACTAGGGTATAGCCCTTTCTAGGTAAAAGGGCTACCTAAAGAGGTTATTCGGCAGAAATCGTGGATAAAATGGTTTTCATCAGTTTTGGGTTTGCTGCCAATAAAGAGTCGGCATTTTTATAATTTGGGTTGCCTTTAATATCTCCCATAATTCCGCCTGCTTCAGTAACGATAAGGGCTCCAGCGGCAATGTCCCACCATTGCAAGCCGTATTCAAAAAACGCGTCAAAACGACCTGCGGCTAAATAAGCTAAATCAAGTGCTGCAGAACCGGCGCGTCGCATATCGCCACAAAGAGGGTAGAGTTTATTAAAAATGCTTTGATATTCTTCGAATTTATTCATGCTGCGGTAAGGAAAACCGGTACCAATAAGGGTTTGTTCTAAGCTAATGGCTTGGCTAACACGAATACGTTTGCCATTGAGTTGAGCGCCGCTGCCACGACATGCGGTAAATAACTCTTCGCGGATCGGATCGTATACCACACCCACTTCAATTCGGCCTTTTACTTGAGCCGCAATTGAAACGCTAAAGTGAGGGATACCTCGAACAAAATTAGTTGTGCCGTCTAATGGATCAATAATCCACTGAACATCAGATGATTCGATGCCCGATAGGCCTGATTCTTCGGCAAAAAATGAATGATTGGGATGGGTTTTCTCGATGGTCTCAATGATTTTGGCTTCTGCACGACGATCGATATCGGTTACAAAATCGTTTCGACCTTTAACATTGGTTTTAACTTTATCAATTCCGTCTGAGGCTCGGCGAATGGTATCGCCAGCGGCGCGCGCAGCGCGCACTGCAATGGTTTGCAATGGATGCATGAGATCACCTTGTATAAGAACGTTGCTCAAAAATGAGAGTTAAAGCCGAGCCACACCTAGCTCAAACTTTTGCGGCGCGCAGTCTACCAAAGTTTTTTTCAAAATTGAACAAAAAATAGTCCAAAAATTTTGATTAAGAGGGTATGACTAAAAAGCGCATCGGTCTGGAAGGCTATTTCTGTTAAACTTAGCGGCTAACCATTCTGCTATTTATTGTTATGCTGCAAAACATCTCATTTGTCCTGTCTCATACCACTCATCCCGGTAATATCGGAGCCGCTGCGCGTGCGCTCAAGGTAATGGGGCTTTCCAAAATGCGGCTCGTCAACCCCAAAGATTTCCCTAGCCAAGAGGCCACTCGGCGTTCATCCAATGCTCATGAAGTTCTTGAAGCGGCGCAGGTATACTCTAACATCAAAGAGGCCATTGCCGATCAAGCATTGATCATTGGTACCAGTGCTCGCAATCGAAGCTTTCCTTGGCCTTTGATTGAGCCTAGAGAGCTTGCGCAAAAACTGGCCAAAGAGCACAGTGCAAAGCCCGTGGCGTTTTTATTTGGCACCGAAAGTTCAGGACTGACTAATGAAGAATTGCAGTTATGTCACTATCATGTGTGGATTCCGACTAATCCTGATTATTCTTCATTAAATTTAGCTTCGGCCATTCAATTAATTGCTTATGAGTTACGGCTTGCCGCGTTAGAAAGTGGCCTAGAGCTAGATTCTTCCAGTCATGTGATTGAGCCAGGAGATGAGTTTGCTGAGTCAGAACTAGTTGAACAAATGCTAGAACACTGGTTTCAAGTAATGGAGCATACCAAGTTTTACGATCCTCAAAGCCCTAAGTTAGCTGAGCTTAGGTTCCGTAGGATATTAAATAAAGCACAATTGACACGCAGCGAAGTGCAATTACTGAGAGGATTTTTAGCTTCAGTGAAAAAGTTTGATCGCTCTCGCAACTCTCTAATAAACTCGCCACAAGTATCGGCGAAACTTGAACCATGAAAAAAGGATGATTCTAGTCCATGAACTCAAGGTCTGACATAAAAAGCGAACCACAGCAAACGTTGAACTTTTTTGCCCGAATTAAAGAAGATATCAACAGCGTATTTGAGCGTGACCCCGCAGCTCGGCACTGGTTTGAAGTGCTTACTTGTTACCCAGGCATGCATGCTATTTGGATCCATCGTATGACCAACTGGTTATGGCGCTACAAAATAAAGTGGTTAGCACGCTTTATTGGCATGTTGGGTCGGTGGCTGACAGGGGTAGAGATCCACCCTGGCGCAACAATTGGTCGCCGGTTTTTTATTGATCACGCAACCGGAGTGGTCATTGGCGAAACGGCGATTATTGGCAATGATTGTACCCTATATCATGGCGTTACCCTCGGCGGAACTACTTGGAATCCGGGAAAGCGTCATCCTACTTTAGAAGATGATGTGGTTATTGGTGCTGGCGCCAAAATTTTAGGGCCAATAACGGTTGGGCGAGGCGCTCGAGTGGGATCTAACTCAGTGGTGATTAAAGATGTCCCTGCAGAAGCCACCGTTATTGGAATTCCTGGACACGTCGTACGTGATAAAGATGGAAATAACCCAGAGCATCGAAAACGAATTGAACAGTTGATTGGGTTTGAGGCATACGGTGAAAACGACTTTAGTTATGATCCAGTGGCGCAGGTCATTTCAAGTATGTTGGAGCATTCAAGAGCGGTAGATATTCAATTGAAAAACTATCAAGATGCGTTGAAAGCCGCCAACATAGAAGTTCAGTCCGTTCCTTTACCGGGAATTGACGCGGCAGACTTTTTAGATGAATCCAAATTAAACCGAAAATCTTGATCGTAATTTTAAAAGTTTTTGAAACTAAACTATGACTATTAACACTCCTATTTACCTTGATTACGCCGCCACAACGCCTGTTGATAAACAAGTGGCTGAAAAAATGTGGCAGTTTTTAACTATTGATGGTCAGTTTGGAAATCCTGCCTCACGCTCACACCGATATGGTTGGCAGGCAGAAGAGGCGGTTGATATTGCTCGAAATCAAGTGGCCGATTGTATTGGCGCCGATCCGCGCGAAATAGTGTTTACTTCTGGTGCCACCGAAGCGGATAACTTAGCTCTTAAAGGAATTATTGAAGTCTCTCAGGTTCAACAACCCGAAATTATCACTTGCATGACAGAGCACAAAGCTATTTTAGACAGCTGTAAAAAGCTGGAATCTGACGGTGTAAAAGTGACTTATTTACAGCCTAATGGTGAAGGCTTACTTACCCTTGAGCAAATAGCCGAGGCGGTTACGGCTAACACTGTTTTAGTCTCTGTAATGGCGGTGAATAATGAAACTGGAGTAATTCAAGACATTGCTAAAATTGGAGCATTCTGTCGCTCAAAAAATATTGCTTTTCATGTTGATGCGGCACAAGCAGCGGGCAAGATCCCTTTTGATGTGAATGAATTAAATATTGATATGGCGTCATTTTCTGCACATAAAGTGTATGGACCCAAAGGCATAGGCGCTTTGTTTGTAAAACGAAGTACCGACAATCAACCGGCAGCGCTGATTCATGGAGGAGGGCATGAGCGGGGAATGCGCTCAGGAACTTTGCCCACTCATCAAATAGTAGGTATGGGAGAGGCGTTTGAACTCGCTGCTAAACAATTACCCGAAGAAATGACTCGACTAAAAGCTTTAAAAGAAAAATTGTGGGATCATTTAAGTGAGCTTGGTGGCATTCATCGTAATGGTTCGGCTGAACATTGCGCTCCAGGTATTTTGAATATAACCGTAGATGGTGTTGATGGCGAAACACTGTTAATGAGTTTGTATAATCTGGCAGTTTCGTCTGGCTCTGCATGTAACTCAGCATCGGTTGAACCGAGTTATGTACTTCGCGCAATGGGCATATCTCATCAAGCCGCACTCAATGCTTTAAGATTAAGTGTTGGACGCTATACCACAATTGAAGAAATAGACTATGCTTGTGAAGAGCTGACAAAAGTGATTACTCAATTACGCTCTATGAATGCATAACTGTCGTAAATATAGTCAGCTCAGATTGAAAAATGAACGTTGTATTGTGATAACTGAAAGTTTTTGATTTTTTTTGATAAATCGCTTGATTTAATTTCGAAAATCCGCATAATACGCGTCTCACTGAGCAGGCGGTAGCAAAATCAGCGAATTTCGCAGATAATCGCCGAAGAAATGGGTCGTTAGCTCAGCCGGTAGAGCAGTTGACTTTTAATCAATTGGTCGCAGGTTCGATTCCTGCACGACCCACCATCATTTCAAAAAACCGCTTCATTGTAAGCGGTTTTTTTTTTCGCCTAATTTTTTGTTTTATCTATTTTGAATTTTCCTGACGTGTTGATGCGTTTCACGCCGTCACTATCTTCTTTTTAATTTGCACAAAAAAATAGATTATCACGTCACTTCGTTCCTCATAATGACAGCCTTAATTTCGACAATCAGGCGAAATCACCCTCTTCCAAGTTTGGGAGAGGGAAGGGTGAGGGTTAAAGAATTATTGCAT
>JBFHSP010000038.1:0-18719 GCA_041591085.1 Kangiellaceae bacterium | reverse complement strand
AGGAGTGCCTTCATCATCAATGGTCAATGAACCGCGCGAACCTAAAATAGTGCCATCATCCACCACCGATACCAAAGGCGACGCCACCATTTTACCCATTCTATTAGAAAAGGTAGACGAGCCTTTACGATTAAAATCACCTTCTAATCCATGCCCTACGGCTTCATGCAACAATACTCCCGGCCACCCTGCTCCGAGTACGACCGGCATAATACCAGCAGGTGCGGCAATAGCATCAAGGTTGACCAGTGCCATGCGCACGGCTTCATCAGCTAATGAATCTAAAGTTGCCGGATTATTGAGTTGGGCTAAATCATAGCGCCCACCCATTCCTGCGCTTCCACGTTCACGGCGATCATTGTGCTCAACAATCACTGAAACATTCACTCGAACCAAAGGACGAATATCGGATGCCAAGGTGCCATCGGTAGCCATAACCAACACTTGTTCAAACACTCCCGATAACGAAGCCATCACTTGGGTCACTCGGGGATCTTTAGCTCGCGCCATTTGATCGAGCTGTTTGAGCAAGTCAATTTTTTGATCTTCTGTAAGACTAGAAAGCGGATCGCTCGAACTGTAAATAGGACTGACTTGAGAATGAATTATGGGTTTGACTTTCAGCTTACCGCCTTCTGGCGCAATGCTTCTTGCTGCCGCAGCAGCTCGTTCCAATGATGCCTTACTAATTTCTTCGCAATAAGAAAAACCGGTTTTCTCAGCGGCTAAAGCTCTAACCCCGACACCGCGATCAACATGAAAGCTCGCATCTTTAACAATACCATCTTCCAGTCCCCAAGATTCATGTCTCACACTTTGAAAATAAAACTCTGCATTATCAATTTTATGAGTCAAAATTGAATTTAAGATGTCACTCAGTAAGTGCTCATCCAATTGAGCACTCTTTAAAAAGTAATCTTTGACTGGATTAGAAGAATTCATAGTTCTGTTTTACTACACAGCTAAAAACAAACTGCATCTTACCCTGTTATCAGAAAATTTACACTAACAGCGCAATTAAAGACGTTTATGTTGGAGTATTGGCATATTGGTTTTAACTCTTTTAACTTCACTGAAATCTAATTCCGCCAATAAAATACCTTGCTCTTGTTGCAACTCACCGATAATGTTTCCCCAAGGATCAACCGCCATAGAATGACCGTAAGTTTTGCGTCCGCTTTGATGTTCACCTGCTTGCGCAGCGGCAATCACAAAACTTTGAGTTTCTATCGCGCGTGCTCTTAATAACACTTCCCAATGAGCCTCTCCGGTTGGAACGGTAAAAGCAGCAGGACAGACTATTAAATCAACCTGCTCTTTTTGATAGTATTGAAACAGCTCCGGAAAACGCAAATCATAGCAAATAGCTAAGCCGACTTTTCCCCAAGGTGTATCAACAACCTGAGGAACGGTCCCTGCTTTACAGAATTTCGACTCAAAATAAGCATTCAACTGAGAAGCACCTTTGGCATCATCAATCAAAGCATCAAACAAGTGAATCTTATGATAATGGCTTACAAGCTCACCCTCAGAATTGAAAACACCTAAAGTAGAAAATGGACGTTTAGGATCATCAGACTGAGTTGGAATGCTTCCTGCGAAAATCCAAACCTGATAAGTTTTTGCCCACTCGGCTATTTGAATTTGAATCACACCCTTGTTTAATGGTTCTTGAAATTTTAGCTTTGCGGTTGGATCGGAATCTATAGAGATAAAGTATTCAGGCAAAACTATTAAACTAGCACCATTAAATGCGGCCTGTTGAATAAGTTTTTCGGCCTCAGTCAGATTATCTTCTACAGACTCTGAAGAACACATTTGGATGCAGGCAACTTTCAATATTTGATTTTTCATCTTAACTTTCAAACTTTTAATAAAATACTATTGAGCTTAATCTCCGACCTATGAAAAAGCTTAGTCCCGGTTAAATCGCATCTTATTGCTCTTTAGGTTCTTCAAGAATTTTTTCCTGTTCTTCTTGCTCTTGCTGTACTTTTTTAATCGCTTCAAGTTGCTCTTCGGTAAGTTCAATTTCTTTAATTGATTTACTCACTTCAATTACTTGAGTATTTTCCCAATCACCCACAATTCGATATTCAATATTAGAAATAACATCAATAGCAGGCTCGAACACCTTAGAGAATAACCAAACCAAAACTCCGGTTGCAGGAGTAACCGCCCAGCCGGCAAGTACCGGTAAGCTTGATGTAATTTTAGGTGTAACTAAAGCTCGTTGATCTATCAGCCGATTATTTAAATCGACAAATCCTGAAAGGCTTACATCGGCAGCATTACCATTAATACTAAAATTATTGGTTGATACCAGACCATCTTTTAATTGCAGTTCACCTTTCATATTGTCGTAAAAAAATCCGTTTTTATACAAATCAGAAAAGTCGAGAGATAAACGTCGCAATAAACTTTGCACACTGAACAAGCTAAATATGCGTGCTTTAGAATCCGATACTTCTTCTAAATACCCTTTCGCCAAATTAAGAGTAACAACGCCATTTAAAGTTTTGAAATTAAAGAGAAATGGATTTTCATTCCAATAAACATCAATAATTCCCGTTGCCTTACTCTCTTGGATACCAACCGTTAAATCCCAACCGCGCAAAGTACCACCAATGTCATTTGCACTAAAATCACTCACGAAACGGCTCATGTCTGCCTCTTGGTCGTAAACCACATGGAAAGGAGCTTTTATAAATCCTTTTCTATCTAAAATGCCGTCCACAACCCAAATGTTATTTTCTATTTTTGTTTGCAGCTCAATCGAGCCAAGCTTTGCATTAAAAATCTTGCAAGAATTACATTTAACCTTAAGTAAGGGCCAACTGAGAAAATCCTCTCGCTTTGAGGACTCTTCAGATTCAGGCTCACCCATAAAATGTTTCTCGGTTAACTCCAAGTGTTCTAAAACTATGCTTATTTCTTGAGGAGTTGAAAAGTTAAGTGAGCCTTTTGTTTCTAATGAATTAAATACGACTTGGGTTATGCCATCTTCTACTGTTATATCGGCTTTGACCTCATTTAAAGTAACAGGGCCTAATTGCAGGGCTCCCACTCCAACTTTTATTAAAGGCGATATGCTTGTAGCATCTTGCTCACTAGAACTGCTTTTGGTTAAAGCGGCGATCAATCCTGAAATGTGCGAAATCCACTCAAAAAGTTCAGCTTTTTCTAAGTAGGTATTAATATTAATGGCACCTTGTGCAACACTAACCACTTGTTCAAACTGACCTAATGTCACACTACCCTGAGATAACCTAAACTGGTCATTTTGCTTAACAAAATCGAGGCTACCAATCAGCTTTTGATTCATTGAAAAATCAATATTTTGATGAGTCGAAGAGATATCTACCCTAACATTTACTTGTTCGCTTTGTTCTTTTAATTTTGTTAGCGGCTCAGGTAATTCGATTGTAGTTCCGATTAAATCGGTATCAATATCTAAGTGAATATTTCCTGCTAAACAATTTGAAATACAAATCCAACCATTCAATTGATAGTTTGAAGAACCTTTAACTGCTAATTGGTTTTTCGGAATAATCCAATCGAGTACTTCATAAGGCTTTACTTTACCGAGACTTTTTAGCGTTAACCGACTAGAACCGTCATAATCCGTAGTGGCCAATTCCACGGTTGACTTACCACCAAACAAATTGACATCAAGAGGAGTGCTCCATATTTCTGATTCACTAAAAAGCACCGTTCCTGTTAGCTCATTAGCAACAAAGTTTAATTCAGGAAAGCTGACCTTATGTTTATTGAGTGAAACCTGCCCATGAACATCGATTGTTTCGTTCCCTGCTAGGGGCGCATTGATTTTTAAACTTAATGGGAAGTTTTTCTCTGGTTTTATTTGTGCCAACACTTCAGATAAAACGTCCTTCAACGCTGAGTCATTAATATAGTTTTGAGCACTTTTATGATCGGACTCTACCTTTAAATCTAACTCTAAAATGGGCACATCGGCAGAAAAATCTTTAATGATTGCACTCGCAGTTTTGACCTTTATATTTTGAAAATGGCTATTAAAAGCGTTTATATTCATACCATGCTGATCAAAAAACAACGTCGCATTGAGTGTATCCAGCTTGGGATAATCGGGTAAGAAACGATACTCAAGCGACTCAGCTTCCGCCAAAATCTCAAATGTTGTTTCCTTTTTCTCGAGCATGTCTTCAACCAATGCTCCTTGAAAATTAAATCGAGCCCACTTTAAATTTCCACCTTCGACAGATTCATCTAAGTAGTTAATCAACCCTTCATCCATGACTGACACAGGTAAGAACAACGATTTTTTTTCGGCATTAGCATTAGCCACTTCTGCGTAAACACTGATGTTGGCGGGCAGGTCTTTCGGGAAAAACAAATTAGAAGAAGCCGCTAATTTAAAGTCCTTTGATTGCACAAATACATTATCAAAAACAATTAAGCTCAAGTCATCTAATAGACTCCACTCCCCTGATAAGTTGATCTCACCGACCTCGATTGGCCATCGAAATAATTCACGATAATCAATAGTTGCTTGATGAGAATTCAAGCGAAATTGCCCACGCGATGGAGAGATTAAAAAGGATGCATTTAGATTATTAATTCCTGGAGTTGAATCTACAGCTAGCATACTAATATTGCGTAATTGAGCTGAAGCTTGGTTTAACAACCAACGGTCTTTCTTATTTAATTGAACATTGAGTGTCTCTAAACCAAAACTGATATTAGAAGACTCTAACCATGATTTTGCATCTCCTTTTGGTAACCACAAATTAATCAATGGAAAAATGTCGGACACATGTTCATTTGAATAAGTTAAAAAGGCTGTGTCCCATTTTTTTGTGGCATTAGAAGAACTCAAGTTCACTACAAAGCCGGAAAGGTCAAGCTGCTTTCTTTTATTTTTGAGTGTCAGTTCTGTTATTTTTCCAGTAAAACCTGACATCCCTTTACTATCAACTTTACGACTACCTTGTGATTTAAATGACAAAGAATCAAAGCGAACCGACTCATCGTCTCGAGCGAGTTCAAATGGTGTTAAATTAAGTTCAACTATGGCGTCCTTCCAGCCATCATCATCATAACTGGCCCAAATTTCACCCGTAAACGAAGTTTGCATGGTTTCAATTTGAGCCATTTCGCGAACAAAGGGTAATTGAGTAAGCTGGATTTGCTCTCCTTTTAAATATAAATCAAATGCACTTCCCGCTAACCTAGGATCACCAAAAATATCTGCCGTTCCATAAAGGTATGAACTACTTGATTGTTCTATGCGAAACTCAAGCTGATGAACAATATCGAAATTACTAATTTCCAATAAATCTAATTTAATATTCCGTTTTTGGCGCCCACTTTGCTCAATTTGAAAGTTAGCATTATTGAGCAAAAATGCACTTTGTCCTAGAAAAGTATCAAGGACAAAATCCTCTAGGCTATATCCCAAGTCAATATTTTGCAGTGTGTTACTAGTTGATGTGTTACTAGTTGGTTTGGTATTGCTTAGATTGATATTAGTTGCATGCGCTGGATTAATAAACTCAGATATATCAACAACAAAGTTAGCATTAGCTATGCTGACTTGATCGGTTTCTATTCGCAAATTTATAAGGCTTTCCCAAAAGTTTATAGACACCTCAACTCGTTCTACATCAAGTAACGAGCGGCCATCTTTGATCATCTTTATATTGCTAATAGAAACTTGAGGCCCATTGGCAACCCATTTTGCCTCTAAGTGTTCAATTTTAGTTTCAACTTGAACTTTTTCAGAAAGTAAATCTTCGAGGTCCTGCTTGAACCAGTGAATAAAAGGCAAAAAGGCTCGCGATAAACTAACAATAACCGCAAAGAATATAATTGATGCAGCAAAAATGAGCCAAAGTCGATTAATGAGGGTTGAAGATAAACGAGCAATCATTGGGCTATTACATCAGCACAACGTCAAACTGCTCTTGAGCATATAGCGATTCAACTTGAAATTTAATTGGTTTTTCTAAGAAAGCTTCTAGCTCTGCCACACTGTTTGCCTCTTCATCGAGCAAACAATCCACTACATTTTGCGATGCAAGTACCAAAAGTTTAGAAGCTTCATAGGCTCGTGCGGCGCGCATAATTTCACGAAATATTTCAAAGCAAACCGTTTGTGCAGTTTTAATTGAACCACGGCCATCACATGTAGGACAGGCTTCACATAAAACATGTTCTAAACTTTCTCTAGTTCGCTTTCGAGTCATTTCAACTAAACCTAAGCTCGATACCTCCGAGATATTTGTTTTAGCATAATCATGCTCTAATGCTTTTTCTAGACTGCGAAGCACTTGGCGCTTGTGATCTTCATCTTTCATATCGATAAAGTCGATGATGATAATACCACCTAAATTTCTTAATCTAAGCTGACGAGCCAGTGCTGTTGACGCCTCTAAGTTTGTTCTAAAAATTGTTTCTTCTAAATTGCGATGACCAACAAAAGCTCCAGTATTGACATCAATGGTGGTCATTGCTTCAGTTTGGTCAATAATCAAATAACCGCCGGACTTTAATGGCACTTCACGATGCAACGCTTTCTGAATTTCGTCTTCGATGTTGTAAACATCAAATAATGGACGCCCTCCTACATAATGTTCCAATCGCTTTTCTAGCTCTGGTGCAAACTCGTGTAAAAACTGTCGCGTTTTTTCATAAATAGAAAAGCTATCAATTCTAATTTTTTCAATCTTATGAGCCGCCATATCGCGTGCCATTCGAAGTTCTAAACTCAAGTCTTCATATATGAGCGATGGGCATTTGGCCGATTTAATGCGAGTTTCGACGCGCGCCCATAATTTTTTTAAAAAAAGAACATCTCGTTTTAACTCTTGTTCACCGGCTCCTTCAGCAGCAGTACGAATAATATAGCCCTGCTCGCCTTCTTGGTTTTCGATAAGAATTTCTTTCAGTCGATTGCGCTCAGCTTCTTCTTCTATCCGCTGAGAAATACCTACGTGACTTGTTCCAGGCATTAATACTAAATATCTACTTGGAATAGTGATATGAGACGTGAGTCTTGCGCCCTTGGTTCCCAGTTCATCCTTAATGACCTGAACTACGATTTCTTTGCCTTCATGTAAAAGTTTAGTAATGTCTTCAGAAACCTCCGCATCGTTGTCGCTTTGGATCAATTCTGAAACGTGTAAAAACGCGGCTCGATCCAAGCCAATATCGATAAACGCGGCTTGCATTCCCGGTAAGACACGTTTTACTTTACCTTTGTAAATATTTCCCACAAGGCCACGATTCGCGCTTCGCTCGATGAGCAACTCTTGCAGCATGCCATTTTCAACCACAGCAACGCGTGTTTCTTGTGGTGTTACATTGACGAGTATTTCTTCGGTCATCACAGAATTCATTTTAATAACTCAACACCACTATCCGTTGTTATTTAGCCAACATGCAATTTTAAATTGCAACATAAGTTGTGACACTTGCTCTAAGGGTAAACCCATGATCCCAGAATAGCTTCCATCAATGCGATGAATAAAGCTCGCAGCTAATCCTTGAACAGCGTAGCCTCCCGCTTTATCAAAGCCTTCTTGAGTCTTAATGTATTGTTTAATTGCCATATTTGATAATGGATTAAAATAAACCGTTGAAACACTTTCTAAGTACATGCTTTGTTGGCTATCAATCACCGCAACACCCGTAATCACCTGATGTGAACTGCCCGAAAGTAAGTTTAGCATGCGTTCTGCATCTGACCTTGACTCTGGCTTACCTAAAATATGTCCACTTTTGACCACAGCCGTATCAGCAGCCAAAACCGGAATCGTGAGATTGTGTTTGTTGAAAACCGCTAAAGCTTTCGCTTCAGAAATACGTTTAACATAGGCATTGGGCGATTCATGAATCAGTACCGACTCATCAATATCTGCAGGTTGAACATTAAAGGAAACGCCAATTTGTTGAAGAAGTTCTTGCCTTCTTGGCGACTGGGAAGCCAAACAAAGTTTTGGATAAACCCAAGGTGCAACCTTATCCATTTATTGAACCCTTAAATATCGTCGCAAATCTCTTAATATAATAAAAACCCATACCCAAGCAAAACCACTGGTGATTATCGGTAACCAATGGGTGAAACTCTTTTCTATAGGTAAGGTTAAACTTTTTAACCAGAATGCCAATAACATATAAATGCCAACCAGCATGCCCATCACAAGCGATTGTTTCCACCTTGGAAATAATCGAATGCGTTGATACGACAAAATGACAAAATACACCATGACCGAAAAACATAGGCCATGTAATCCCAGTAAAGTCCCTTCTAAAGCATCAACAAAAAGTCCGGTCACCCAAGCGGTAATTAAACCGTATCGATGCGGCAGCGCTAAACTCCAATACAATAGCACCAACGCTACCCATTTCGGCCAATACGGCGCTATGATGCTAGGCATAGGTAAAATATCGAGAAGTAGAGCAACCGTTAAGGTTAAGATTACGACCCAAGTATTATTTCTGACCGCTTGATTCATCCTTTAACCCTATAACCCTGATAACTTATTCAATGAGCTTTCTGACTCAACAGATGACTCTTTGTCCGGCCAAATCAAAAGCACATTACCTGAGCGTGCCAAATTAGCCGCAGTCGTCGCAATAACCGTCACGTAAGCGGCACCCTCTTGGTAAGAAATATCGGAAATGGTTGCAACGGGATAGCCATCAGGAAACCGTTGGCCGATCCCTGAGCTTAATAACAAATCGCCGACTTGAATATCGGCGGTTGCTCTAACAAATTGCAATTCTAAATGGTCAAACTCCCCAAGGCCTAAAGCGACACTTCGTTCTCCACTTCGCTCGACTCGAACAGGAATAGCATGACGAGGATCGGTAATCAGCAACACTCTACTGGTCCAGCGACTTACCTCAGTCACCTGTCCGATAATACCCGCAGCATCAATGGTAGCTTGTCCAACAAAAACCCCACTGCTTTCACCTTTATTGATGATAATTTCATGGACTCCAGGTTTACTGGCAACATCAATAATTTCTGCAACTAAACGCTGCCCTTCTAGCTTTTTCTCGGTTCCTAATAAGTTTCTAAGCTGAGCATTTTCAGCTTTTAATGCCACCAACTTTTGAATTTGTGCATTTAATATAAATACTTCGTCTTTGAGTAACTGGTTTTCTTTGAAAAGTTCATCTCTAGAGCGGATCCGCTCTCCGCTCCAAAAAGCCAACGCACTCGGAACATCAGAAATATAAACAAGCGGCGTAACAAACGTCGCTAAAAAGCTACGAACGGCAGTCAAATGTTGAAATCGATGATCGAAAAACATCAAGGTGCTAGACAGCAAAATAACTAAAAACAGCTTAATTAAGCTGGAATCATCGTTGGCAAATATGGGTTTAATAATTAAGCTCCATCTAAAATGGCTTAGTTTTGTCTAAGCCATTGATTATAGATAGATTTTGCAGTGTTGACTACTCAGGAGAGAAGAGATCGCCGCCATGAGCTTCGATCGTTTCGAGGACCTTGCCACCACCTCTGGCAACACAGGTTAATGGATCTTCTGCAATGATCACCGGCAATCCAGTTTCTTCCATAAATAATCGATCAATATCTCTAATTAAAGCGCCGCCTCCGGTAAGCACTAAACCACGTTCAGATATGTCGGCAGCAAGCTCTGGGGGAGACTGCTCTAATACCGAACGAACCGCTCTAATAATACCCGCTAATGGATCTTGCAGTGCTTCCAGTACTTCATTACTGTTAATGGTAAAGCTTCTTGGCACACCTTCTGCCAAGTTACGGCCTCGTACATCAATTTCCATCACTTCTGTTGATGGATAAGCAGTACCTATTTGCTGCTTGATCCGTTCTGCGGTGCTTTCACCAATAATGGTGCCATAATTTCTACGCACATATTCAATAATGGCTTCATCAAACCGATCGCCACCAATACGGACCGATTCTGACTGAACAACACCATTTAAACTCAAAATAGCGATTTCAGTTGTACCACCACCAATATCTACAACCATTGAACCACGCGCCTCGCCAACCGGCATCCCAGCACCAACTGCAGCCGCCATAGGTTCTTCAATTAAATACACCTCACGAGCACCTGCGCCATAAGCCGACTCTTTAATAGCGCGGCGTTCAACTTGGGTTGAACCACAAGGCACACAGACAAGCACGCGTGGGCTAGGTCGCATAAAGAAAGAGCTGTCATGAACTTTACGAATAAACTCTTGCAGCATTTTTTCAGTCACTTCAAAGTCGGCAATAACACCGTCTTTCATTGGACGAATAGCTTCAATATTACCCGGCGTTCTGCCAAGCATCATTTTGGCTTCTTGACCAACCGCAGCAATTGTTTTGTTACCATTGCGCTCTCGACGAATAGCAACTACCGAAGGCTCGTTCAATACAATGCCTTTTTCTGGCACATAAATCAGGGTGTTTGCGGTACCCAAGTCAATGGATAGATCAGTCGAAAATAAACCGCGAAATTTTTTAAGCATGGGCTTGTTAAATCCAGATATTAGAGATTGGATAAAGACACAAGTTGTTAAATTCAGCTAGATCCAACAACTTAATAATTGCGCGATAATGTACCAAGCTACAAGCCTTGCTGCAAGGGCATGCCACCCATTTTCCCCAGTTAATTTTTAGTTATTTAAATAATCCTCCCATATTGATCCAAATAATTATCCGAACCGCCTATTTGACTTGCAGCTTCATAGAAACTGACTATTTTTAAACATAGGTCTTTGAAACTTGGCAACTTTATCTTGAGCAATACTAAACAAAACTTTCTTGCTGCGGCCTCGGTTGCTTCTGAGCTTTACCGAGCAAGGACAATTGCTGAAGAGTTATCCATCACTTCGAAAAATGCTCGAGCATTAGCGGTTAGAGCGGGATCTAGTGCAGCCGGATTTAATGAAATTACCAGTTTTATCGAAGGCTTAGCCAAAATGACCATTGCGACTGCAGCAAAAGTAAACAATCAAGCCGTTGAGTTAACCCGTTCGGCATCCACTTTATATAGGGCGGAAACTTTTTACTCAAAGTTAAATTCAACCCTTAAATATGATCATTGTAAAAAAAACCGCAAGCTGAATGAACTCATTCATTCTACCGGTGAATCATTGCAGCAAATTCGCGAGGCCTCGCTCAAGCAAGCCCTGTCATTGTCGAACCAGTTAAGTGACACCCTCAGGGACTTGCGCTCAACTAAAATAGTCACCGTTGTTGCAAGAGTAGAGTCAGCGCGAGCTGACGAAAACGTTCAAGAAGCACTTAATGCGGTAGCCGATAGAGTTGGAGATGCGGGCGAGCGGATCAACTCACATGTAAGAGCAGCACTAAAAAAACTCAATGAAGAATTGGATTAACATAACATTGGAATAAGAATGAAAGCGCATAGTCTTTTTAATAATGGTAAACACCAATGGTTATTTTTTGGCCGAGATCCGGAAAAACCTGAAGGCATCATCGATACCAATCAATACATGATCATTGCTGGTAATCGTTCGTTATTGATGGACCCTGGTGGAATTGAGCTTTTTTCGCAAATGCTGACTTCAGTGTTGCGTTATGCAGAGCTCGAACAGATTACTGATTTATTTGCCTCACACCAAGATCCCGACATCATCTCGTCATTAGGGTTATGGGACCAATGCCTTAAAGGAACTAAGTTACATGCTCCATGGCTTTGGGAAGGCTTTATCCGCCATTTTGGTATGAACAATATTGAGTTCTCCTCTATTCCCGATGAGGGAAAGGAACTTGATCTCGGTGGCCTGTCAGTAAAATTTATACCCGCTCATTACTTGCACTCTTCTGGCAACTTTAACGTGTATGATCCAGTGGCCAAAATTCTAATGTCGGGCGATATTGGCGCTGCTCTCGATTCGCCAAATGCTCCCATTTTTGTCGAAGACTTCTCAGCACACGTTCCTAAAATGGAGTATTTTCATAAACGTTGGATGCCATCTAATAAAGCCAAGCAAGATTGGGTCAATCGTGTCAGACGACTCGATATACAATTCCTTGCTCCTCAACATGGTGGCATTTTTAAAGGTGAAATGGTCGGTCAATTTTTAGACTGGTTCGAGTCTTTAGATGTTGGCATCGCTGTTCGCTCATAATAAAAAGCAGTAAATCAAAGCTTTATTGAAAGAGTCTAGGAGGCTTTCGTAGATTAATGTACTATGGAGCCTTTCTAAAAATCGCTTGCTACCTTAATACTCAACATGAATAAAAATATTTTCGAGCTTTGCAAAAGAAACAGAGACTTAGAATATAAGTTATTTAATGAGCAGTCGAAAAAGCAAGCCGGTCAATATGCTGTTTTATCCGAACAAGAAATTCTTGGCGTTATCCAGCAAATTTTTCACAAAACAGTAAAAGCTACCACAACTTCTGAGTCGCCTTTAGCTCAATTCGAAATCATCTCAACCATTTATCAAACACTATCCCAAGATCGTGACTATCACATTCCCGGTGATATCAAAATCAGCATGCGCTTAACTGAGCTTTGCTTTCAGTCTTTAAGTGGCATGATCGAAGAACAAGAAGAAATAGTTCGCCTAAACCAATTGCTTGCACTTAGCTGGGCACAATTATCAGTGCACTCTCCTGAATTTTTACAAGTTCAACAGCATCCGGCAAAATTAGTTTTAGGCAAACTTCTGATGCTTTCTGATTGTTGGGATAAACGCGGAGGCCAACTAGCAAAAAAACTACTTGATGGAATTAAACTGGTATTGATTCAACTTAATCAAAAAGGCGCACAACCTCGTTTGTTTGAACAAGCCGCTAATCGGATCAGCTCACTAGAAAATGCGTTTAATCAGTATCGCCGAAAAAGAATTCAAAGCATTGTTGAACAAAAACGTAAAGAAGAACGTGAACTCAAAGCGGATGCTTTTGTTAGTCGATTCATACAAGAGCAAACATTTAATGAGGAGCTACCGGTATTTTTATTAGAGTTTGTAGAAAACTACCTCACTCCTCTGCTTAAAAAACTATTTATGGAAACCGGACCTGTCGGTCAAAAGTGGCATCAAGCAACTGAAGATATCAAAAGCCTTTTCTGGAGTATCAAGGCACCTTTTAATAATACATTTACTGAAAAGTATCAACAAGAGGTTCCTCAAGCGCTTAAAAGACTATTTGAGCAGTTGAATCTAATATTCCCTGACTCTAATGGCGTATCAGATTTCTTTTACGAATTAGAGTCAGTTCATTTAACTAAGCTCAATGGCGAACGGCTTGATCAATACTCCATTGTATCTTCCATGATCACAGATGAATTTGAACATCGCGAATCTAATACTAAACCGGTCGATCATAGCCATCATCTCGATAAAATTCTTAACGATGATGATTGGTATATTATTATTCAAAATGGTAAGCGCTTTCGGTGTCAGTTAGTGCCTAGACAATACACTGGAAAATGGTTGGTTTTTATTAACTTATCGGGTGCATGCGTTGTTGATTTCGATATTACTTCACCAAGTTTCAACCCTAAACAATTACCCATAATCCCCGTAGAAAGTCATAACTATTGGGACGAAATGTCTAACCATATCGAAAAAATAATGGAACGCAGAGTCAGTCTCATAGAAGAACAAATTAATCGTATTGATAAAGAAGTTGCTGCTGATAAAGCAAGAAAAGCAGCGCTTGAAGAAGAAGCAAAAGCAATACTAAGACAACGAATTCAAGAAGAAAATGACCGCCAAATAAAATTAAAACAAGAGCAAGAACGAGCTCGTTCAGCAGCCATTGAAAAAGCAAAACGAGAAGAAGCCGTTTATGCAAAAAAACGTTTAGAGGCGCAAAAGCTTGTAGATAATATTATGCCAGGCGCGTTAGTTGAATATCATAAAAATGACGAAAAAGTACTGTTAACTCTCTCTATAATTTCAACCACCACCAACAAATACATTTTTGTTGATCAACGTGGACAAAGAGCTCTCGATCCTAAAGAGCCACAATTAATCGACTTATTTGCTAGCGGAAAAATGGTATTGCTTGAACAAGGCAAAGAATTTGAAACTACTTTGCAATCATTAGTAGCCAGCCAAAGAAATGCTATGAACCAAAGCGATTAGTTTTAATACCCTTCACCTTAAGATTATTAGCTAAAATATAAAATTTGCTTTGAAGCTGAGCCGAAACAAAATACTCGAGTGATTTTGTGTTTTGCCGCGATGGGCTATGTATTATCAATGAATCTCCCCAATCTTCACATACTAAATATTTGTTAAGTGAAGGCTGTCCTTAGATTTTCTGGATGTTTTATTACATCTGATAAATTTGAATATTAGATAACATTCTGTGCTATATTTCGCGCTTTCATTTTTGAGGGTTGTTTAAGATGTCTGTTGTATCTCGGTTTAAAAAATATTGTGCTCTTTTGGGGCTGATTATAACTTCAATAAACTCTTTGGCGGTAATTGAGGAAAACACAGCATTTTCGTCACCGTACACTATTGTTTTAAATGATCCCTATAACTTAGCATTTTACGATATTAATGGGGATGGCTGGAAAGACATTATTTATGTTGAGCGTCATTTAGGTTCAGATCCAGCAACCGATGAGATAGGGACCTTTAATGGTGGAGGAGATCTATTTGCATTATTAAATGACCAAAACAATGGCTTTAGTGAGCCGGTGTCTTTAAATATTCGCGACAGAATAAGTCCGCGAGGCTTGATATTGTTCAAAGACCTAAATCAAGATAATTTAACAGACTTGATTCTTTACTCCCGAAGTTTTGGAGTGATTAAAACCTACTTAAATGCTGGAAATAATCAGTTTGAATATTTTTCTTATGTTACAGCACCTGCGGGTTCACACCATGACGTTTTTATAGCAGACGTAAATAATGATAACTATCAAGACGTAGTATTAGGTGGGGCTAATTTTGAAAATAGTGAATTGTTTTTAGGGCAAAGTGACTTTACATTTAGCTCTTCGTCCCAAATTGCTAGCACCGAAAGCACCGCTATCGACTTACTCGATTTCAATAACGACCAAATTCTCGATTTGATAACCTACATTCCTAATACCATACCAAACACTTTTGCAGTTCATTTGGGAAATAATGACGGAACATTTGAAGCGAGCCAAAGCGTTGAGTTTAATACACTAGTTGCTTCAACCGTCGGAACCATTATCGCAAACGACTTGAATGCGGATGGCCTCATGGATTTAGTAACCTCAACTGGCACTGCTTTTTATTTACATCTACAAAACCAAACAGGCTTTGAATCTGTATATACACCAGTTGGGACTCATAACCACTTTGCAATGGGTGATTTAGGTGAAGACAGTGGCAAAGAAATTGTCTTGGCTTCTGCCACTAACTACGATGGACAAGGATACGGCGTTGGAATTAAAGCACATTGTGGCAATGGGGCTTACACCGAACCAGGCGTTTTGAGAACTAACTTACAGAATCAAGGCTGGCGAGTTTTTTTAGAAGATATAAACAACGATAATTTAATCGATATTATTCAAACTTCTGCAGATGGTGGAAAGAGCATTGTGGTTTTTTATAATCAAGACTTTAGCTCATGGGCAAGTGCAGCTTGCGCCGCATTATTACCAGAAGAAGGTGCTGCATCAGAAGAGTCATCTGGAGGAAGCATGGAAATGTGGTTGCTAATTTTTGGAATTTTAATCTCATCGAGAATGAGACACTCAATGAGCCTTAAAGCTTTAATAAAAAATAAAGCCTAAAAGTCTAAGCAAATGCGATGAGTCATTTCCTATTGGTTTTGAAATGATTCATTGCATTGCAGTTTACTTTCACAAATTCCTCACACGTTAGCTTCCGGAGATTAGGGACGTACACACCCTCTCTCATTGTTCATTTAACCCCTAATAATTTCATAAACTTACGCTCAAAGCAGTGGCGTATTTATCCGCCCGACTGGCTTTGCTTGTTATGTTTTTTTGCCCAGTATAGGCTTAAAGCTGACAGTGTCATTCCATCAGTTATATTCCCATTTGCAATTTCCTTATATATCTCTCCCTCTGAAATAGAAACAACATTAAATATTTCAGAATCTTGAGTTGTTTTTTTAGATACTCGATTTGCCTGAATAAAATAGACTGGGATTGATGAAGAAAGAATGCTTGTATTTGGTCGAATGAGACCTATTCTTTCAAGATTTTCAATGGGTAAGAGAAAGCCAGTTTCTTCGAATAGTTCTCTTATTGCACATAAGTCACTTGTTTCACCAGATTCTCCGTACCCTCTAGGAGCCTCTAACGAAACCATATTATGTGCAGGACGATTCACTTCCACAAAAATAAATTTCTTGTCAATAAGGGCTAGGATTACAGCACCATTGTCGGAACCATTCTCTTTTACGAAATGAAATTTGCCATCTTTGACGACTTTAAACCATGGATTTTCATATTCGGTCTTCATTTTACTTCTAAGCCAATCTTATTTTTCATTACATCATACATTCCGAACCAATTTTTTCGAGATAGATACTTTTCACCCTTGTCTTGGAGCTTATCTTCAATATACTCGAGAGCTTCATCCGTGAAGAACTTTACTAGTTCCCCAGCGCCAAAACTCGTTATTAATTCAAAGGCTTTAATTGGATACTCTATATATTTTATTTCATTTCTTAGCGCTCTAAATACAACTCCAGAATCAAGAATTATTTCGGGAATATTATTAATGACTTTAATATTATCCTGAAGAAAGCCTTCACCCTCAATTGCAAATAATGAATTGTAGGCGGGATCAATTACCTCTGACTTAAACCTATTTGATTCTATTAAGCTCTTTTTGCCAAAGTATTGATCAGACAGGATATACCACTGCGATCTAGATATAACTCTTTTAGCTTTTTCCTTGAAAAGTATTCGTTCGCCATCTGAGTCAAAAAAACTCCCAATAGCATCATCGTCACTAATCCTGTTAAAAACCTCATTCTGAAGGGAGTCCGTCTGTATTTCGATACGTTCTACTTTAGGTGATATTTTCTCTAAAGCCTGTTGTGTTTCATCAAGCCTAGTTAAGATTAACTTTTTTTGTTCATCATTTATATTTGACTTCATTGGGCTATTGGGGAGGCTAGATATAATGTAGTCATCAGGCAACTTTTCAAAATATTCCGCTAAACATATTTCGCGATCAATATTAAAGCCTCTAATAATGAACTTTCCTGCACCTTCTTCATTTAAATATTTAACAACATTCTTTCTAGTAATTAATGAATGAAAGTCAACATTGTCGATTAATGTATTTGGTGTCAAAACGACCCCTTCAGCGAAGGTAAGACCTGTTAGAAACCTTTTTCTAACTTCATTAGTCCCTAGTTTTCGTACAGAATCACAGTTTGAAAGAATTAGTTTTTCCTTGAATAGCATTTAAGTCCTCATTTTTTACGATACATGATGAAACATAACGACCTCATATGCGGCTGGATTGAAGCGCAGTCGCAAACCAGTCCCGCAAAAAGCGCTTGTTATAAATCTTTCTCATTTTCTTTATTATGCCAAACTCTCAAAATGTAAATAGTATCATTGGCAATTAAATACCTTACCGTGTAATCACCAACATACAGATCGCGGATTTTTTCTGGGTCAGGAGCTTTTAAAACGGGCAAGCCAATTTGAGGAAATTGTTTGAGCCTGGAAATACCCTCTTGAAGATCAATTGCAATACGTCGAGCTGCGTACGGATTTTTAATTTCGACAAACTCGACAACTCGCTGAAGATCTGCAACCGATTCCGAGGAATATTTTATATCTATCATTTAGGTGGTTCTTTGCGCTCACCAGTGCCCCAGCTGTTTAACCAAGCATTAACGTCGGATTCTGCAAGGGAGTTACCAGACTTAATGGATTCTAAAGCTTCCACTGTATCAGACCATCTTGACTCCTCTAGCGACTGCCGGCTTAAAAACTCCTTAATTGCTTGATTTATAAGGTAGTTTTTACTTCTATGCAATTTGCTAGCTAAAGACTCAAGCGGCTTGTTTAATTCATCTGCTAGTCGGATACTTGTAATACTCATCATGGCCTCCCCTGTATTCAGATGTATTACATTTTAGTACAAGCAAGTTTTTAGAGCCAGAGTAATTTATAGTGCCCTGCTCACCTAGTAAACTTTTGATGGCTGCTTTTTTAAACACCGCTGTCTACTAAATCTTTCTTAGCCCAGTGAATCGCAAGCGAATCGCAAGGACATATATGGCGCCAAAATGTTACCCTTGCCATGTGTTTTGTATGCTGTCTATGCACTTGATTTCTGCTTGATCGGCCGTTTTTCGCCGAGCTAATAGATAGAGCATATCAACCTTTGCTCTAAATAAGTCAGCCTTTTCTTGAAATTCTTTTTCTGTTTCTGAAGCAGTTTCAGGATTGTATAGGCTAACAGATGATGCCTGAAAATCTGGATTGGCAATGCAGATAGCAAGCAATTCTTTATAGATTACTTCTGCTTCTTCATTGGCCAGAACACTTTGGCCTATGAGTATGATTAGAAGAAGAAACTTTTTCATGGTGACATTTTACTCCGCCAACACCGAGCGAGCGGTAGCGAGTCCGAGTGCTTGGCCTTGATAAGAGCATTTATCAACACTCTCTTGTTCATGATTCTTTCTCAATAGTTTAACGAAAGTAGCTTTTGCATCGTAGTGACTGTGGTAGTACTTCTTTTTATCTATAGCTTCGAAATCTTTTACCTCTATCTCTATATAGAGT
>JBFHSP010000037.1:0-19274 GCA_041591085.1 Kangiellaceae bacterium | reverse complement strand
TCCAAACCATCAACCGCATCGATCATCTCTTTTAATAAGTGACTCATGCGCGCAGCACCAAGCGCTTGAACTACGCCAAGTCGAAACGGTTGAATCGCAGATTTATCCTGAAAGATTTGCTTAATAGAACGCGCTTGCCCTGTTAATTGCTTTGATAGCGGATATAAGCGCTGTCCAGCATCGGTTGGCGAGACGCCTCTAGGGTGCCGAATAAATAGCGCTTCGCCTAAATATTGCTCCAAACTTTGGATTGCCGCAGATATAGACGGTTGTGATACAAAACAATGCTTAGCGGCAGCACTGATGCTTTCCAACTCGTAAGTCGATTCAAAATATCTAAGCTCTCGCAAATCCATAGCTTTTTCCTATAGCTATCATAAAAAAACAATATTATTCCTTTAGGAGTACAAAAGCTATAGTGGCAAACAATTTTTCAAACAAGCGTTTGAAAAAAGAGCAACATCCAATCAAGTTAATGAGAGAGAGCAGTAATGACCGTTGAACAACTTTTCGAAAATATGTGGCAAGATTACTTAGAGTTAAATCCGGATGCCCTTCGTATTTACAAACTTTTCAGCGAAAAAGATCACGTTGTAAATGATCATGTTGCTTTTCGTACCTTCGGTTTACCAGGTATTCGAGTGGAAGACATTGCAGCACCACTGCTTGATTTGGGTTATCACGAAGTTCAAAGCTACGACTTTGAGCAAAAGAAGCTACGGGCAAAACATTATGCTCACGCCTCTATGCCTCTTGTATTTATAAGCGAACTTAAAGTAGAAGAATTCTCAAGAGATGCGCAAATTTTGATTAAGCAATTAGCCTCTCAAGTTGATTTAAACGCGGTTAAGTCTCCTGAATTTATTTATTCAGGTCGTCCTTGGACATTGGTTTCAGACGTTTATGAGCGCCTGTTAGAAGAAAGTGAATACGCTGCATGGGTTGCGGCCTTCGGCTACCGCCCTAATCATTTTACGGTTTCAATCAACAACTTAAGTCAGTTCGAAAACATTGAAGCAGTCAATCAATTCGTTAAAGACCATGGTTTCATCCTTAATTCATCGGGCGGTGAAGTAAAAGGCAACGAAGCAGCTTTCTTAAAACAGTCATCCACTATGGCGAATAAAGTAGATGTTCAGTTTGCAGATAAAGCTCTCACTATTCCAAGTTGTTTTTATGAGTTTGCCCAACGCTTTCCGTTAGCTAACGGAGAACTGTTTAAAGGTTTTGTTGCATCCTCGGCCGATAAAATTTTTGAAAGCACTAATATTGCCGATGAAAAAGTAGTGAACAACAAGCAAGAGCGTGCAGCTTAATCCAGTTATCTCTCTCGACTTAACTTTTAGTTAACGTTTTGGGCAGCTTCGCTGCCCTTTTTTTATTCTTCATAAATAAATGTTTAATTAACGCTTCTACTTTGAAGCTTGATTTTGAGATAAAAAGAAGCCGGTATTTTGTTAGCAATTTTAAATTCTTAAACTATCCTCAAAAAGGGTTATCATTTTGCGAGGGTTTTGTGATGAATTGTCGGCAATATTTTCTACTATTATTTTTCTTTTCTATTGTTCTAGTTACTCCATTCTCAAACATTTATGCGTCAGATAACAACTCAAGTGATGAGTCTGGTGAGGAAGATTACTTAAAAAGCATATCGCTTGAAGATATGTTCACTATTACAATCACCGCAACTAAACGTGAAACATCCGTTGATAAAACTGCAATGGCGATTTCAGTGTTAAGTGAAGGCAAGCTTAAAGAGCTCGGAGCGACAAACTTCGATGACTACATGCGAACCATTCCAGGCGTTAATTTTTCAGAAGGTCTCGCACCGGGAGAACAGGATATTGTGATGCGAGGTGTAAATTTTCCTTCTAATCGATTCATGTTACCAACCGTCGGCCTATATCTCGATGAAGTCGCCTTATCTCAAAATGGACGTAATCCAGATCTTAATTTAATTGATGTGAATCGAATTGAAGTATTACGAGGACCTCAAGGCACGCTTTATGGTGCCAGCTCGATGGGCGGTACTATTCGGTATATCACTAATGTTCCCGATCCTGATCTATTAACCACTAATGTGAATGCTGGTGTTGAAAACATCAATGATGGAGGAACGAGCTACCGAGCCGATGCGGTGCTGAATTATCCATTAATCAAAGGCAAATTAGCCGCGCGATTAGTTGGGTATTCTGAAGATAATTCAGGATGGATTGATAATGTTGGCTATATCCATACCGGAGACTATGAAGTGATCGATGCTAGTTTAGCCGAACGCGACTATAACTCTGAAAAAACATCGGGTGGAAGACTTTCATTTCGATGGTTAATCAATGACGACCTCACCGCTGATCTGATGTTTTTAACCCATGATGCAAAAGTAAATGGTTTAAACGACTGGAACCCAAATCTCATTCAGAGTGGAAACAATGGTTTAGGATTTGGTGAATTAAGTGCAGCAGCTAGAATTAAAGAAATGTACCGAGACCAAGTTGATACCTCTAGCTTAACACTTAAATATTCAACTCAAGATATTGAAATGCTTTGGATAACCACTGACACCAATAGAGATTACATTCGCATCGAAGACTTATCTAGAGAACGTCATGGCCTAGATTGGTGGGTAGGAGATTTTACCGATGCATTTGATTACGACTTAGACGCGCTAACAGATGTCAATGGTAATGTTCGGCATGCTTTTAATCTACGCCCAATCAATTGGACTTTGCTCACGCACGAACTTCGATTTTCTGGTGTAGATACAGAAAAGTTTCATTGGGTCGCTGGTGTTTACTATTCAAAGGCAGATAATCATTGGCGGCAAAGTGAAAATTATCCTGATGCTGGTAGTCAATATGGTCCTTTTGTACCTTTCGATGTTCCTTGGTTTTATCAACCAAGTTATGAAGGTGCAGCCAACGGTGACTTTTTACCCGACCAAAATCCAGCCGCATTATATGGCACTTATGCAAACGATGTTTGGTTTGCATCTGATCGAAAAGAATACATCGAACAAATTGCGGCTTATGGAAACTTCACGTTTGAAATATCTGACACCTTAGAGTTGGTGCTTGGCGTTCGATGGTTTGATGTTGATATTCGAAATGAAATAGCCTTATCTGGTATTTTTGCAGGAAGCGAAGCACTGGTAGCTCAAGCACAATTTGACGCAGGAGAAATAACAGAGACTGAATTTGTCAATACGGTACTCGCTGCTCGTAGTAGAGATTATTTAACGGAAACAGTTAGAACCCAGGGCGAAGATGGATTCCAGTTTATGGGAAGTGTTTCATATGATTTAGATGACAACAAAATGATCTATTTAACCATTGCTGAGGGTTACAGAGTGGGCGGTGTCAACCGTGATATTCCAACCAGAGATGGCAGTACACTTCCACCAAACTTCAATTCAGACTCTTTGATTTCTTATGAGTTAGGATGGAAATCAAATTTGTTTAATCGGCTGCTCACCTTAAATGCAACGGTTTATAGAATTGATTGGAAAGACATTCAACTTGGACTCACCGAAGAAACCACATCGTTCGATTATAATGTTAATGCTGGTAAGGCCATGCTAGAAGGATTAGAAATTGAGTTCAGAATTAAACCCGTCAACCACTTTGAAATAACGGGTGCATTAACCCATCTTAATCATCGAATTGAAGATGTTGATGCATTTGCTGTTCAAAATGGATTTGGAGGCGTGCCTGGCGATCCAATTATTGGTGTATCCAATGAGAACTATCACATAGGGCTCAGATATGCATTTGACAATGCAAGCTTTGACTCTTATGTAAGACTCGATTGGAACTATGTCGGTGATCGTATTAATCGTTATGATGGGGATCCTGCTGCTTGGGTCGAAGGTTACGATTTAATGAACATAAAATACGGTATGATTTGGAATAAGTGGGATCTAGCTTTTTACATTAATAATGTTACTGATGAACGAGCCATTATCATCCAGGCTCGGGAAAGAGAAGGATATAACTACAGCTCAGCCGGAGATCCAGGTCGTGTTATAACCACGCGACCAATGCGAATGGGATTCACTTTTGGCTATGAGTTCTAATTAAATAGCAATTCTTTTGTTATCCTTAGCTTACTTAAATGGGCAGCATCGCTGCCCCTATTTTTTGTTCCGCCGGTTTTTTAAGCTTTTCTTGCTCATTACGCACTGAACTGATTGATTACCTGATCTCGCACCCGATTGGCTCGCTTGATTGAATGCTTTATCGTAAAACCACGACTTCAACTTAAAAAATAAGTGATAACTAAAAACGATTTTCCTAATCAGAGCCGGTAATAAGAATGGCGAATTCAAGCAACGAGCAATTTCAAAACATTAAGTCAACCTGAACTTGGGATAAGAAAGGCGGAAAAAAAATAACGGATTATTTTAAGTCTGTTTAACTCAGTAATAGAAATTATAGAGGAATTGTTCATTCTCTCTTATTCCGTGCTGAGGTTACTCTACTTTTCCTTGTTCCTTTTGCCAACTCGCTACTAAATTAAGTCGACCACTTTCTAATTCATCAACCAGATTATCTTTAACTCGAAACAATAAATCCTTACTGTGCACAGTTGTTTCTGTGGGGTAAAAACACGCCCAACCATTTCGACATTTTTCTTTCACTAAATATAAAGCGTGATCAGCAAGTTCAACAGTGTGCTCCCAACTTAACAATCTAAATTCTTCAAAGAAAAAGGGATACTCGACAAAACCAATGGAACAAGTAATGGACAAAATTTTACCATCATCGGTTTCGAAAGGTGTCTGCTCTATGGTTGATCGAATACGCTCAATAATAGTTGGCCCCATTTCCGTAGGCATAGGACGAAATACAATAATAAATTCTTCGCCACCCCAACGCACCGCATAATCGCCTACTCGAACTTGTTCTTGAATGATGTTGGCGAACTGTAAAAGAATGGTGTCACCGGCTTTATGTCCATAATAATCATTAATTTTTTTGAAATGATCGATATCTAAAACCGCAAAAATCATGCTGTCGCCTTGCTTAATTGCATATAGTTGCCGTTCAAAATGAGCAAGATCAGCCGGTAATTGAGAAGAAAGGTATCGTCTATTTTTAAGACCCGTTAATTGATCAGTTTGACTGATTTCTTCTAACGCCGTTACAGCTTGTTGTAGCTTTTTATTAGACTCTTCAAGTTGAAAAGTGTGTTTTTGAATTTGTAACTCTAATTCTACTTTCTTCTGTTTTAATGCTTGTAATCGTTGACGATGCCATAACACTACCACTAAGCCACTAGATAAGATTAATACCAAATAAAACCAAATGGTTTCATAAAAATAGGGCGAAATCGAAAAATTCAACTTTGCAATATCAGGGTTCCATATTCCAGCATTATTCGAAGCTTTTACTTGAAACGAATAATTACCAGGGGGAAGATTGGTATAATTAACTCGACGTTGAAATTTTTGCTCTATTTTTTGCCACTCCGATTGATAACCTATCAATCGATATTCAAAAAGAACACTTTTCGGATCTTGAAAACTTAATGCTGTAAAATCAAATGTTACATCTCTTTGTTGTGAATTGAGTAGTAGATCATTCTGTTTAAAAATTTCTTCCCATTGCTCTCCATATTTAACACGTTCAACTTTCACATTAGGAATGATTTTGTTTAAACTTATTTTAGTGGTATCTAGGCTAATAACACCATCGCGGGTTGGATACCAAAGAATATCATCAAGTATAAATCCTTTAGCATTTCCCGCCCCATTACAACAGAAGGCCTTTTGACTACCAATTAACCCTCCGCTTTCACTCAAGATCATATAGGCACTCAAACTCTTTCGTTTTCCATCGTGATACTCCATAAGATACTCGATAGGTACTTGATATAAGCCTTTAAAGCCACTGACCCAAACATGTCCGAAATTGTCTTGAAGCACGGTAAAACTTTCATTTACAGGCAATCCATCTTTTTCCGAAAAAGAAAGCCAACGATTCTTGTTAAATAAAAATATTCCATTACTAATGGTTGAAATAATCAGCTTGCCATCGGGAAGTTCTAGAATGCCGGTGACATCCAACGATTGGCTTAAGCCACTATTAAGCCCTACCGGGATCAGTTGATCTTGTTCGACGACAAATAAACCATTGACCGTACCAACCATTAAACGCCCATCTTTTAACTCAACCATCGGTCTTACAAATACCGACTCACCACTACTTGAAATGATCGGACGCAGTTTGTCTTCACTGTAGGCAAATAATCCTTTAGAAGTTCCAAGCCACAACTGTTGTTTTGAGTCTCGTACAATACTATTTACTTGAACTGAAGATAAAAAATCTTCATGTGCAGCAGGTTCCACTTTTCCATTTATTAACTTAACTAATCCTTTTCGAGTACCCACCCATAATTGATTAGGCTCTTCATAAATGGTGTAGGCAGTGGGATGAGGTAAGGCTTCAGCTTCAATGACTAATTCAAATTGGCCGTCCTTTAACTGATAAAAGCCTTGATTAGTTCCTACCCATACTCCTGAACCATCCAACTTAGGATGGATACTCCATACTAACGATTCTTTTAATCCCTCGGGCTGGCTAAAACGATTTATGCGACCATTCCATACTCTTGCAATACCGTCTCGATAACTACCTAGCCATAAATTCTTTTCATGGTCTTCGAACATCGAAATGACTTGCTGAAACCGATGAGCATTATTGTTTTGAACATGCTCTTTAACCGAACCGTCTCTAACTCTAAATAATCCGACGATGGTTCCCACCCAAATATTTTGATCGGAATCGATACTAAGTGCATCGATGGGGTAGCCTTGCAGTGCGGTATCTGACTTAAACTCGGAAATATTGCCTGAAGGACTGTGCATAACCAGCAATCCTTGATTAGTACCCAAATACAAATTATCACCTTGTAGCAATAGGTGTTGCACATCGGCCTTACCGAATTCTTTTGGTAACGTAATGGATTCAATGCTATCTCGACTTACTTTAAATATCTCTCCTTTACCGCCCACCCACAAAAACGGATGCTGAGAAAGCAAAGCAAACACCGATTCATTAAATCCGTTCACTCGTTCAACATGTTGATTTTTTACCCTGTATAATCCATCCAGAGCACTCGCCCAAATAGTACCTTGAGAGTCTTCCATTACACTTTGAATGTTTACAGGGATTACTTTTTGTTGCGCATCAAGAAAAGAAAAAGAAATAAATTGTCCTTCTTTATACCGGCTGAGTCCTTTATAGGTAGCAATCCACAACTGCTTTTCACTGTCTAAAAAAAGGTCATTCATCAAATTGCCTGCTAATTCAGGCGTATTATCTGAAGTAAAAGTCTTAAAACTAACCCCATCAAATCGAGCAAGACCAGCTTGCGTCCCTATCCACAAATAACCTTCATGGTCTTGAGTAATAGCATGAACGGTAATTTGAGGCAGCCCCTGTTCAATTGACCATGCATCCAAAACATATTGATGGAACGCCTTATTGGGATCTAAAGCCTGAACATTAAGGGAGAGAACAAAGCTAAAAAATACAAAAACTCTAATGGTATTTGTCATCGCTGGAATTTTTAAAATTATAGGTTGTTTGAGTATTAAGTTTAGGAGGTGAAGTTCATTTGCTCAAATTTGATTAAGACTTAAACATTCCTTGATCCTCAATAACGCTAAGCTTTTTATGGAATTTGCTGAAGAAACAGGCCATTTCAGCTGCGAATAAATCCAATCAGTATCTCAAAACTGTTATTTAAGAAAAATCCTAAAATAGTCGAAAAAATATCGTTGTTTTTAAGCCTGACGGCATACTGACGGCTTACTGGCGGTAGATTGTCGTCACAGTATTCGAATAAACTACCTAACCTAAGCGCTCCAAACCGAGGAACCGATTGAATGATAGTTAAAAAATTAAGAGAGAATATGCGTTGGTCACAAGAACACCTTGCGGCTCTTTCCGGTCTTAGTTTAAGAACCATTCAGCGAGTCGAAGCAGGCAACTCAGCCAGTAACGAAACGCTTAAGTCGTTAGCCTCGGTTTTTGAAATTGATATTTCTAAACTAACGGAGACGATTACTGTGATAGATAAAACTACTGAAAATTGGCAAAGAGCACCGATTTGGGTCACCATTGGAATGTGGGGAATAAGAAAGCGCAGCACCGCAATACTTATTGAAAAACTTTGTGTTCTGATTGGTGTACTAGGCTTTTTAGCGCACGTGACTATTCCAAAATTTACACCTTTAGTTGTATTTTGGTTTTCAGCTTACTGGCTCGCCGTATCTATCCGCTGGATTGATAAGGAAGGATTTTGGTAAACGTTAGAGCTTAATTCAAAGGTTAAGAGGAAAGGAATTCCCTTTGCTCTTAACTGGGTATTTTTCCTAAATTTAATGCCGAATTTCTTTTAATAGCTTAGGGACTTTAGCTGACGCGAGGCTGAGTGAAAATAAACCAAACAAAATCAAACCAACCAGTGGCAAAGTGATAATGGCCGACACAAAGCAAACGCCGGCGTGCACTAAAAAGCTTGAAGCAATTTGCTCTACGTTGGGATCTTCAATCTCTATCGGTTTAAACACAAAAAATAATTCGACACCTACTAAAACAATGGCAAAAGCAAGCCAAAAACCCATGCCATAAGCGCTAAAAATGCTCAAGGTATAAAAAACGATCACCGCTAAGCGGAGAATTAATAAACCGTGCGGTTCAATCCATGCGTTATTTCGGATGCGCTCATCTAAATGACTGAATAACGGAAATAAAGCCACACTCACTGCGAGCAATATGGCCCCGTTCCACATAAAAAACCGCTGCCCGGTTAAATAACACAGAGTGCTTAAGCCGAACAGGGCTAACCAAATAACAAAGTAATAATTTTTAATTGCGGGCATCGCTATACGCTCTGCCAACCAAGCGAAAGCAGAAAACATACCTTTACGATCAAGCTCGTTCCAGTCGATTTCACAAACCACTTTGTTCGACTCTAACGACTCGATGACTGCAATATCTTCATTACTCTCAATAATGCTCCAGTCTAAAGACTCGGTCGTCTCCACCACCCCAAGCCCCGAACGAGTCATCGCGGTTAACAGTTGCTTCCAACTAAAGCCTTTAGCTTGCGACACTTTCTCAATTAACTTAAACACTAACGGCGAACACTTATACAGCCCGATATCGTAACCAAACGATGACTGGTTATTTACAGTACGGATCATTTTATCCGGATCAAAGCCGGTAATTTGAATACTGTTTTTGCCCACTTGAGGGTGGTTTTTACCGGTAAACAACAATGAAAGCAGTTGGTGATTATTGATCGGTGTTGTCACCATAAGCTGCAATAGATCAGCTGACACCATGCGATTTATTGGCCAATATATAAATACTTCTTTTAAATAGGATTCGGCCAAGGTGAGTGATTTTTTTGCTTCTATCAGCTCTTTAGGGACTTCCAAAAAAGTGGGGGTAAAGCCATATTGAGCCGCTTCTCGGCCGATAAACCCTCTGACTTTAGATTCCGCCTCTATCAAAACAAAAACCGAAGTGATTCCAGCTTGCTGCATGGAATCAAAGTGATGGTCCAAAAGTGATTTACCACCAATGGTCATGGCTAACTTATGGCCATCGGTAGCAATAAGCTGCTTTAAAACTATGGTGGTATCCAAAACACATTTCATATGGGTGGCTCTTTGTTTCCGTTTCCGTCGAATTTTCAATTGCTGGTAAGGCAGTTGTTTTAGTTATGGTTAATCGCTATGCCAACATCAGCTTTCGGTAAAGAAGCTGAAAATTAGCATATTCTAGCCTAGATGACTGCAAATTGAGTCATGTTTTAACGAGCTAAAGATTATGTGCTTGTTCTAACAACTTGAATTTATTGTAAATAATCACCGAGCTTAACTATTGCAATTATGCGATGAATGGTTCATAAATCTAGCTTTAACAAAAAGCTGCTAATATTAGCAATACCAAAAAATCAGCATCCATTGGTGAAACAATAACAATAACATGGCATATCACGATCAAATTGCTTCCGTTTCAGTGTTATCAAAGCAGATTACCGAGTGTAATCAGCAAGTGATTAAAACGCTTGAGGCCTACCATACTGCCAAAGAGCAAACCGCTTTACGCAAGCAAGCGTGGGCAGAAGTTTATCAAATCAATCGAGTGTTTAGCTTTATCGAAATGCCTGCCGCCACCATTTTAACGCGCGATATTTGTGAGGCCATCAAGCACATGAGCGATCCTTTTAACGAAAAGGATACCGCGCTGCTAGAAGCTATTATTTACAACTTGACCATACTTGAGCGTTACATAGAGCTCATTATTAAAAAGCCTTTCGACTTACCGCAGTTGTTATTTAGCGCCATTAACGATTTACGCAAGCTGGCAGGATTTAGCCTCTACCCCGAATCTTACCTATTTAAAGCCAACCATTTAAAAGTAAGAACCAATGAAACCGCAGAGACAAAACTAGATCGATACGAAGTAGCGAAGGTATCTCGCCGATTACGTCAAATGTTTCAAATGGGGCTAATTGAAGTTATTCGAAAAACCAACATGAGCGGCGGCCTGAATATGATGGCGCGTGCTTTAAATCGATTAGATGAACAATGCGGTAGTCCATCTGCCCCTAATTTATGGTGGATAGCACAAGGGGTGATTGAAGGCATTCAAAACGGTGGATTATTAATCAGCTCAAATCGAATTAAATTATTTGCTCAGCTCGATTTACAAATGCGCGAACTCGGTCATACCGATCGAGAACTGAACTATGAACAGCGAGTAAAAGCTGAAAAGCTCTCTTTTCATCTGCTTTATTTGGTCAGTTTATCCGATGCCAAAGATGAACTTTCATTAAATCTGAGAAAGCATTTTGATCTGGCTGTAACTGGTTTAACCGAACGAAACTTAACCCAAGAATTTTTATTAATGAAAGGGTTAAACGATTCCGATTACGAATCGTTATTTGAATCCATAAATGATTCTATTGTTTTAGCGCAAACCAACTTAATCACCGAAGATTTTAAAGCAGGTTCTAATGAGCTTAATAATCTACTCAAAGAATTAAAGCAATTGCATAGCTTGTTCTCTGTGCTCGACTTTGCCGATATTCAAGCCGAACTAGCCGAAGCGGTAAAACAAGTAAACGCCACGATAAAAGATAAAAATAACTTAAAAGATGAAACGCGCGCCTACTGCAGCCAGTGTTTAGCCAATATTGAAACGCACATCATTGCTAATAGAACCCAATCGGCCGCGCAATCAACTTCGCTTAAACGAGAGTCTTTAACCGAAGAGCAGCTTTCATCGTGTAAAACCGCACGTCAGCATATTAAACTGGCTTTGCAACAAATTGAAAAATACATACAAAACAATCACGATCCAGAACTGTTGGAATCAATGCCTACCAATATTGAACGTGCACTTAAAGAAATGAACAGTGTGATTACTGATGAGTTTAAAAAGATGCTTACTGAGTTAATCAGTTTGTGCCAAAAACACATTGTTAAAAAGTCCGTTGCTTATACCAGTATCGAGCTGTTATCTGATTTACTGTGTAGTGTAGAATTTTATTTAGAAACCGTTGAAAACCAATATTTACCAAGTCCTAAACTCTTTTCATTTGCTGAAGAAACTTTTGAAAAATTAAAGAATCAGTTTAGGTTTTGATGATTAACGCTTAAGTTTAATCAATCAAGGTTGATTGGCGAATTAAAAGAATCAAAGTCGAAATCATCAGTAGTGCGGAGACTGCCATCTTCTTGTTTTCGGCCTTAATTATTTCAAGATATTAAGAGTTGATACATTCAGTTATTAGTGTTTGGTTGTTCTGGAAGTTTTAGTAGCCGCTCACTACGCCACACTCTGATAATTTGTATTGATTTGCTTTCTCGTAGATAAACAACCCGAAATGGAGAGTGAATAAGCTCTCGGATCAACTTATCGTTAAACTCTGGAACTACTCGGCCAATATCAGGATGTACAACAAGAGTTTCAATGTGCTCGACAATTGCAGCTACAAAATCAACGCCAATTTGGGATACACCTTGTTCCAAATAAAAGGATTTAATCGCTTTAAGATCATCGATAGCTGATTTAGAAAAAGAAATATTCAAAAGCTAAAGTCCTAATTGCTTTTTCACTTCGCTAATATCTTTTGTTTCACCTTCTTTAATTTCCATTAATCCCTGGGTAATAGCCTTTACAAACTCAAGTTCTTCCTTAATATTTTCATAGTCCTCAAGGCCTTGAATAACCGCTACACCACGACCACGACTGGTTAAAAGTACTGGTCTGTGAGAATCTTTGGCATGATTTATAACTTTTCCCGGATTAACTTTAAGATCAGATAATGGAATAACATCTTCTGAGAATTTAGTTTGCATAATAACAGCCCTCTTATCAAGACCTGTTTATAGCACCCATTGACTGGTTTCGTCAAAATATGTTGTCGTAAATATGAATGAGCATAGCGACTCAACAGACAAAAGTAAGAAGTTGATATTTTGTTATCCGATTTCTTCATATTCCTTGTTATGACAATCTCTCAGAATTCAAATTGTTTCTGCATTAATAAGATAATGCTTACTCCTGCACTTATAGTGATTTGTCTTATATTTTGTACGGAGTAATTACTATGGCTAGAGAAATTTAAAGGCAATTGACTCATCTCGAATCAATAGGACTGCCTATAAAAACAGTGCGCAACATTCTCAGGTTAAACGTTGAGTTAGCCAAAGAAACAAGCATTAGCATCTTCTTTCACTACAGACAAGAATTCCTCAAAGTGTTGCACACTTGGCACAGGTTTGTAGCTGTGCCACTTGAGATCTTGACGTTGCCAGTAAATCTTCCAAATTTTTTCTTTTTTAACGAACGTTGTCTTAGCGAATGGTAATTCCATTTTGTTTTCTGGGTTTCGCCATTCAGGGCGAATTTCAAACAACTCGACACTTTGGTTTTCTATGCGATAGCCAATATCGAATTGTTCACGAATATGAACTGGCGGTCTCTTAGCCTCTAAAAACTTTTCGAGTTCACGCTCGCATCTTTTAACTTCAAACTCGCTGATGGTCATGATTATTTCTCAATTCTATTTCGTACAGTCTTAATGTGCTTGCCTATGAATGCAAACATAAGAACATTCAAACTAATAAACATAGCAGAGCCTAACCAAGGAAACATATTGTAAGCTTTGCCATCAGTGGCTAAGTCCACAAGGATTGGTAGTCCAAGCATAAGAATGGCAAACTTAATTCCAACAACTACTGAGAGCGAAAAATAACGTTGAAAAAATTGCTCACCCTTTGTAGCGCCATTACACCAAAAAATATACAACACACCAAAAAAAGTTAATCCCAGTGCTCCATAAATGTTAATTTTCACCCAAGTATTAGGTTCTTGCCCATTTAATCCAAGATAGCCAAAAGTAAATCCAATGTAGTCGTAAATTAAAGTAGCAAAAAAATAGATAAATGCGTGCCCTTCCGAGAGAGACTTCTTCACGAGTTTTTCTTTTAGTTTTGTAGTATTCCAAATTGTTATCATAAATTTTCCTTTGCAACCTACCGCTTAGTTTTACAGTTTATCTGCAACATCAATTTTTAATGTTTAGCTTCCATGTAAAACTCATATTTGTATTCATCAGAAACGATAAGCCCAAGTCTTTCATATAGCTGTTTTGCAGGGTTAGACTTTAGCACCCGAAGCTCTACAGTTTTTGGTTTTGAGCTTTCTAGTATTTGATCCATAACGCTTTTACCATATCTGCGACCCTGAAAGCGAGGATGAATTTGTATCTGCATTATTACAACCTTTTCGCTAAACTCTATATATTTAAGTGTTCCATTTTTTCGCTTGATAAAATAACAAGATGAGAACACTCATATGAATCATTTAGTCTTAACTGGTGTTCGCTTTCTGATAAATACAATCCTGCTTTCTCGAGGTGCTTAACCATAGTTATTTTGCGAAGGTTGAGTAAATACGATCTATCATCTTCTGTTGCTTGGACTAACTCAATACTCACACACGTTCCTTTAAACTAACGCTCAAATCAGAAAATTCGGCGGCCTTTTAGCCTGAGCGTTTTGGAATTTCTGGTTATGTATTTTCAATCTTCACGCCTGTAAAAGTGAGGCTCATAAATTTCAGGGCTCACTTTATATGGACCATTCAGATATTCTGGTTTTAAATTAGGAAATCGTTTCCAGAGAGGCTCTTCTAACTCCAAACAGATTGCTCCCATAGCGATCCCCACTGAACGACGATATTTCTTCCAGTTTTCTTTGCTGTCTTTATCCTTTACAAAGGCAGCAGTTTGGTCGAGCAATCCCACAATCTGCATAAGTGCGATCGATAGCTGCTCCGCTTCCTGTTCAGTCAAAAGTATCTCCTTCTAAAAATAACGCCTATCTCAAAGAGCAAATTTTGCTGGCTGCAGTTTTGCATTGCAAAAGTAATGACAGTTAAATTTCTCCGTTGGAAGTGCTTGTTAAACACTTTTTTATGGGATAGCATAGAAATACGCATATATAATGCGCATTCGGAGTTAATGCTATGCAAGCACTTTTTGACCAGCAAGCACCTAAAAAAGCTACCAACCTAACAGTAAATAGCGACCTACTAAATCAAGCTAAGAGCTTGAAAATAAATTTATCTGCCACACTTGAACAAGCTTTAATTGTACAAGTAAAGAATGCACAACGCGAGCAATGGCTAAATGAAAACAAAGGTGCAATTGATGAACTTAACAAGCTGAGTAATAAAAACGGCTTATTCTCTGACTCGTTTAGAAGTTTTTGATGAGCCAATTTACGCTTTACAAGAACAAAGATAAAAGCAGTAAAAAAACCTACCCATATTTTGTAGATGTTCAAAACAACTTGTTAAGTAATTTAAACTCTAGAATGGTTATACCGTTAACCTCCTCAAAGAAAGTCAACGAAAAAATAGCCCAAAAGCTATGCCCAGTCATAAGTATTAACGGCGAAAAGTTTGTTCTTGTGACCAATCAAATGACCACTGTACCTAAATCAATACTAAAATCTGAGGTAGATTCAGTTGAACAATATCGCTATCAAATTATCAATGCCATAGACATGTTGATTAGTGGCATATAATTTATATATTCAATCAAACATTGAATCCGACATTAAAGCTAATGCAATACCCAATACTAAAATTCCACCGATAATAGAGAAGCCCAAAGGAATACTATAATACCAACATACAATAGCTCCACCTCCCGTCCCTACAGCAAAAAAAATTACTACCTTTAATATTGCGCTTAAACCTATTTTAAAAAGATCTTTCAAAAAGTCGATCATATGTCTTTCCCAAAATACTTATACGCTAAGTAATAATGTTAATTCGAAGTCATACCAACGTTCAGTTGTACGGCAGGAAACGAGCCGCTATACCAACCGCTTGTTATATTTAACTTATCCAAGTGATAACCTCTTTCAGCGAATATTTGCAACTTCCAGCTTTTATCGTTTCTTCTTTAAGATAAATTGCATAACCAGTATTAGATCCTGTTGTTGTAATTTCAATGAATCCACGCTCATCTTTATTCATTTACCAAATCTTACCTATACCGGAAATATTTTGCTTTAAATCACTGGTGAGATCGTTCTTCCACTCATTCAAGCAGCTCAAAATATCAACGTAATAACTTGGCTCCTTGAACTCTGGATGAACTTTGATACTCGACGACGTAGCACACCCAAATACCGATAAGGCTACCAAAGGAAAAATAAAAAAGACTTTAATCTTATTCATCAAAATACCTAATCTAACGAGGCTGTAGCTGCGGCCGAACGAAGTGAGGTCCAGGCAAAGAGTGTTTTTCCTGTGGCGAAGCAGGCTGCACTTGTTAGCTGCCTTGTTGCAGAATATATAGTGTTGGTAGATTTTCATCTTGTTCTTTTGCTGAAGCTAGACCCTGAAAGAAGTGATGGTTAAATTCGTCCAGTTTGCTTACAACACCATTGTGTAATTGAAACATTAGGTCAGTGGCTGTAAACGCAACCCCATTCTTAGCGCTGAGAGTGATAGTAAAAGATACCTGCTCATCATTTTCATAGCACCAATACTCGACCCTTATGGAAGGCTCAATGATAACTAGTTCATTGAAAGATTGCTCGTTAAAACCCTCGCCAACTATAGTTAACTGGTACTCTTTAAGTTCAGCTTCAAAATCTTCCAAGTGTTCAAACGCATCGCCTATGAAACTCCAACACAAATCTTCCAATACGTATTTAGACATAGGCTTTCCTTACAGCTAACGAGGCTGTAGAATAACTAAACCGAAATTTTCTGATGCGCTACTAGGTAAATAAAAAAGGAAATTACTCAGAAAACTAGCTAAACATTTACGTAGCAATGCAATTTTTAGCACTTTTTCACACACATTTGAATGTTCAATTTTCAGTTTTTTTTATTCTACAGCCTCAACGTCAAGCACAGCAGTTCCTTTTCTGATGCTGCAACTGGTTATATTTCACACTCAAGACCATAAGCTTTTTTAAATTCTTCTTGCTGCTCCGCTGATTCATGAACCAGCATTGCACAAGCGGTAAAATTCCCATGCATTTTGTTATTCTCTAGGTACATCCAGTCATACACATCAGCTTTAGAAAATTGAATTGTTTCGCCCAACTTTACATTTCGAACTAGTCTAGGCTGATTATTAATCTCACCTGAAAAAGAATTGTCGCTTAAAACTCTGAAGTCTCCGACCCAAAAATACTCAACATCTTCTCCGTCTCGAATTCCAACTTTCAAGTAGTAATTTTGTTTACTTGCCGTGTCTTTGTAAATAGTAAAAAAAGAATGCAGAGTCCCTTTCGCCTTCTCAAATGCCTTGAGCATATGAGGGTCATCTTTTTTTACAAAAGTAACTTCGTCATTTTCCGCCTTTTCTTTTATCGTTTCTGCAACTAAAGGAAAGGACATAAAAACAATCGTAAAAATAAAATACTTCATTTGATCTCCATAAATATAACGCCTCCATAAGCCGCGCGACGTCAGGAGCGTCGGGCGACCGTAGGGAGCGTAATTAATGGCCTTGTTAACTTTATTTTGCTGCAACTTAAATAAACCTCGGACCGATAAACGCGAAAATTATTATAAACACTATAAAAAGCAGAAAGATAAAATTATTTCTGACTTCCGCAGCCTTGAGATTTTCTGATTTTTTGAGGTGCTTTTCAGTCAGAATAAATGACTTGGCATTATCTTCTTGCACACGCCTATTTGTCTCCGCTATTGATGCGATGAGATTATTCTGTTCCTTAAGCAAATCTCTTACTTCTTCTAGCAATGCCTTACTTTCATCGCTCATATTAAATTCCTTGAATTAAGCTAACTACTTACTATGTGCACGCAAGCTGCTGTTGCACATGTTGAAAGCACTGATTACAACTGAGTTTTTCAGTATATTCAACAGGTTAAATGCCATTATCTCAATTACCTATTTGCGTACTACTCCGCCAACGCGAACATAGTACGCAGCATGCCAGCTTTTTTCTTTAATAAAAACAACTACATAACATTTGGCGTGCGGTATCTAGAGAAGCAAATCTTTGCTTTTTAGGTGCTTTAAACTTGCTCGTCCTTGAGCAGTTGAATCTATCCAGTAATTCTTAAACGATACCCTGCGATACTAAATACTCTTCATATTTACCGGCAAAATTAATCACTTGGTCTGGTCGAATTTCGATAACTCTTGTTGCTAAACTCGATACAAATTCACGATCGTGCGATACAAAAATCAATGTGCCTTCGTAGTTTTCTAACGCTAAATTCAACGCTTCAATCGATTCCATATCCATGTGGTTAGTGGGTTCGTCCATTATTAACACGTTCGGTTTTTGCATGATGAGTTTACCAAACATCATACGGCCTTTTTCTCCGCCCGATAATTTAGTCACAGACTTGCGAATATCATCTTGCGAAAACAACATACGACCCAAGTAACCACGAATGGCTTGTTCATCTTCACCGGGATTACGCCATTGGTTCATCCAATCATAAACAGTGATGTCCTCGGCAAATTCGTGGCTGTGATCTTGCGCGTAGTAACCAATGTTGGCATTTTCCGACCACTTAACAATGCCTGACTTGGTAGGTAACTCACCCATTAAGGTTTTTAAGAAGGTGGTTTTACCGACACCGTTAGCGCCAATCACCGCAACCCTATCACCTACTTCTAGCATTAAACTTAAATTTTTGAATAACAATTCATCGTATCCGTTACTGATATTCTCAAGTTCTAACGCTAGTCGATACAATTTTTTCTCTTGGTTGAATCGAATAAAAGGGCTGACGCGGCTAGAAGGTTTTACCTCTTCCAATTTAATTTTATCAATCTGTCTGGCGCGAGAGGTGGCTTGTTTAGCTTTTGAAGCATTGGCTGAGAAGCGGCTTACAAAGGTTTGCAGCTCGGCAATTTGCGCTTTCTTTTTAGCATTATCAGATAACAACCTTTCTCGGGCTTGGGTTGATGCGAGCATGTAGTCGTCATAGTTTCCTGGGAAAATACGCAGTTCACCATAATCTAAATCGGCCATGTGGGTACACACACTGTTTAAAAAGTGCCTATCATGCGAAATGATAATCATGGTGCATTGGCGCTGATTTAAGGTAGCTTCAAGCCAACGAATACTATTAATATCTAAGTTATTAGTAGGCTCGTCGAGCAACATAATATCGGGTTCGGCAAAAAGTACCTGCGCGAGCAATACTCGTAACTTCCAACCGGGTGCCACTTCACTCATAAGCCCAAAGTGTTGTTCTACTGGAATGTCTAGCCCAAGCAGTAATTCACCAGCGCGAGACTCGGCCGTGTAGCCATCAAGTTCAGCAAATTGAACTTCTAAATCGGCTACTTTCATGCCCTCTTCTTCACTCATTTCAGGCAAGCTGTAAATCCGATCGCGTTCTTGCTTAACCGCCCAAAGCTCTTTGTGACCCATAATGACGGTGTCGATAACACTGAACTTTTCATAAGCAAATTGATCTTGCCCCAGCACGCCAACGCGATCATCAGTGTCTTTCATCACTTGACCGGATGATGGCTCAAGCTGACGCGATAAAATTTTCATAAAGGTGGATTTACCACAACCGTTGGCGCCGATCAGCCCATAGCGGTTGCCATCACCGAACTTAATAGAAATGTTTTCAAACAACGGCTTAGCGCCAAATTGCATGGTGATATTAGCAGTAGAAATCAAAATTGAGCCTATTTATCAATACGTTATAAATATGTGTAAG
>JBFHSP010000036.1:0-19681 GCA_041591085.1 Kangiellaceae bacterium | reverse complement strand
AGGTAATGCCATCAGGGATGATGATCATTACCGCTTGCTCGACCAGATGATTTTTCGATTAGCCAATTGGCGGGAGAAACATGTTTTGCTTACTTTTGCATGTCTGCAAAAGTGAGTCGCTGAGGAGCGAAATAAGATCTTGTTCATTTGTACGATGTTGAAACTTTGCGAGAAGACAAATATTTGTCTAATTCTACCTTATTATGCTTGGGCATATGATCGAATAAAATTCTGGATCTCGCATCAAGTGCGAGATGACCAAAAGTATTACAAGCGTGATAGCGAGGCGTTTCACGCCGTGGCTATCTCGATTTAAACTATGCAAAAAGAGAGATTATCGCGTCACTTCGCTCCTCATAATGACAAACCTCTACTTTTACCAACGGTCGAAATCCTGTCCTCAACCTTTAGAACCTGTTAAAGCTATTTAAAATTGTTCCAAACAAATTTGTCATATACTTTTGAGAGCTTACAAAAATATGACGTTTAGTTGGAAATTCATTCACAAAACCTTCATATTAAAAGTCTAAAATAGTCGGTTAAATTAATTCGAAGCTTTGAAACCATAGAGCATTGTCGATTAAAATGAGTGTGCTTTGGCTAATCATAAATTAATTAAAATTAAAGGAACTCCATGAGCTATTTGATTATTTGTATTGTTGCACTCGCAACCGCTTTGCTCACTTTGTTTTCTGGTTTCGGTTTGGGTACCTTGCTAATGCCGGCTTTTGCACTTTTCTTTCCGATCCAAATTGCGGTGGCCTCAACTGCAGTAGTGCATGGAGCCAATAATTTATTTAAGGTTGCGTTGCTCTATAAGCATATTAATAAGTCGGTACTTGTTCATTTTGGATTTCCTGCAATGATTTCAGCTATGGCTGGCGCCTATATTTTAAATAGACTGTCAGATATTTCTGATGATTTTAAATGGAGTCTATTAAGTTTGGAGTTTGAAACGACAGGCTTAAAGTTAGTGATGGGTTTATTGATTTTAAGCTTCGCGTTAATCGATTGGATCCCTACTATAAAAAATACGACATTTTCTCCAAAGTGGTTAAGTCTAGGTGGTGTGTTGTCTGGTTTTTTTGGCGGCCTATCGGGGCATCAAGGCGCATTTCGTTCAATGTTTTTACTTAAGTGTAACTTAAACCCTAAACAATTCGTGGCCACTCAATCTATTATTGCAGCATTAGTTGATATTTCTCGTTTATTTGTTTATTCCATTGCGTTTTTGAGTTTAACAGAGAGTTATCAATCTGAAATGAATATTGACTGGTCTTTAGTTGCATGGGCAACTGTATGCGCATTTATCGGAACTTATTTTGGCAAAAAATTGCTTGATAAAACAAAGATTGAATCAGTTCGATGGATTGTATTTATATTGCTCTTAACGGTTGCCATAGCAATGATTACGGGCTTAATCTAAAATAAGCTCATCTAGCTCGATAAAAATTCAAACAAGAGTCTTTTATGTTATGAAGGTTAGAATCGCCTTAGCTCTTTCTTTATGGATAACGACCACTCCAGTATTTATGGTTTCACAAGCCAATAGTACAGAAGTGTTGATGGAACAATTAGATAAGGGAACTGATGAGCAAGCTGTTATTTCTCTTGAAAAAGCACGGCCTAAAATTGGTTTAGCGTTAAGTGGCGGTGGTGCGCGTGGTATTGCGCATATAGGTGTTTTAAAGGAGTTAGAGCGTCTTAATATTCCAGTTGATTACATTGCAGGTACCAGTTTTGGTGCTGCTGTTGGAGCTATGTATGCCAGTGGTTACTCGATTGAGGATTTGGAAAAATACGCTAAAGAAATCGATTGGCAAGGTTCATTTAAAGATGATGTAGATCGCCGTAAAAAAAGTTTTAGAAGAAAACAGGATGATCGGATTTTCATCTCCGAGTTATCTATTGGGCTTGACGCAGAAGGAACCAAGTTGCCCGCAGGTGTGGTTACAGGACAATCAATTAGACTTATTTTACGCAAACTACTTTCACCGGTCTCTTACATCCAAAATTTTGATCAGCTCGCCATTCCTTACAGAGCGGTAACTACCGATTTGGTGACTGGAGAAGAAGTTGTCTTGAAAGAAGGCTCATTAGTAACAGCGGTTGCTGCGAGTATGGCTATTCCTTCAGTCATGGTTCCGGTTGAGAACCAAGGACATTTGTTGGTTGATGGCGGTATGTCTAATAATTTACCTATTTCTGTTGTGAGAGAAATGGGCGCTGACATTGTGATAGCGGTAGATATTTCAACTCCGTATAGCTCGCGCGAACAAATTCAAGATGTACTGGATGTAACCGGTCAGCTCACTAACTTTTTGACTCGAAAAAATACTCAGCAACAAATAGACTCATTAACTGATTTGGATATTTTGATTGTGCCAGATTTGGCTGGCAATGATTCCTCCGATTTTTCTAAAATTCAGGAGTTAATTGACAAAGGAGAGTTAGCAGCAAAGCAAACTAAACCATTGGTAAATCTATCATTGCCGCAGATATTCAAGAAAAAACAACAAGCTCGATTAACTCAGCAAATTGATTTATGTACTGAAATAATTCAACAAATTCGACTGGTTAATAACTCTGGATTTAATTCAGACTTAATTATTAAGCAAATGAATGTTAAAAAAGGCGATGTGCTCGATATCAGTAAAATTGAAGCAGATGTTGATGCTATTTATGGCTTAGGCCATTTTTCTACGGTTGGTTATCAAGTCGTGTATGAAAAAAACTTACCGGTGCTAATTATAACAACTAATGAAAAAAGTTGGGGCCCAAACTATTTGCAGCTTGGCCTTTCATTTAGTTCATCTAATGACATCGACAACAGTTTAAGTTTAGATGCAAGCTATTTAATGACGCACATTAATCAACTAAATGGCGAGCTTCGTAGTACAGTGAGCATTGGCTCTGATAATGAATTTCATATCGACTGGTATCAGCCTTTAGGATTTGCACATAATATTTTTACTAATCCAGTGGTCAGTTGGTCACAACGTCAGTTTAATTTGTTTGAAGGTAAGCAATTGACTGCTGAATACATAATCAACTCCACTAATTTTGACTGGTCATTTGGTACAGAATTGGGTTCATGGGGGGAGTTTCGTTTGGGATCTCATTGGATCAATGGTAATTCGAAACTTAAGGTGGGCGATCCAATCTATGATGAATTTAACTTTAAGGATCAGCTTTTATTTGGTCAATTTTCGGTAGATACCTTAGATAATTTGTTTTTCCCGCAAGATGGCTTTTATTTGTCAACTAAATGGCAATGGGCGGATCCAAACTGGGGATCTGAATTTGACTATAAGCAAAGTATAAACTCACTCGTTTATGCTTTTAAGCGAGACGAAAATGCATTGGTTTTTGGTGCAAAATATAATCGCACTTTTGATGACAACCTACCAATTCATTCCAAGTTTAGAAGTGGTGGATTTTTAAACTTGGGTGGTTACGAGTTAAACCAACTTACCCATGATAATTTTATTTTGTCTTATCTTTTGTATTCGTATCAGTACAAGCCCGTTGAATTTGTGCCGGTCTATTTTGGCCTTGCAATAGAAAAAGGCCAAGGATGGGATGGTGATCGTCAATTTTATTGGCGAGACATGGTTAATGCTTACAGTGTTTACTTTGGTGCCGATACGCCTCTAGGACCTTTTTATTTGTCGTATGGAAAAAACGATGCGGGACAATCTTCGTTTTATATCTTGTTTGATAAAGTTTTCTAGAATGTTTATAAAATAACTGTTCGTACTCATCTATGCGGTAATGGCTGTATACAGCCTAGTTAGTTTAGTCGGTAACTCTTCAGCGTTTCGAACTAAAATAAAATTGCGTTGCCCGAAAATATAAGGAAGGTATTGTTCTCCTTTTTCATCAATGGTTACACAAAATACGCGTAAGCCTTTTTCTCTTGCCTCTTTGATGGCTTGTCGAGTATCTTCGACTCCGTATCGGCCTTCATAATGATCGAGATCATTGGGTTTGCCATCGGTTAACAAAAGCAATAACCGAGTCTCGGTTTTTTCATCAAGCAATGTTTGTGATGCGTGGCGAATGGCGGCTCCCATCCGGGTATAATAACCCGGTTCAATCCCTCTTATTTTTCCTTTAACCACAGGGTTCCAAGGTTCATTAAAGTTTTTCAATGGGTAATATCTAATGTGAGATCGTTTCTTTGAAGAAAAGCCCGCTATAGCAAAGCGATCTCCAACGGCTTCTAAGGACTCGCCAAATAAAAATAGACTTTCACGAATAACATCGATTACTTTACCTTTATTGGATACCCAAGCGTCCGTTGATAATGATAAATCAGCTAATAATAAACAGGATAAATTTCTTAGTTTAATGCGTAGTTCGCGATACAAATCTTCCCGATTAGCACTGAAGCCTCGGTAACTATCAGCGGTTTGAATGACAAAGCGATCTAAGTCAATTTCAGAACCTTCTGGTTGGGCTCTCAGCCATTGTTTTCCTGTGGCAAGCATTTCAAAGTGAGCGCGTAGCTTTTTAGCCTTGGCTCTTAAGTTATGGGGCAGTTCGGTCATTTCATGACTTTTTGGAAGCATTTCTTGCAAGCTGCAAAAATCTTTTTTGAGTGTGCCTCTGCGGTAATCCCATTCTGGTAAAAGTATGCCTGATTTCAATATAATATCGTCTTGATCAAGTGCTGGTAAATCTAAGTCAAACTTTAACTTTGAAGCTGGGGTGTCTTGTGATCGGCTGATCGAAAGGACATCTAAATCATCGGCCACTGCTTCTGCATGATCTTCATCATCGTCATCAGCGGTTCGATCTACGGGAATGAATTCGGACCAACTGAACACACTTTCTAGTCGAAAGGCCAATAGACCTTCTTTGCCATCTTTGTCTTTTACCCATTCTCCTTTTCGTCTTCTTTTTTCACTGAGTTCTTTACTGTTTGCATGTTTTGAATTGGATTGAGGCTCATCTAGGTTTTGTGGCAAACCTTGCTGAACTGGAGGATTGGGATGAAGCCACAATAATACGGGGGCTAAAGCTTGAGGTGAGTCTATCTTTTGGTTTACGCTGCCAGGGTTGAGTAAAGCTTTTTGGATCCATTGTTCTTGTAATGCCACTTTGCCTTTGAGTGATGTTAGTCGAGGACGAGTTGTTAAATGAAAAGACACTAAGCTCTCATAAATAGAGCGTAAACCGGGAAACCCATTTAAGGTTTTTTGTACGAGAGTTTGATTGTCAACTATCCAATTATTTTGGCTGAGTGAGTTGTTATGAGCAGCCAGACACGTTAACCATAAGTAATGTTGCTCATTCAGCTTGCGTTGAGGATACCATGCAAGATGCTCTGGTAGCCGCACACTCGAATCATCACACCATGCCATTTCTACTTGATTAAAGGAACTTGCAACACGTTTAAGCCAACTGCGTCGATTGTGCCACTCGGTTCGACTTACACCGAGTAATTGTAAACTTGGCTTACCCCCAAAGGCTCTAAATTGAATGGCTAGTTTTGATTTAATGTTTTCTAACAAAACCGCTTGCTCACGATACTCTTTTGAAGCCGCTCTAGTGATCCACTTATGCCATACTTGTCCGGCCCATTCTTCCATAATGCCCTCTACAGGAACTTACTGAATAAAATGTCGTATTAAGGGATAACGATAGTCAACGCCATTATGTGTTTTACTCCAAGCAAATAATGCAAGCAGAATAAAAAATGAGTGAATGCAAAGAAAATACATGATCAATGTCATCCAAGTATAGGGTGAATGCCAATTCCCTACGCTAATAATAAATAGGCTTATTCCAATCATAATAACTAGCGAGATAAGTTGAGCAACAAAGGTTTGTTTGTATTGTCTTTGAATGATGGCATCTTGATTTTTGCTCAAAAAATATTGTAGTAGAAACAATAAAAATGCAATGCCAGGTAAAAATGTTAAGTTTAATAAAAATAGTAAATGCGCAGATGCGATCCAGCGTACTTGATATTGATTCAAACCATTATTAGCATTATTTTTCATGTGATTCTCATTTAGTCATTATTAAAATCAAATTTTGCAGCAACTACTTCTTGCAGTGCATTAATTGTCTCTTGATCGTCGGTTAAGGGTTCAAGCAAGCCGCTCAATATGGCGTCCTGTTTAGTCAATCCAGATTGCATTAATGTTGCGGTATAAACCAACAGTCGAGTGGATGCATTTTCCTCAAGATCGTGTTCTTTTAATGCGCGCAATCCATTTGCTAACTCAACGAGTTGCGTTGCAGTATAAGCGTCGATTCCGGTTTCTTTGATGACAATTTCAACTTCAGCGCTAGGACTAGGGTAATCAAAACTCATAGCAACAAATCGTTGACGAGTAGAGGGTTTCATACCTTTTAATAAATTTTGATATCCAGGGTTATAAGAGACTACTAGCATAAATTCTTTTGGAGCTTTGAGTTGTTCACCGGTGCGATCAATCGGTAATAAACGTCGATCGTCGGATAAGGGATGCAACACAACGGTAGTATCTTTGCGCGCTTCTACAACTTCATCTAAATAGCAAATGCCACCTTCTCTTACAGCTCGAGTTAAAGGGCCATCGCGCCATACGGTTTGACCGCCTTCAATTAAGTAACGACCTACTAAATCCGAAGCCGTTAAGTCATCATGGCAGGCCACGGTATAAAGGGGGCGGTCCAATCTTTTTGCCATATGTTCTACAAAGCGAGTTTTTCCGCAGCCAGTTGGTCCTTTTAATAATACTGGTAGTTGATTAGAAAACGCATGGCTAAAAATATCGATTTCGTTGTGTTGTGGTTGATAAAAAGGTAATTCTTTAAGTTTGATCGCTTTTTGTTTCATTGAATCAATCGCATTCATGATGCAGTGTTCCTTTAATGGGCAATAAGGGGAGAGCCAAAGCTCTCCCGGTAAGACATTAAGCGGTGGATTTTCGATCTTTGACCGTAAAACTAATTAAGTAGAGAATCAATCCGATTAAAAACACAACGCCTGCACCTTCTCTTAACCAGTAGAAAGCTGCGATTTGTTCTTGAACCACCATAAAAGGTTGGCCTTCATCAAATCGTTGTAGCCACACTTGCAAAATACCCGCGCCCGTCAAAAACAGAGTGATAAATACCATGGCGACGGTCATCAACCAGAACGACCACATTTCAACTACTTGAGCACGATTGTTCATCGCACTACCATGACCTCTTAAGTGTGGCATAGCATAAGAAATAATAGTGAGCACAATCATTGCGTAAGCGCCATAAAAGGCCATGTGTCCATGGGCTGCGGTAATTTGAGTGCCATGAGTGTAATAGTTCACCGGCGCCAACGTATGCAAGAATCCCCACACTCCTGCTCCAAGAAAAGCCATCACGCCAGTACCCATTGCCCACAGAACGGCGGCTTTGTTGGGGTGCTCGCGCTTACGTTTGTTGACCATATTGAATGCAAAAATGGTCATCAAGAAAAACGGTATTGGTTCAAGTGCTGAAAACACACTTCCTAGCCATTGCCAGTAAGCAGGGGTGCCAATCCAGAAATAGTGGTGACCTGTGCCAATAATTCCGGTAATTAACGCCATAGCAATAATTAAGTACAACCATTTATCGACAACTTCTCTATCAACGCCTGTTGTTTTAATTAATACAAACGCAAGAATGGAACCCAAAATTAATTCCCAAACGCCTTCTACCCACAAATGGACAACCCACCACCAGTAAAACTTGTCTCTGACTAAATTATCTGGATTGTAAAATGAGAATAAGAACATCACGGCCAAGCCAATGAGTCCGGTGAGGAGAACAACATTAATAACCGTTTTGCGCCCAGATAAAATGGTCATACCAATGTTATATAGAAATCCAAGTGCGACAATAACGATCCCAATTTTGGTGATGGTAGGTTGCTCTAAAAATTCCCGTCCCATTGTCGGTAAGAAATCATTCCCCGTCAGTTCGGCTAAGCGCGCGTAGGGTAACAATAAATAGCCGGCTACAGTGAGAACGCCAGCGATTAAAAACACCCAGAATAAAATCAAGGCCAGTTTTTGGCTATGAATTTCACGTTGGGTTTCCTCTGGCACTAAATAATAAGCAGCTCCCATAAAGCCAAATAGTAGCCAAACAATTAATAAGTTTGTGTGAACCATTCTGGCAATGTTAAAAGGAATGTGAGGAAATAAAAAATCACCCACCACGTATTGCATTCCTAAAATAAGACCAAAAATAATTTGTAAAACAAACAAGCCAATGGCCGCGTAAAAATAAGGCTTAGCAACAGCTTGTGACTGATATTTTAAATGTGTATCCATGGTTGCATCTCCTTAGCCTTGATTGTTAGGTGGCCAGCTTTCAGTGTTGATTTCGCTAGCGTACTTTAAGAATTCCGCAAGAGCCTCTAAGTCATCTTCAGAAAGATTGAATTGCGGCATGCTACGGCGTCCAGGAATTCCATTGATGGGGCGACTCTTCATAAAAGCTTTTATGGCTTCTTTGGAGTTTCCAAATCGAATATAAACATTTCCTAGTTCAGGAGCATAATATGCACCTTCACCTAATAAGGTATGACATCCAATACAGTTGTATTTTTCCCAAAGAAGTTTTCCATGAGCGACAGTCTCGGTGATTGCTCCACGGTTATCTCTTTCTGGTAGTCTTCTTTCTGTATCAAGGGTTAGGCCAAGAAACACTAAGACAAAAAAAACGCTTCCGCCAAAGTAAATGTTTCTGGCCATACTTTTAGTAAATATCTCTTTCATGGCAGGTTCCTTTTCTTGTTATCGCGAACACATTATTCGCCGCTTAATATTTATAAATATTGATCTAGATCATTGCGTTCATGAGATTTTTATTAAATAGCCTTACCAATAAAAGTCTATTGAGTTGAGTGAAAGTTTTGATTATAAAAATACCTATTTGTGATTATTTTTATCGAAATAAATGCAAAGACTTCACGTTTAATTTTAAATTTTCTCTAAATAGGTATTGGCAATATACCTCTATTAATAACTCGCATCTTTCGAAGAACTTATTTAGTGTGTTTAATGTTTGGTTCAGATTATATAACTTAAAAAGTAACGGCATAGAATCGAACATAAATAGGAGTGTTTATGAAATTTGTTTTTAATAAATTTTACGTTAGCTCTATATCTTTAGCGGTTATATTTTCTCTAGCCCTGTCTTCTTTCTCTGCTTATGCTAATTCTGATAATGATGAACATGATGTCAATGATGAGGCTTATCAGGATGTTCCCATTATTGTCATAATCGGGAAAAAACCAAAACCGATTGATGATGTTGTCGGAAGCGCATCGGTTATACAAAGAGAGCATCTTGATCGTTATTTGGCTAGCGATTTGTCTGATTTGGTGCGCTATGAAACGGGCGTGAGTGTTGAATATGCGGGAACTCGATTTGGTCAAAGTGGCCTTTCAATTCGCGGGATTGGTGGAAATCGAGTCGCTATGGAAATTGATGGAGTTCCTGTTGCGGATCAATTTAATATTGGAAGCTATTCAAATAGCACTCGAAACTTAATTGAACTTAATGATTTGCAACAAATTGAAATTTTAAGAGGGCCTGCTTCCAGTGTTTATGGCAGTGACGCATTGGGTGGTGTTGTCAACTTTATCAGTAAAAAACCAAACGATTTATTAAAGGAATCGAACTCAGATTTATATTTTGGTGTAAAGACTAGTTATTACTCCGCTAATCAATCTGAATTGGTTTCAGTTCAAGCCGCATCTGCGTTTAATAACTTTAGTTACTTACTTTCATTAACAGATAAGCAAAGCGAGCAATTTGCACACCAAAGTGATTCGGTTGTTGCAGAAGATATGCAAACTAATCGAGACAAATCAAAGGTGTTTTACGCTCAATTTGACTTAAATGATAATCACCAATTTGGTTTCCGCTATCAAGAAATCAAAAAGAAGTCAGATTCAAATATTCAATCCATCTTAGGGCTAGGTCGTTTTGCATCGACAACGCTTTTATTAGGTGATGACGAATCTTCTAGCGAAACACTTGCAATGACTTATGAGTTTCTTTTAGACAAATCCTGGATAGACGGTGGTATCATTCGTGTTTATCAACAAGTTACCGATACAACACAACTAACCGATGAAAACCGAGTTTCTCGTGGAACGCCTTATCAATACGATAGAAACTTCTATTATGATCAGTCGATTGATGGCATAAGGCTAAATCTTTATTCACAATGGGATGGTTTTGATTTAGAACATGATCTTGGATACGGCATTGAGTGGAGCAAAACTCGTGTTGAAGAACTAAGAGATGCATTGCAAACCAATTTAAATACCAGTGCTCAAACCAATATTATTTTATCTGAGGATTTTCCATTAAGAGACTTTCCTATATCTGAAATAGAGGAAGTAGGTTTTTACATTAATGATCAAATTGCAGTCGGTAATACTAATTGGTCGATTATCCCTGCAGTTCGCTTTGATCATTATCAGTTAACACCTATTATCGATTCGATTTACGCTGCCGATAATACGCAAACGGAAGTTGTTGCTGTTAAAGACAGTCGATGGTCACCCAAGTTTGGTGCGCTCTATAAATTGGGTGAAAAGCAACAATGGTATTTGCAATACGCAGAAGGTTTTCGTGCTCCTCCCTTTGAAGATGCCAACATTGGGTTAGATATACCACTGTTTAATATTCGAGCCATTCCAAATCCTAATTTAAAGTCTGAAACCTCAAAGGGTTATGAATTGGGATATAAGTATTCTGATAGTTTGCAAACATTCGATTGGATTGTTTTTCACAATGAATACGACGACTTCATTCAAACCAAAGTTAACTTAGGTTTAGATCCTGTTTCCGGAAGAATTCTGTTTCAGTCACAAAATCTAGATCGTGCAATCATTTACGGTACCGAACTCAGTTATCAAATAGATATTTATGAAAACTTAACATGGTTTGCACGTGGCTTTTGGAGTCGTGGTGAAAATAAAGTGATTGATCAGCCTCTTAATGATGTAGCTCCACATCAATGGGTTTCAGGACTTAACTGGCAAACAGGTGATTGGAGTGGTGCAATCAATATGACATACACCGCTCAAAAGTCGCAACTTGATCTAACCGGTTCAAGTGATTTGTTTGTCGCTCCAAGCGTAACGCTACTTGACCTTTTTGTGCATTATCAAATTGATAGCAATATGAAAGTTTCAGCGGCAATTAACAACATTTCTGATCAGCGTTATTGGCATTGGTCAGCTGTTAATGGCTTAGAAAATAATGATCCTTTGTTAGATTTACTTTCTGCTCCGGGCAGAGAATTATCGGTTCAGTTTTACATTCACTGGTAACGGAGTTTACTGGTTAAAGATAAGCGCGTTGTATTTAGGATGATAGCAGCGCCTAAAAGAAATAAGGTGGACACTATGATTAAGAAGCCGAAAACATTGCTTATTGCTGCAGTGTCATTGGCGTTAGGCGTTGTGTTTAATCCTATCGCGGCGAACGAATCAGCTTTAAATGTTCATAAAGCAGAAGCAGGTAAAACCGTCTCAATAGGTGAACGTATTGCGAATGGCAAAAAGCTATATATGTCAAATTGTGCAGCATGTCATCAAACTGAAGGACAAGGTTTAGTTGGCGCATTTCCTCCAGTGGCTAAATCCGATTTTATTAATGGGAATAAAACCGCCGCCATATCAGCGGTCATTGATGGATTAAGTGGAAAAATAACGGTTAATGGAAAAGTTTATAATAGTGCTATGCCTAATATGGCCCATTTATCAAATGAAGATGTTGCCGATGTTTTAACCTTTATCTTTAATTCTTGGGGTAACGATAAGTCAGTGGTTGAACCGGCGGAGGTTGCTGCCGTTAGAAATAAAGCAGGACAAACCGATCGGGCTCAGGGTGAGCGCCATCCAGAAACGCCAGAAGCTGAGATGAAATACAAAGGTAGCCCGAGTGCAATAAAAGCCGATGAAGTGAAAAAATTTATCGACTCGGTAGGCCCTAAAATGACTCAAACTGAATTTACTACAGCATCTCAGTTGTACTTTGAGCGATGTGCAGGTTGTCACGGCGTGTTGCGTAAAGGTGCTACCGGAAAACCATTAACCACTGATATCACGCGGGAAAAGGGTACTGATTATCTAAAAGCCTTGATCAATTATGGCTCCCCTGCGGGAATGCCAAACTGGGGAACCAGTGGAGAAATATCGGATCAAGATATCGATATTCTAGCGCGTTTTTTACAACACGAGCCTCCAATGCCGCCAGAGTTCGGGATGAAGGAAATGAAAAACTCTTGGAAGCTTCTAGTGCCTGTTGAAAAGCGTCCGAAAAAGAAAATGAACAATTACAATATTGAAAATATTTTTTCGGTAACGTTACGTGATAGTGGTGAAGTTGCGTTGATTGATGGTGATAGTAAAAAAATCATCAGTATCATTAAAACAGGTTATGCGGTTCATATTTCTCGTTTATCTGCATCAGGGCGATATTTATTTACCATTGGTCGCGATGCCAAAATTGATATGATCGATTTATGGATGAAAACGCCAGGGCGAGTAGCTGAAATTCGAGTGGGTTTAGAAGCACGTTCGGTTGAAACTTCAAAATACAAAGGTTTCGAAGACAAATATGCTATTGCAGGTTCTTACTGGCCACCCCAGTACACCATAATGGATGGTGATACGTTAGAGCCACTTAAAATTGTCTCGACACGAGGCATGACGGTTGATACACAAGAGTATCATCCTGAGCCTCGAGTAGCAGCCATTGTTGCCTCACATCAGCATCCTGAGTTTATAGTGAATATTAAAGAAACTGGAAAAATTTTATTAGTAAACTATGAGGATCTTAATAGTTTAGAAGTTAGAACGATTAATGCCGCGCGTTACTTGCATGATGGCGGATGGGATTCTACGCATCGATACTTTTTAACTGCAGCCAATAAGTCGGACAAAATAGCGGTGGTTGACTCGAAGGATCGAAAACTGACTGCACTCATTGATGTCGATAAAATTCCGCATCCAGGACGAGGCGCTAATATCAATCATCCTGAACTTGGACCTCTCTGGGTAACCAGTGCACTTGGTAATGAAAAAGTCACTCTTATTGGTACTGATCCGGTTAATCATAAGCAACATGCATGGAAAGTAGCGAAAGTGTTACAAGGACAAGGTGGTGGTTCATTGTTTGTAAAAACCCATCCTAAATCAAAAAATCTATGGGTAGACTCTCCTTTAAATCCTGATCCTGCAATTAGCCAATCGGTTGCGGTATTTGATGTTAATAACTTAGATAAAGGCTATGAAGTATTACCTATTGCTGAATGGGCTAATATAGGTGAGGGGCCAAAACGAGTAGTTCAACCAGAATATAATGCCAATGGCGATGAGGTTTGGTTCTCTGTTTGGAGTGGCTCAGATCAAGAATCGGCTATTGTGATTGTTGATGATAAAACGCGTAAGCTCAAAGCGGTTATCAAAGATAAAAAGCTCATTACACCTACTGGGAAATTCAATGTAAAAAATACGGTGCATGATATTTACTAAGCTTTACTTGAACCGTTATTAAAAGCCGCAGCAATGCGGCTTTTTTTATGTCTCTCACTTATTTGACCCACTAATTAGTTAATTACACCTTTATATTAATTGAGCGTAAATCGCAACACATTGAATTTAATACGCTTTATTGTTGGCATCAGCCTTGCTTAAACCATTTTCGGACTCAGCGCGTCTAAACAAGACGATAACTTAATGAGTATATACATGTATGTTTAAGAAGGAGAGAGCAATGCACAAGCAAACCTTTACTAAATCACTTTTAGTTGGAAGTTTTTTATCACTTACAATTGCAAGCCCTATAGCTGCAGCGTTTGATTTAGAAGAAACCAGAAAGTTGACTTTAGATGTAACTAATATCGAATCACTCCAAATTGATGCCGGAGCCGGGTTTTTAGTTGTAGCTGGTGATGATTCAACGAGTCAAATCACCTTAACCGCGGATCTTAAAGTGGATAAAGATAATTTTATTCTATCGTTAGAAGCCGAAGATAATGTCGCACAGTTAATCGCTAATCCAAATCCAGATAATGACAGTTCTTGGTGGGGAGATAGCCCGACCATTGATTTGACCGTAACAGTGCCGAAAAAACTGTTTGTGAAAATCGATGATGGCTCTGGCGAATTAACTGTAAAGCATTTGGCGAATGGTTTGAAGGTAAAAGACGGCTCAGGTTCAATGAGTATTTCAGATATTATTGGTGATGTATTTATTGATGATGGATCGGGCAGTATGGATGTTGAGAATATTCATGGTTCGCTTGAAATTGAGGATGGTTCGGGCAGTATTTATGTGAAGCAAGTCTCTGAGTCGGTTGAAATAGATGATGGTTCCGGCGGCATTGATATTTCTGACATTGGTGGTACTTTAAAAATTGATGATGGTTCTGGCAGTATGTTGGTGGTTTCGGTAAAAGGTCATGTGACGATTGATGATGGATCAGGAAGTATTACCCTAGATGGACTTGAGTCTGGTGTTTCTATTATAGATGCAGGCAGCGGCGGTTTAAGCATGAATAATGTGAATGGTAAAATTGAGAACAACCATCATTAAAATCTGTTGAGTTGCTTTTAATAAGGATGTCTATTTAAATGAATTATTTAAATGAATTGAATAGGCATCCAAATTTGCTCCCAGCGGGCTCGTTTTTCATTTTTCGAAAGTTCTTTCGGTGATACTACAACCGAACACATTTTAGTAAACTCACTGTTAAAACAAGTGATATTAACGGCTCCTATTCTTCCACCTTCAACAATCACTGATGCAGCCAAAACAGTTTTGCATTGTGTGCAAGTTAAAAATTCGGCTTGCATTGAACCTTGTTGGGTAATTTCTAAGCTATGTTTAGCATTAATGGTTAAGCAAGCATTGGGCGTTGAAAAATAATGGATATTTCGAGAAATACAAAAATCACAATCACATTGTCGCGCCGTTAAATCAAGAATATTGTCCCGTAGTTTTAAAGTTAAATCTACCGAGCCACAATTACAATGGGCGTGATACTTGAAATCAAAAGATTGTTGTGACATGAATCTATCGAACGCTCTTTTTGCTATAAATGATTTCACAATTTATTATATTTTTAACTCGTTGTCATAAATTTGCTATTATCTAGTCCATACAATGTAGCCTTCAATGCACTTATTACCTTCTAAGGACTTATATGAACTTTCACTTTCCTGTGGTCATTATTGATGAAGACTTTCGCTCTGAAAATGTATCGGGCTCAGGCATCCGTAATCTTGCCGAGGCTATTAATGGACAAGGATTTGAAGTAGTCGGTTTCACCAGTTATGTTGACTTAACTTCTTTCGCTCAGCAATCTAGCCGTGCTTCTTGCTTTATTGTTTCAATCGATGATGATGAATTTGGAACGGGTAATGAAGAAGAATTGGCGCAAGCCATTGAGTCTATACGAAAGTTTATTGGTGAGGTAAGACGTCGCAACGCCGATATTCCTATTTTCTTGTATGGTGAAACTAGAACCAGTCAGCATATTCCCAACGATATTTTGCGCGAGCTCCATGGGTTTATTCATTTATTTGAAGACACACCCGATTTTGTTGCGAAAACTATAATTCGAGAAGCGAAAAAATACTTAAATACGTTAGCACCACCATTTTTTAAAGCGCTGATTGATTATGCTAATGATGGTTCTTATTCGTGGCACTGTCCCGGGCATAGTGGCGGCGTCGCATTTTTAAAAAGTCCAGTAGGGCACATGTTTCATCAGTTTTTTGGCGAAAACATGTTACGCGCCGATGTGTGTAACGCCGTAGAAGAATTAGGGCAGTTGCTTGATCACACCGGGCCCGTTGCGGCAAGTGAGCAAAACGCAGCCAGAATTTTTAATTGTGATCATTTGTTTTTTGTCACCAATGGTACATCTACCTCTAATAAAATTGTATGGCACTCAACCGTTGCCCCAGGTGATATTGTGTTGGTTGATCGAAACTGTCATAAGTCGATTTTGCACTCCATAATTATGACCGGAGCGATCCCTGTATTTTTAATGCCAACCCGAAATCACTATGGAATTATCGGTCCTATCCCTAAAGAAAGTTTTGATCCGGAAAATATAAAGAAAAAAATTGAAGCGCACCCATTTGCGAGCAAAGCAAAAAATAAAAAGCCCCGCATTATTACTATCACTCAAAGCACTTATGACGGTGTTTTATACAACGTAGAACAAATTAAACAAAGTTTGGGCAACTATATTGATACCCTACACTTTGATGAAGCATGGCTTCCGCATGCAACCTTTCATGAGTTTTATCAAAATATGCATGCCATTGGTGATGACGGTCGCTCTCGAGCTGATGAAGCCTTAGTGTTTGCCACCCAATCAACTCATAAGTTACTTGCTGGTATTTCACAAGCCTCGCAAATACTGGTACAAAATGCAAAGTCTCGTTCGCTTGATACTCATCGATTTAACGAGTCTTATTTAATGCACTCATCAACCAGTCCGCAGTACTCGATTATTGCTTCATGTGATGTGGCGGCAAGTATGATGGAGCAACCGGCAGGACGAGCCTTAGTGGAAGAGTCGCTATCCGAAGCTGTTGATTTTCGCCGCGCTATGCGTAAAGTCGATCAAGACTTTGGTGATGATCAGTGGTGGTTTAAAGTGTGGGGCCCCGATCATTTAGCTGAAGACGGAATTGGCTCGCGCGAAGATTGGTTAATCCATGGCAAAGACAATTGGCATCGGTTTGGTGATATTGAAACCGGTTTTAATCTGCTTGACCCTATTAAAGCCACTATTGTAACTCCGGGACTCGATCGCAACGGTGATTTTGAAATAACCGGAATTCCAGCCACTATTGTTACTAAGTACTTAGCCGAACATGGCATTGTGGTTGAAAAAACCGGCCTCTATTCTTTTTTTATTATGTTCACCATTGGTATCACCAAAGGACGTTGGAATTCTTTGGTGACCGAGCTACAACAATTTAAAGACGATTACGATCAAAACTTACCCTTATGGAAAGTAATGCCGGAGTTTGCGGCAAAGTATCCACAATACGAACGCGTTGGCTTAAAAGATTTAAGTCAACGTATTCATCAAACCTATCGTGCTCACAATGTTGCTAAAGTGACCACCGATATGTATTTATCGAACATTGAGCCCGCTATGTTGCCTGCCGATGCTTGGGCCAAAATGGCGCACCGAGACATTGAACGTGTGAGTATTGATGAACTCGATGGTCGCGTTACTGCTATGTTAGTGACACCGTATCCACCCGGAATTCCACTGATGGTTCCTGGTGAACGATTTAATCCGACTATCATTAATTATTTAAAGTTCATTCGAACTTTTAATGAAGAGCTGCCAGGTTTTGAAACCGATGTTCATGGGTTAGTGAGTGAAAAAAATGATGGTAAAAAGCATTATTTTGTTGATGTAGTTAAATAATGACTGAATCAAAACTGCTGCACTCGATAAATTAAAGCAAATTTTGAGATGATTTATAAAGGTTTGCTTAATCTTCACGATTGATAAAGAATAGGCTGGATTGCGCATCACGAGCGGAATAACAATCTCTTTTTTATAAGAACTGAATAATTGATGCTTTGCTAAAGTAAAAAACTCTAAGATAAGTTGGCTGTTACATAAAAAAACTAAAGAAACTTAGTTTTTCTTGTATGAAAGAGTAGAGTTTCTATAAGTTAGACTTAACTATTTTTAATTAACCGAATTAGTAGGACTCTGTCATCCCGCACTTGATGCGGGATCCAGTTTGAGTTTAATTTCTAATTTATGAATAGGCTTAAAATTAGAAAACGAAATAAAACTATGAAAATATTATCTTCCTCAGACTACATTGAAATGCCGTGGAAAAATGGTGGTGGAGTCACACAACAGCTCGCTATCTCAGAAGACTTGCATCCAATTGATGGTTTACCTCTATGGAGATTGTCAATTGCAACCGTCGCCCAAGATGGGCCTTTTTCTGTGTTCGAAAACTATCAGCGCTGCATTATGCTGCTTGACGGAAACGGTATGCAGCTAAAGTTTAATAACGGTAATTGGATCAATGTTGATAAGCCGTTGCAATACCAACTTTTCTCTGGTAGCTGGCAAACCGATTGTAAGTTGATAGATGGAGCAATTAAAGATTTTAATTTAATGGTAGATGAACGTAGGGCTGATTTTTCTGTTGAAGTGTTGTCTCTCAAGGAAGGTCAGTCAAAGCAGTTAGAACCCTTGATGATGCAATCAAATATATTATTGCTCTACGTTATTCAAGGTGAGCTAATGGCGAATTTTATCGATAAAATTAATCCAGAACGAACGCATGGAAAGGCATTATTAAAGCATAAGGAGACCTTAGTGCTCAATCAAGAAAAGGATGACTTTCTAAGTGTTTTGCATGCTCAAAACAACAGTCAGGTGTTTTTAGGATTTATTAATTACAAATAGCTTGATAAACCCAAAAATTCAACTTTCCTTTTATTAGTTATGAGGAAATTAAGTTATGAGGAGATTAAGTTGAAAAGTGCAATAACAGGGATTTATAAATTAGAGCTATAAATACTTAAATATAAATTTAAAAAAATTATAAAAAAAATCTTGAAAATCGTTTTGCCGACCCTATAAATATCCTCGTGGCAAGGCGTCAGACCATGAGCTTTGCCATAACTAATTGTTTTTATTCTATATTGCTTCTTACGGAGGATATACCATGAACGCAATTGATCTAACTCCTTTTTATCGCAGCAGTATTGGTTTCGACCGTTTAGGTTCGCTGATCAATCATGCGCTAACCTCTGAGTCCACTTCAAGTGGATACCCTCCTTATAATATCGAGGCTTTCGCAGAAAACCGTTATGCCATCACACTTGCCGTTGCTGGTTTTTCTAAAGAAGAACTCGATATTCAAGTTGAAAAAGGCGTATTAACGGTTAAAGGTAACAAAGCATTGAAAGATGAGAGTACATACCTTTATCAAGGAATTGCTAATCGTGCTTTTGAACGTAAGTTTAACCTTGCCGAGTATATTGAAGTCACAAGTGCGGATCTTTCTCACGGACTTTTAACCGTTAACTTAGTTCAAGAAATTCCTGAGTCTATGAAGCCAAAATCCATAGCTATCAATCAAGCTAGCAAAACTTTGGAACATAAAAAGGAAGAGAACACGTCAAAGGGCAACAAAGCAGCCTAACTAATTTATGGGGATAAGTGATTATCCCCATACCATTCACTTAAATTTGACCTGACTATCAGGGGTTTTTTTATGAATTTTAGAAAGTTGAATTCTCTTATTTTTGCGGTCGTAACCTTGTCGCTGTTTGTTGTAAATGTTCACTCCGCATTACCGAGCGAAACTAGCGATGGAAAACCCTTTCCTTCTTTAGCGCCAATGATCAAGCAAGTTCATCCGGCAGTGGTTAATATTTCCACTTTTTCAACTTATCAAGTGAACAATAATCCGCTACTTAATGACCCATTTTTCCGTCATTTTTTCAGAGCTCCAGAAGTTCAACCGAGGGAACAGCATAAACGTAAGCAGAGCGCAGGTTCAGGAGTAGTGGTTCAAGCAAGTAATGGTATTGTAATTACCAATCATCACGTTGTGAAAGGAGCGGAGGAAGTTCAGGTCTCACTCGCAGATGGGCGAACTTTTAAGGCTACAGTGCT
>JBFHSP010000035.1:0-19888 GCA_041591085.1 Kangiellaceae bacterium | reverse complement strand
TCTTAAGAACGAACGAAACTTTTCTAAATAATCGCGATTGGAGTCGTGCACGATATCATCATCGCTGTGGTCATGGTCATCATGGAATTTCTTACCAGAAGCTACTTTGTGATAAATGCCATAAAACCCAACACCGACAGAAATAACTACCGCGGTTACGGTTAATGCATCTAAAAACGCTGAGAGAAACGCTGCTACAAAACTGAATAAAAGCGAAAGTTTGGCTTTAGAGCGCACCCCTAGAAGAATTTTGGTAAACACAAACAGAAGTAAGTTCTTCATAAAATAGATACCAGCCACCATAAATACTAAAAGCAAAATCACTTCTAAATTGGCTTCGACTTCATGAATGATGGTTGTTGGGCTAGTCAACCCAATAAATACCGCCTCAATGGCTAATAAACCACCTGGCTGTAAGGGATAGCATTTAAGAGCCATTGCTAGAGTAAATATGAATTCCAAAATCAGCATCCAGCCTGCAACCGTAGCGCCTGACTCGCCTAATCCGTAATAAACGATGGGGTTGATGATTAAAAAGGCCATGATGGTCACTTTGTACCAATCGGGGGCATTACCTAGAAAATTATCAAGAAAAGCTTTGTTTATGGACTGCGGCATTTATTCGGTTTCCTATTTTTTATGCGCTTATGTGGTTGATTTTACGCAGAAGTTGTTAATTTTGCACGATAACTTGCTGACATCAAAAGAATTCTAGTCCTTTTTTATTGAATTGCATATCCAACAGAGCTTTTAAATTGTTGGTTGACAGGTTATCCTTGCCAGACCTATGGTTGGAACTCAGACCAGTTGAGTTTAATCTCATTAAGCAATGTAAAGAAGAAGCGAATGTCAGATAACCACAGTAAAGTGACTTACCATATGACCACGCCGATTAAGGCTAAGAGTCCAGCCGCCTTTGCTGAACAGTATATAGTAGAGTCAATTTGGCGCGGTAAATTTGAAGCGGGGAGTATTCTTCCTGCTGAACGTGAATTGTCAGATCTCATTGGTGTGACCCGAACGACCCTGCGTGAAGTATTACAAAGGTTAGCAAGAGATGGTTGGTTAACCATTCAGCACGGCAAACCGACACAGGTTAACAATGTTTGGAAAACCGCAGGGCTCAACATTCTCGATACTATTGTACGTTTGGACGATGATGGCTCTTTGACGATAGCCGATCAACTATTGGTGGCGCGGGCTAATATGAGTGCTATTTATATTCGTTTGGCGGTTAAAAATAATCCAAAAGCTTTGCTAGATTGTTTGCGATCGGCGGAGTTCTTAAACGATGATGCCAAATCGTATATTGAGTTTGATTGGGAAATGCACCACTGTTCAACGCTTGCTTGTGGTAACCCTTTATACACCTTAATGCTCAATGGTTTAAGAACCGTTTATTTTAGAATTGGCGAATACTATTTTTCGAGTGAAGCCGCTCGGCAACTCGCGAAAGTTTACTATTTAGATATGGTGCAACTTATTGAGTCGCAAAATGTTGAAAAAGTCATCGAAAGACTTTGGAAATATGGACATGACTCGGGTGTGATTTGGCAGGAGTTACGTCAAAAGCTTACGGCGTTGAGCGATTTAGAAGACGACGATTAAATTTTTTTCAGGTTAACTGGATTGTTTTGTGCCTTCTAAAGCGGGAACTCGATCCAGTTCAAACACCTCTTCATCATCATTAATAGATTCCAATTTAACCGTAAATCCCCAAAGACTATGGCAATGCTTTAAGACTTCATTAGAAGAAGGAGCCAAGGGGACGCGGTTGTGTGGAGTGTGACGTAAACTTAAAGAGCGATCACCGCGCACATCGACCGACTGAACCTGAATATTAGGCTCATTCATACTTAAATTGTATTGATTCGATAAAATTTCTCTTATGTGTTTATAGCCATTTTCATTGTGGATTGAAGACACCGAAAGGTTAGACTGTAAGTCGTCATCAATAATGCTAAATAGTTTAAAGTCTCGAATTAATTTTGGAGACAAAAACTGTGCGATAAAACTTTCATCCTTAAAATTTTTCATAGCAAACATCAATGTTTCTAGCCAAGAACTACCTGCAATATCAGGAAACCACTTTTTGTCTTCATCGGTAGGCGCTTCGCAAATACGTTTAATATCTTGCATCATGGCGTATCCGAGCGCATAAGGGTTGATGCCAGAAAAATAGGGGCTGTCAAAAGAGGGCTGTGCTACAACATTGGTATGGCTTTGAATAAATTCCAACATAAAACCATCAGTGACTAAACCTTGGTCGTACAAATTATTGATTAAAGTATGATGCCAAAAGCAAGCCCAACCTTCGTTCATCACTTGAGTTTGTCGCTGTGGATAGAAGTATTGCCCAATTTTTCGGACTATCCGCACAATTTCTCTTTGCCAAGGCTCAAGTAGCGGGGCATTTTTTTCGATAAAATATAAAATATTCTCTTGAGGATCTTTTGGGAAACCACTCTGATTGTGTTTTGCTTTTTTATCGAGCTTTAAAGGGATCGTTCTCCACAATTCGTTTACCTGTGATTGTAAAAATTGTTCACGTTCCTTTTGACGGCGCTTTTCTTCGCGCATCGATATTGGGTGAGGGCGTTTGTAACGATCAACGCCATAGTTCATTAACGCATGGCAAGAGTCAAGTAATGACTCAACTTCATCCAATCCATAGCGCTGCTCACAGTCTGATACATACTTTTTTGCAAACACTAAATAATCGATAATGGCTTCAGCATCGGTCCAAGTTTTAAATAAATAATTATTCTTAAAAAAAGAATTGTGGCCAAAGGAGGCGTGCGCCATTACCAGTGCTTGCATCATCATGGTGTTTTCTTCCATTAAATAAGCAATACACGGATTGGAATTAATCACTATTTCATAAGCTAAACCCATTCTGCCACGGCGATATTGTTGTTCATTGCTGATAAAGTGTTTGCCAAATGACCAGTGGCTATATCCAATAGGCATTCCTACACTGGCGTAAGCGTCTAGCATTTGTTCAGCAGTTATGATTTCTATTTGATTTGGATAATACTCCAATCCATAAGAGTCAGCCGCTCGTTCAATTTCAGCGTAATAGCGGTCAATTAACTCGAACGTCCAGTCTGACCCTGTAGAAATCGGCTGTCTTTTTTTTGTCATGAAGCTTGCTTCCTAAAAAATTCTCTAAATACCGGATAAATATCACTTTGCTCAACGATGTGTTGAATGGCAAAGTTATCATGAGTTTGAAGCAGTTTTTCATAATGAGCCCAAAGACTTTGATGTTCTCTTTGAGTGATTTCAATGTAAGCAAAATATCGTACAATAGGCAAAATACTAGTAGACAATAGCTTTTCGCATAGTGGCGAATCGTCATTCCAATTATCACCATCGGACGCTTGAGCGGCATAAATATTCCATTGATCGGGCGGATAACGTTTCTTAACTATTTCATCCATCAGTTTAAGTGCACTAGAAACAATAGTTCCGCCTGTTTCTTGCGAGTAAAAAAATTCTTGTTCGTCGACTTCTTTTGCTTGCGTATGATGGCGAATGTAAACCACCTCAACATCTTTATAGCTTCTGCTTAAAAACAAATAGAGCAAAATGTAAAATCGCTTAGCCATTTCTTTAGTGGCTTGATCCATGGAGCCCGAAACATCCATTAAACAAAACATCACGGCTTGTGAGGTTGGCTCAGGACGTTGTGCAAAATTATTAAAACGCAAATCGAAGGTGTCTATAAAAGGTACTTTCTTTATTCGCTCTTCCAAAATGGCTATTTTCTTTTCAAGCTCTGCTATCGCGTCATTATCAATCGGTTTTTTGCTTTTTATTTCTTGGAGTTTTTCTTCGAGTTGTTTTTTTTCAGATTTTGGTTGTGATGCTAGTGCAATTCTTCTTGCCATAGCCGATTTTAAAGAACGCACAATATTGATATTAGTGGGGACGCCATCGGTTGTGTAACCCGCTCTTACCGATTTAGTTTGAATCATCTTATTTAATTGATTCTTCTTTAAATTTGGCAGCTCTAAGTCATCAAATAGCAAATCAAAGTACTCGTCTTTAGATATCTGAAAAGCAAAGTCATCTTCGCCTTCGCCTTTATCGCTGGCACGTCTTCCTTTACCGTTACCTCCTCCTTGATCTGGTCGTTTAATTTTATCGCCAGTTACAAATTCCTTGTTACCAGGATAAATTCGCTCAGTATGACCCCCTTTGCCGTTACGGAAGGTAGGTTCCTTTATGTCTTTTGACGGAATGGAAATGCTTTCGTCGGTGTTTAAGTCGGTAACACTGCGTTTTCCAATTTGCTCGCTAATGGCTTTTTTTATTTGTTGTTTGTAGCGCCGCAAAAAGCGCTGTCGGTTGACAGTGCTTTTATTTTTAGCGTTTGGGCGACGATCGATCAGTTGGGCCATTAATGACTCCTCTACAACGAATTTAAGATGATTTGCGTACTCTTAAATACCACTCGCATAGGAGCCGAACTTGTTTTTCGGTATAGCCTTTGTCGACCATGCGAGAAACAAAGTTCTGATGTTTTTTGCGATCTTCTTCAGATGCTTTAGCACTAAACGAAATTACAGGTAGTAAGTCTTCGGTATTAGAAAACATTTTCTTTTCAATGACCGTTCTGAGCTTTTCGTAGCTAGTCCAAGTAGGATTGTTACCTTGATTGTTTGCTCTTGCTCTCAATACAAAGTTAACCACCTCGTTACGAAAATCTTTAGGGTTCGAGATTCCTGCAGGTTTTTCAATTTTTTCTAGCTCTTCATTTAGCGATGCTCGATCAAAGTTTTCTCCAGTTTCTGGATCTCGATACTCTTGATCTTGTATCCAAAAGTCTGCATAGGTTACATAGCGATCAAAAATATTCTGACCGTATTCTGAGTAAGACTCTAAGTAAGCAGTTTGAATTTCTTTACCAATAAAGTCCACATAGTTGGGAACGAGAAAACCTTTAATATGTTCAAGGTATTTGTCGTGTGTTTCTTGTGGAAATTGCTCACGAGCAATTTGTTGTTCAATTACATAGAGTAAATGCACCGGATTTGCGGCAATTTCGGTGGAATCAAAGTTAAATACTCGAGATAAAATTTTGAAAGCGAAACGGGTAGACAAACCATTCATGCCTTCATCAACTCCAGCGTAGTCTCGATATTCTTGGTAAGATTTTGCTTTCGGATCGGTATCTTTTAAGCTTTCTCCATCATACACTCGCATTTTCGAATAGATGCTAGAATTGTCGGGTGACTTAAGCCGCGACAATACCGAAAACTGTGCCAACATTGTCAACGTACTAGGCGCACATGGCGCTTCAGAAAGCGAGCTGTTGTGTAACAGTTTTTCGTAGATCTTAATCTCTTCGTTTACTCTTAAACAATAAGGTACTTTGACGATAAATACCCTATCTAAAAAGGCTTCGTTATTTTTATTATTTCTAAACGTCTGCCATTCAGATTCATTGGAGTGAGCTAAAATGGTGCCTTCAAAAGGCAAAGCCGATAATCCTTCAGTACTATTATAGTTGCCTTCTTGGGTCGCTGTCAGTAAAGGGTGAAGCACCTTAATGGGGGCTTTAAACATTTCCACAAATTCCATAATCCCTTGATTTGCTCGACAAAGAGAGCCGGAATAGCTGTAAGCGTCGGGATCGTTTTGTGCAAAGCCTTCTAACTTTCTAATATCAACTTTACCGACCAATGAGGAGATATCTTGATTATTTTCATCACCTGGTTCGGTTTTAGCTATTGCTACTTGATCTAAAATAGATGGTTTTAATTTAACTACTTTAAATTTACTGATGTCACCGCCGTATTCGTGCAATCTTTTTACCGCCCAAGGCGACATGATTTTGTGCAAATAGCGTTTAGATATTCCGTAATCTTTTGCCAGAATTTCTCCATCTTCATCCGCATTAAATAAACCGAGTGGTGATTCAAACACTGGAGAGTCTTTTAGTGCATAAATTGGGCAAGCTTCCATGAGTTTTTTTAGTTTTTCGGCAAGTGACGATTTTCCGCCGCCTACTGGACCAAGCAAATATAAAATCTGCTTTCGCTCTTCTAAACTTTGTGCTGCGTGCTTGAAATAAGAAACAATCTGTTCAATCGCTTCTTCCATCCCATAAAACTCAGCAAAAGCAGGGTATTGAGAAATAACTTTATTCGAGAAAATACGTGAAAGTCTTTGGTCTTGGGCAGTATCGACTAATTTGGGATCTCCAATGGCTTTTAACATTCGCTCAGCAGAATTAGCATAAGCCATAGGATCTGATTTACAGAGATCCAAATACTCTTTAAGAGTGTACTCTTCAAGCTGACGATCTTCGTAACGTTGTTGATACTGGTCAAATATGCTCATTACTCACCTCGTTGTTACATCAGTTCATCTCAAACCGAAAAAATCGGCTATCCTCCTGCATAATTTGCTTCAATTAATATTATGAGTGGGGATTATTGCCTAATATTTCAAAGGTCTAGAGATTCATTGTTCATCCATAGAATAAGCTTAGTCGAAAAATAAAAATTCTGTTGAATAGAATGCTGAAAAGACTAGAGTGTTAAATGTCTGATTATTAACTGAACAAAAATTCTCAGAATAAAGAAAGCTTGCTGCTAAGCAGCATAAAAATGCAGCAGTCAGTAGTGCAAAAATCTATATAATTCAATAGGTTGACATTTAGCGCTAATAAACTGGTCTGCCCACTTGCGTTGCATTGCAAGTGTGAGTAGCATTGGTGTCGGACAATATTATTGGTAACTGAAAATTAATCTAAAATAATTAGGGTTGCTCAGCACTCAAAAGTGCAACATTCAATCATTTTTATTGTGCTTTGGGCTTCACGTAGCAGTTCATCTGGGAGAGTTAAATGAAAAAATTTACACTAGGCCTATTCGCGCTGGGAACTATGATTCTCACCGGATGTAGTAGTGACAAAACACAAGATCCAGTCATTCCTGAAAATGCGGATAAAACTGTGGCGGTATATGCGCCTGGTTTTGGCAGCGTTCCTGTTCCAAACGACTTGTTGTTTAATGGTACAACAGACTTAACCATTAATTTCCCAGTGGAAGACCCGAATGACTATGGTGACCCTTTAGTTGCCGTTAGCGCGTTAGATGGTTGGTCGACGGTTGCACCAATTGCCATGAGTTTTTCTAATCCAAACGCATCTGTCACATTGAATCCAGCGACTGTTTTGCCTGGAGTGACAGTTCGAGTTTTTGAGGTTTTAGCTGATACCGATTATAACAATCCTCTGATTGGTGCTACTCCAACCTTTTATCCTGTAGCGATGATTCGAGAATTGACTCCTGGACTTGCACAAAGTGGTGGAGAATATGTAGCCGTAGCAAGTGGGGCTATGTCTGTAGCGGTAATTCCAACTCGCCCATTAGCGCCTCGAGCAACTTATCTTGTGGTAGCGACCAATGGCATTCAAGATTCGACCGGTGCGGCTGCAGCGGCTGATGTTCAGTATGCTGCAGTTAAAGGAACCGATCCTTTAGTTGGATCTTCTCTTGCTCCTATTCAAACTTTAGTTAATCAGTATGAAAACTTAGCTTCAAGTGCTGCTAATGGTCCTGCAAAAGAAGACATTATCGTATCGTTTGCTTTCACCACTCAGTCTGTTGAAGAAGTTATCGATGCCGCTAAGGCTCTTTATGTAGATTTTCCAATTCAGTATTACAATCCAGCAACGGGAGCACCAGCTTATCCTGCAACCGAGTTTTCTTCGCTGATGATCGATACAGGTACAATTGGTTTACAGGGTGCGGCTGATTTATACAAGGGAAGCATTGTTTTAAATTACATGCTTGAAACACAAACAGCGGAAAACCCAACCGGACCCATAACCGGCTTTTGGAAAGCTGCTGCATTGGTACCAGATGGTCAAGGTGGTATGGTTGCCAATCCTATGGCAGGTGGTAACTTGACTTATGTAAACAAATTACCTCAAGTAAATGGCCAAGAGATCGCTCCACTCCTAGTGGCTATGCCAAAACCATCGCTTTGTCCTAAGCCTGCTGCTGGTTATCCGGTGATGATTGCTCAACATGGGGTAGGCGGTAATAGAACTCAAATGTTAGGGTTGGCGGATAGCGTTGCTGCTCCTCCTTCGTGTAGCGCCATGATTGCGATGGATTTACCGATTCATGGGATCGCTGCTGATAACTCCTTGCATCTTGCTCTTCAAGATGCAACTGGGGGAGCTTTAGGAGTTTTCGAAGGTTATACTGCTGGTGCCTTAAGAGAACGTACTTTTGGAATTGACTTTTTAGATAATACTACCGGTGCACCCGGTCCAGATGGTAACGTTGATAGTTCTGGAGCTCATTTTATCAATTTAGGAAGCTTGTTGACTTCACGTGACAATTTACGCCAAGGTGTGATCGATTTGTTAACCCTAAAGTCTGCTATTCCGGCTATGGATATTGATGGCAGTGGTCCTGACTTTGATGCGACCCAAGTATCATTCTTTGGAATATCATTGGGTGGAATTGTAGGCTCGAATTTTGTGGCTTATTCAGATGAAACATCGAATGCCTTCGCTCCTATTGTGACCTCTCCAGCACTTAAAACGGCAGTGTTGGCTGTTCCTGGTGGTGGAATTCCTGGACTGCTCGATGCATCCGTTTATTTCGGCGATCGTATTCGTGCGGGAATTGCAGCTGCAGCTGGACTGAGTGTGACCGATCCTGAGTTTACACCTTTATATCAGCAGTTCTTGCTTGCTGCACAAACGGCGGTAGACAGTGGCGATCCTATAAATACCACAACCATTGCACAAGTTAATGCAGTGCCAACCTTTATGATTCGAGTAGAAGGTGACACGGTTGTTCCTAACTTCTCGCCTACGGCGCCCTTGTCAGGTACTGATCCTTTAGCGGCTTTTTTAGGGTTGCAAACAGTTCCTTCAACGGCAGGTCCAACCGCTGGTAGTCGCTTGATTTCTCGTTTCAACGAGGGTACTCACGGAACGGTTATTTCGGGAGATATTTTAAATGTCACTATCGAAATGCAACGTCAGTTAGTCAGTTTTGTTCTTTCTAACGGTACAGCGGTTGTAGTAAATGACCCAACATTACTTAACTAATATAAGTTAAGACGGTTACAATAACCCCCGCCGCAAGCGGGGGTTTTTTTTAGGTTTGGCTTTTACGTTTGATTGAGGAGATCATCTTTGGAATTTTTATTTGAATATGGGCTGTTTTTGGCTAAAGCAGTGACTATTGTTGTCGCTATTGCTTTAATTGTTGGCGTTATTGTGTCAGCCGGTCAGAAAAAGCAGCACGCAGCTTCAGGTCATATTAATTTGACAGACCTAACCGATGAGTATGAGCAACTTGAGGAGGGGCTTAGGGAAGAAACTTTATCTAAGGAAGCGTTTAAAGCTTATCAAAAAGCACAAAAGAAAAAAGAAAAAGAAAAGGCCAAACAAGAAAAGCAGGCATTAAAAGAAAAAGGCAAAAAGGCCAAAGAGGATGAGCAAGACCACAACGAAAACTCAGAACAAGGTGTGGAGTCCGATTTTGAGCCTCATTTATATGTAATTGATTTTGACGGCGACATGCAAGCTTCAGCGGTTGAAAACTTACGAGAAGAAATATCGGCGATATTATCTATAGCTACTGAAGTAGACGAAGTACTCGTTCGTTTAACGAGTCCAGGAGGAATGGTTCATAGTTATGGATTGGCAGCATCGCAGCTTCAGCGCGTTCGAGCCGCAAATATTAAATTAACCATTGCGGTTGATGAAGTAGCGGCAAGTGGCGGTTATATGATGGCGTGTGTTGCAAATCATATTGCTTCTGCTCCTTTTGCCATTATTGGTTCAATTGGCGTATTAGGGCAAATTCCAAACTTTAATCGATTATTAAAACATCATAATATCGACTTCGAACAACATACCGCAGGTGAATTCAAACGTACCTTGACCATGCTCGGTGAAAATACCGATAAAGCTAGAGAGAAATTTAAAGAAGAACTAGAGCAAACCCATCAGTTATTTAAGCGGTTTATCAATCAAAATCGACCTGAGCTTGATTTGGAAAAGGTGGCAACGGGTGAACATTGGTACGGAATAGAAGCTTTAGAGTTAGGACTGATTGATAGTATTTCCACCAGCGACGATCTGATTATGGCTGCGGTAAAAGAAAAAGCTGTTTATAAAGTAAAATATGAAATTAAAAAGCCCTTAGCAGAAAGATTACCGATTTCTGTTTTTGCTGCCTTGGAAAATCGATTGCTAAATTTAGTGCAAAAAGTGAATCTGTTTAAATCAGTCCATTAAATCGAATATTTAGAACTTTTTGGTATTCCTCTTGTTCCAATTGGCCACTTAACTGTGGCCTTTGCATATTAAAACCTATAGAAACATTTGCTGCTATAATCAATATCCTCATCGACAACAGTGACCTGATGAAAGGGCTAATCGGAATTCTCAATGATTAAACAAGCAAAACCTTTTGGAACGTGGAATTCTCCTATATCTGCAGAAATGGTGGCGCAAAAGGGGGTGCGATATGGACACTGCCAAGTTTATAACAATGCTTTTTATTGGTTAGAAACTCGTCCAAGTGAAAAAGGGCGCGGCGTTATTTGCTGTTATGAGAACGGAAAAATCAAGGACATTTCTCCCCAAGATCTCAGTGTGCGCACTAAAGTTCATGAAATGGGTGGCGGTGACTTTTATGTTAATAAACAAGGATTGTTTTTTGTTGATGCCTCTTCGCAAAACTTGATGAGACTGCATCAAAATACGTTAACTACTTTGCTCGAAAATAATGAGGAGCATCACATTCGTTGTGCGGATTTTTGTTTCGATAACAAAAATAATCGATTAATTGCTGTTGCTGAGCAACATTCAAATAGAGAGGTTAAAAATTTTATTATCTCTATTGAAATTGAGTCGGGTCATTGGCATTCAATAACCGAAGGCGCAGATTTTTATGCAGCACCAAGGCTTTCGCCCGATGGCCAATCATTAGCTTGGTTACAATGGAACTTTCCTAATATGCCATGGGATGGTACTGAATTGTGGCGAGCTGACTATAGTAACGATGGCCAGTTATCAAACGCATCAGTTATTTATGGCGGTAAGACGGAGTCGGTATTGCAGCCTAAGTGGCGTAATGACAATGTGTTATTTTTTATATCTGATCGATCAGGGTTTTGGAATCTTTACTCACATCAAGATGATGTTTTAAATGCCATTTTACCGATAGACAGTGATTGCGTCGTTCCTCCATGGAGTTTGGGTAACGTCAGCTACTGTTTCGCAATAAATGACAATATTTATTTAACTCGGTTTCATCAAGGCCAGCAGGAGTTACTTCATATAAATACTGATTCGGGGCATTGTGAGTCGGTTGATTTACCTTTTAATGAATACCCGGGGCAATTACATACGTTTAATGACAAGCTGGTTGCTCTCGCGAGTGGACCAACTATTTCACAGAGTTTTTGGCAAATAAATCCAGAAAATGCTTTTTATCAATCCATTATAAACCCAATGGATCAAATTGAAATACCCCTTGATTATGTCACTATTGCAAAACCGATAGAATTTAGTTCTGCTCAAGGTTACAAGTCGTATGGTTTTTTTTATGAACCACTCAATCCTCAGTTTTGTGGTGAGCCAAATGAGCGTCCTCCACTTATTGTCATGTCGCACGGAGGACCAACAGGGTATTGCGATGCAGGATTAAACTTGGCCATTCAGTTTTGGACCAGTCGAGGTTTTGCTGTGGTGGATGTTAACTACAGTGGCAGTACCGGTTTTGGTCGAGAGTATCGAAATTCTCTGAATGGACATTGGGGGATTAACGATGTTAATGATTGTGTTTATGCTGCACGGTTTTTAGTTGAAAGGGGGTGGGTTGATCATCAACGTCTTCTTATTCGAGGAGGATCTGCCGGCGGATTTACTACCTTGTGCGCATTAACATTTTTTGATGATTTTGCGGCTGGAATGAGCCGTTATGGTGTTGCTGATCTCATTGCGCTTACCGAAGAAACCCATAAATTTGAAGCTCGGTATTTAGATCAACTTGTTGGCCCTTATCCCGAAATGAAAACCGAATATGAGCAACGTTCACCGATTAACAATACCGATCGCTTATCTTGCCCTATTCTTATTTTACAAGGCAGTGAAGATAAAGTTGTTCCACCATCACAATCGCAAGCCTTAGTTGCGGCATTAAAAGCAAAAGATATTCCGTATGAATACGTTGAATTTGAGGGTGAGGGGCATGGTTTTCGCCAAGAAGCCAATATTATTAAAAGCCTGCATTTGGAATATGGTTTTTATTTAAAAGTGCTAGGCATTTGACCAACTAAAAAGAGATGGTAGGCAAATTTACAACTACAATTAAAGTCAACGAGTTAAAAATCAAACTCGAACAGGCAAAAGGATTAAAATGGACAGTGGTTTATTCAAGCGACTCGGAGAAGAGGTAGCGGTTGAAGCTGCTACTAATTTGTTTTACGACAAAGTAATTGCGGAGCCCGAACTTGCTCAGTTTTTCGAAAACATTGATGTAGCTAAACAAAGAGTAAAGTTAAGAACCTTTTTGACTATTGCTACTGGCGGAAGTCATGAAGAAAACCTTCAAATCATGGAAAAAGTTCATAAGCCATTAAGAGACAATGGATTAAAGCCAAAACACTTCGATAAGTGGGTTCATTTGCTTGAAGAAACTCTTCTAGAACTGAATGTTCCAGAAGAGTTAGTTGAGGATGTTACTGAGTATACTAATTCTTTTCGCCGCGTAATTGTGGGTTAAAAATCAGTTGGTCTCAATCGTTTGATAGGGCGTCAAAAGTACCTTAAGTACTTCGTACACATGTTTTTCGGCATCTTCTTCAGATGAAATCTTAGCAACCAACTCAAACTCCATTCGAATAATGGTGTTAAAAAACATCCGTGCTCTGGTGCGCACTTCAGGAATATTAAATTGCGAAAATACCTTCATAATACTGTTTAAATGGCGTTGCTCTAGTGTCGATAGCATGTCTGCCATTTCTTTTTCGCGCATCGCTTGAGCTCTAAAGGTTTGCTCAAATAGCCTAAATTCAGACTTTTTAGTTTGTTCGATTAAATAATCATAAGTAAATTTAGCTAGTGATTTAATCAGTACTTCACGAGGTGTGTCTGGTGAGACATGTTTTAACAGTTCGGTTGCCTTAGTTTCTAGGGCATTGGTGTCTTTAAGGATTTTTTCTGAGTAATACACAAAAGCGTCATGAATTAAATCGAAAATATCATCAAAGTAATAAGTGGTTGCCGCTAGTGGCACATTGGCTAAATCTGCAACGGCGCGGTGACGAACACCTCGTATACCGTCGCTGATGATAATAGACAATGTCGCCTCTAATAAGGCTTCTCTTCGAGCTTTTCCGTCCGCTCTAATCGGTTGCCGTCCTCTGTATTCTAGTAATGAGTGAGACATAGCTTCTTTTTAGTTAAGTTATAAAGGAAGGATCAGCTGAGTTTAGCGTCTTCAAACTGATCGCCTGCATCGGGATCATTGAAGAGCTCGATATCCAGGTCATTTTCGCTCTTTGCGACGATGGTGGCTACGGTAATATCACCAGTGATATTGACCGAGGTTCTCATCATATCTAAAAATCGGTCTATTCCTAATAACATTCCAATCGCTTCAGATGGCAGATTTACTTGAGTAAGTACCATTGTCAGCATCACTAACCCTACGCTCGGAACCCCGGCAGTACCAATAGAGGCTAACGTTGCCATTAAAATAACAGTCAGGTATTGAGAAATTGATAGATCTACGCCGTACATTTGAGCAATAAACACAGTTGCAACGCCTTGCATGATTGCTGTGCCATCCATATTGATGGTTGCACCTAGAGGTAAAGTAAAGCTCGAGGTTGATTTACCTATACCGAGTCGTTTTCGCGCAACTTCCATTGTGACAGGTAAAGTCGCTGCGCTTGAAGAAGTAGTAAAAGCAAACAGCAGAGCTGGGCGAATTTTCTTTAATAAAATCAGTGGGTTGAGCTGACTAAATAGCACTAGAATGGTTGGGTAAGTGACTAAAGCATGAATCACGAGGGTTATCGCAACTAAATAGAAGTAGGTTGCTAGATCGGCGATGGCGTCTAGCCCAGTGTTGTATATCACTTCCGACATGATCGCAAAGACACCATAGGGCGCAATATGCATAATAATGGTAACTAGCTTTAACACGACTTCATTGAAAGACGTAAAAAAATCAGCAACTTGTTGGCCTGCTTTACCCGTTCTCGATATTGCTATTCCAAATAGAATCGCAAAAATAATCACCTGAAGCATATTGCCATCTGCCATCGCTTTAATCGGATTATCAGTGACTAATCCGCCCAACACATCGATAAGCGAAGGAGCATTTTTAACTTGGTAGTTAGTTTCGGCATACTCCATACCAACGCCCGGATCGAAAATATTGGCTAAAAATAATGCGAGCGTTATGGCAACGCCGGTTGTTAATAAATACAGAGCCAGACTTTTCCCACCGAGAGCGCCGAGTTTTTTAGGGTCTGACAATGAGCAAGTGCCGACAATCAATGACGCCAACACTAATGGAACGACCACCATTTTTAAGGCATTAATGAATAATTTTTTAATAATGACAAACGCAGTTATCAGGTAATTATTGATAAATGTCGCTAAAACGCCAGTATCTCCGGAGAAAGATGTAAGAAGTAATCCAAATAAGACACCGCCGATTAATCCAGCAAAAATTTGACTGCTAAGACTGAGTTTTTGAAACGCTTTAAACATTCATGACCTCATTGTTGATTTTATTGTTTGTGATCTGAAGCTTATTGTTGGAGTCAGGTTTTTTGACTCTGTGCTCTAACTAAATTTGACGACTAATGAGCTCCGCAACACAATTTGAATTTCTTTCCACTGCCACAATAACATAAGTCGTTGCGACCGAGTTTAGGGTATTCTCGAATAAAAGGATATTGCTTTCGTTTTGAAGTTCGCTTATCTAACCAAAACTGGTGCAATAGGCGTGCATTTTCTTCAATAGCAACCTTCATTGATTTTGCATTGCTTTTATCAAGATTTGAACGTGTAGCGCTGTTGGCTGGTTGTGCAAACACCATGATTGGTTTTAACCAAGCTTCAATTTGCGCGGCCTGTTCTCGCCATTGAGAGGCGCACAGTTGAATACCTTGAACGTATCCTCTACACCAATTATCGACGACCACTTCTACAGTGTCACTTAAATCGCGCTCTCTAAATAACGGATGATACTTTTCAGGAACCTTAGTTAATATGGCTTCAATGCCATTTAGGTGGCGAATTAAATATTCGTACACTTTAAGCTGTTCACCACACTCTTCTAATTGTTTAAATGCTTGCTCACTGAATATAAGTTTGAGCCACTCATCAGGGTGAATAGGCTCAGGAGAAGTAGCTACCGCAGTCAGTAACCCATCAATGGTAGATAGGTCACTGGCTTTTATTGCACGCAGCCTCGCCTCAAGCCCAAATAGTTCATCTTCAGTTAAAGGGGTTAATATTTTCATTATTGCAAAGGCTCAAAATCACTAAGAGACGCCATTGTAGCAAATGTCTCCTAGTGAGTGGTGTGACCCGAATGTTTTATTGTTGCTCTAATTGAAAAGGATAAATAGAACCTAGATTGAGCAATTGAGTGAGTTCGTCTAAAGCGGTTCTTGACTCGATAAGTAAAGAAGGATCGGCCAAGTCGGCTTCAGTTAAGTGATCGCGATAGTGTTTATCCACCCATTGATTAAGCTCAGCAAATAACGCATCACTCATAAATACTCGTTGATTGGCTGCCGCTAATTCAGCTTGATTTAAAACCACTCGTTGACGCAAACAAGCTGGCCCACCGCCATTACGCATGCTTTGTTTCACATCGTAAATTTTGACTTGCTTAATTGGCGTGTTGTTAGCACTTACTAATGACTGCAAGTAGGCATTAACGCGAGGATTTTCTTCACATTCACCTGGGCAAATAATCGCCATGGAACCATCTGATAAACTGACTAACTGACTATTAAATAAGTAAGAAGTGACGGCATCGTTAACTGCTACGGCATCTCTGGGCACTTCAACAAAATAAAAATCATCTGAACCGTAAGCTTTACGAATATCGGCGAAAACTTGCTCGGTTTCTAGAAAAGCGTCTTGATGATAAAACAAAACATTTCTATTGCCTACTGAGATAACGTCGTTATGAAATACGCCTTGATCAATGACCGCGGGATTTTGCTGAGCATAAACTACTTTGTTGGGATCAAGTTGATGTAATCGAGCAATGGCCTCCGAAGCTTCAAACGTTTGTCGTGCGGGAAATTTTACCGGTGCTGGTTTGGCGCTATTAAACGCGTATTTACCATAAACGAAAAACTCTACACCTGTGGCTCCATATTCGTTACAAAAACGGGTGTGATTGGCAGCTCCCTCATCTCCAAAATGGTCGCCTAAAGGCAGCGGTTCGTGATGAACAAAATGATTAGCATTATTAAAAATTGCACGAAGAATACGTGATGTAGTAGGTGACTCAATCGAGCGGTGAAATTTATTGGCTAAATTGGCCGCGGTAAAGTGAACTTTATTATCTTGAGTATCTGCGCTAGGAGAAACAGTACAAGCATTAGCTGTCCACATAGATGATGCTGAACATACCGCGACAAAAACTTGAGGTGCTTGCTTGGCCGCTTGTTTTATCACCGCTTCATCAGAGCCAGAAAATCCTAATTTACGCAGAGTAAATACATCGGGGCGCTCTAATGGCGGCAATAGCGCTTGTTTTAATCCCATATCGTGCAACGCTTTCATTTTGGCTAAACCTTGTTTAGCACCTTCTTTCGGGTTTGAAGGTTGATCAGCGTTACTTAAAGAGGCAACGTTGCCAACTGACAGTCCCGCGTAGTTATGAGTTGGACCAACTAAGCCATCAAAATTGACTTCAAAAGCGCTCATCGAAAGCTCCTTACCTTTGGAAGGGTGCGCCGAGAGATTAATTGCTAGGCTAGCACCGAATGAATAATTATGAATCACCGTTTTATTAAAAAACGAAGGGTTGCGAAAACACTCGTAAATGTTGGAAAAGCCTAGCAAGAAAAACTTTAAAACGAAAGAATCTTTGTTGGTTTGGGTAGCGGAACAGGAATAAAAAATTTAATTTCAACGCAAATGAACATTTAATTCTATAATTCGACAAGAAATATCAGTGATAGGATTTGAATCGATCGTGTAATCGGTATAATGGTTCGATATTAACGTTAACTTATTGATAATTAAAGCCAAAGAATAAATATGCAAGGACATTTGAATAATATTCTCGTCGAGAAAGGGTTGTTAGAGCTTGCAAAAAGCTACCCGCATGGACATGAACCGCAAGCTATGTTTGTCACCAAGCAACAGGTTCAATGCCAGCTTATAGACAGTGGTGTTTTGTTGATAGAGCCTGCTGAGCGCTCAACCGTTTCAGCTGACAATAATCACTATTGGCGGCATGCTGATATCGTCATTTCATCGGGTGTTCATGGTAATGAAACCGCTCCCATTGAAATTGTTAATCAACTTGTTGCTGAAATTTTATCGGGAGAATTAGCCGTTGCTAATCGTGTTTTGTTAATTATTGGTAACTTACCAGCCATGATTAAAAGTACACGATTTATTGAAGAAAATATGAATCGACTTTTTAATGGTAAGCATCAAGGGAAGGAGCATTTTGAAGCAAAAAGAGCCGCAGATTTAGAGCACTTTGTTTGTGAGTTTTATAAAAAGGCGAACGGCATAAAGCTTCATTATGATTTGCATACGGCTATTCGAGACTCTAAACACGAAAAATTTGCGATTTATCCTTTCCCTGATGGTCGTGCATGGGATAAACCACAGCTCGATTTTTTTGCTTCGAGTGAGGTGCCTACTATTTTGTTGGGGCATCAACCCTCTGGTACGTTTTCATACTTTACTAGCCACCAGTTTAAAGCTCATGGGTTTACTGTGGAGCTTGGTAAGGTTAGACCTTTTGGTGAAAACAATCATCAAAATTTTAAAGCGATTAAACGCAATTTGCAGTCGCTTATTTCCGGTCGACCCATTGATTGCAATGACCAGCAAAGACAGTCCATGAACATTTTTAAAGTAAAAGCTGAGCTAGTTAAAAAGTCAGAACAGTTTCAACTGCACTTAGATAAGTCAGTTGCTAACTTCACTGAGTATGCAAAAGGTGAGCGCTTAACTTCTGATATTGATGGTGGATATGTTACTGCAGAAGATGGTGAAGCGATTGTATTTCCAAATCCTGACGTTCCAATTGGTCAACGGGCAGGATTACTGGTGGTTAAAACCCAAGATTTAACTTAGAGCTAAGAGAGTAAATAATGAATAAAGTAAAAGTTTCAATTATAGGTGGTGCAGGGTATGGCTCTGCGGAAATTTTACGTCATTTATTAGTGCGAGATGATGTCGAAATTTTACGTATTTCTAGTAAAGACTATATCGGCAAATCGGTCAGCCAGGTGCACCGAGCATTGGTTGGCTACGATAATCTAGTGCTGCAAGATATTTCACCGAAAGAATGCGCCGAAGGTGCGGACATTGTTTTCTTAGCCATGCCTCACATCATTACCGCAAAAGTAGCAATGGAGTTATTTGATCTAAATGTTCGTATTATCGATTTGTCGGGAGACTTTAGATTATCTGAACTTAATGATTACATTCGTGATTATGCGCCTGAGCATCCATGCCCAGAGCGTTTAGGAACTTTCACTTATGGTATGCCTGAGCTTAATGAAGAGAAAATTAAGTCAGCTAAACACATAGCAAGCCCAGGATGTTTTGCTACCGGTATTGCAATGGGCTTGTTGCCTTTAGCGGCTGCAGGTTTATTAAAGAACGTGAATGTTAGAAATGTGTCTATGACGGGATCTTCTGGTTCAGGTGTAAAACCGCAAGAAGGCACTCACCATGCTATTCGAGTGAACAATTTAAAAACCTATAAAACGTTACATCATCAACACCGCGCTGAAATCATTCAAACCTTAAAAAGTGCTGGTGGAGATAAAATTGCGCTCGATTTTGTGCCGGTATCTGCTCCATTAGTTCGTGGTATTTTAGCGGTTTCTCAACTCGATTTACCTGAAGGACACTCCGCAGAAAGTATTCAAGAGATTTATAAAAACTATTATAAAAATCACAAACTTGTAACGGTAATGCCTATTGGCGTTTCTCCAGAAGTCGTAGCTGTGAGCGGAACCGCTCGGGTTGAAATTGGGATCACGGTTCGCATTGATGAAGACACTGGGGTTAAAACTTTATGTTGTACTTCTGCCATTGATAATTTGATCAAAGGCGGTGCCGGACAAGCGATTCAAAGCTTCAACTTAATGACCGGAAAGCCCGCTCATCATGGTTTAGATAATCCTGGTATGTGGCCATAAAAAGGACATTTAATAATGAATCAAAATCAACCGATTGCGGTTATCAAAGTGGGCGGAGATGTGCTTCTTGATAAAGAAGAGCTTTCAGGTTTAACCCAGAATGTAAAAGCACTGATCGAAAATAAGTGGCAAGTGGTGTTGCTTCATGGTGGTGGCCCGCAAACCAATACCTTGCAAGAAAAAGTTGGTTTAGTACCTAAAAAAGTGGCTGGTCGACGAGTGACTTCGCAAGAAGATCTTACGGTGGTTAAATAAGCCATTGCAGGCGAAGTGAATGTTAATTTAACGTCGGCTTTGATCGCAGCAGGAGTTAGTGCTTTTGGTTTTCATGGCGCGTCTGGCAAAATGGTTCTGGCAGAAAAACGTCCTCCTGGAGTGGTATCAGGCCATGGCAGTGAAGTTGTGGTCTTTGGTGAAGTGGGCGACGTGACGGCAATCAATGGTGAGCTTTTGAATG
>JBFHSP010000034.1:0-20015 GCA_041591085.1 Kangiellaceae bacterium | reverse complement strand
GAAGACTCGGCATTTGCAGTCAATGCAATAATGGGAGCGTATTGATTAGGGTTAGCATGGGTGCGAATTGCTATAGTAGCGTCGATACCATTCATGACAGGCATGCGCATATCCATTAAAATGAGGTCAAACGATTGATGTTGACATAGATCGATCGCTTCTCGACCGTTATTCGCAGTGGTGATGGTATATCCCAAATTCTCTAACATTTCTTTCGCTATTTCTAGGTTAATTGCCACATCATCCACCAATAAAAGATGTCCAGACCGACTACTTAGGTTAGGCGTTTTTTCAATAGGTATACAATGCGCTTTAACTTGAGCCAATTGTTTCAGTAAGCTTCTTGAGTGGAGCGGGCGAAAAACATACTGGCTTTGTGAATTTGTATTCTCTACGGGCTTATCGTAATCATCAGTCAGTACAAAATAGCTGATACCTAACTCGTCGAAGTAATCCGTAATACTTTTTGCGTGTTCTATTTGATCATCAATAATCCAGTTCGAACTTTGCAATTCATTCATTTCAAACAAGGGCAAATCTGAAAAAGTAACTGTTTCCACAAGAGCATTCGGCCAGTAACTACCTAAACTTAAGTTAAAGAAGTTAAACAATTCAGCATTGTTGCTGATTAATCGGAAATGTGTTTTTTCAGCGTTAAGCGTAGGGGTTTTCCATTGCACTTGCTTTTGTTTATCAACCGGAATGAAGATACTAAAAGTAGTTCCCACCCCCGGTTCGCTATGAACGGTAATTTCGCCATTTTGTACAATCAAAAGTTTTCGTGCGATTGCAAGGCCCAAACCCGTACCGCCAAATCCAGTATCCCGCATCGGATCGGCTTGTTCATATTCAGAAAAAATAGATTCAAGTCGCGATTGTTCAATGCCACATCCGGTGTCACTTACTTTTAGCTCTAGCCGATTTTCTTGTTCAACGGTTCGGTAATCAACTTCTAATAGTAAGCGGCCCTTTCTGGTAAATTTAATGGCGTTATCCAACAATATGGTCAACACCTGTGACAGTTTCATTTTATCCAACTGTAAAACCGAAGGAACGTTTGGAGTGATGTGACAAAAAACATCCACTTCTGAGTATTTCTTTTTGTTCGCTGCAACATCAAGCACTTGGTAAGTCAGTTCATCCAAATCAACGCTGCTTAACTCACAGACAATATGACCTGATTCAATTTTCGAAAAATCGAGAATTTCATTAATGATTGATAGTAAGTTTTGTCCGGAGGAGCTTGCAGTGTTAAATAAACGATGCTGATCATCAGTCGTTAAACGATCTGACAATAATGTCAAAGCACCGAGTAATGCATTCAGCGGAGTTCTAATTTCATGAGACATATAAGAAAGAAACCTTGATTTCGCTTGCGATGCTGCCTCAGCGGTTTCTTTGGCGCGCACTAACTCCACTTCAGACTGTTTCCGTTCAGATATATCACGCATAAAAGCGGTCACTAGTCGCTCACCATTGTGCTCTATAACAATTAACGCCAGTTCTACCGGAATGAGGTGTCCGTCGCGGTGGAGTGCTTCTATTTCTACTCGCTTACCAATTAGAGGACCTTCCCCTGTCGCCCTAAAATGTGCCATTCCCTTTTTGTGCATTTCTCGCATAGGTTCAGGAATAATCAATTCATTCAGAGTTTGTCCAATCACTTCACTACGTTTCCAACCAAGCATTTGCTCACCGGATAAACTAAAATCAATAATTTCATCTTTTAAATTAATAGTGATTAAAGTATCTAGGCTTGCTTCTGTAATTGCGCTGTATATTTTTTCTCTAACCTCCAAATCCCTTGAACGAGCTAAATGGTTTGATAAATCATTCAGCATTACAAAAAGGTTAGAATCATCATCGCGTAATCGAATTAGGCGCGCCTCAAAATTAAACTCCCATCCTCCGGCTCTCACGCCTTCAAACACTAACCAATCACTCTGCTGAGCGATTTTTTGTTGTTGCTGTTCTTGCAGAAAAAGTGCAAAGGTATCTGGATTCACCAGCAGATCGAAAATTGATTGCCCGACTATATTCTCATTCTTAAAGCCAAAAAACTGAGCGCCCAAAGCATTGGTCGCAACGATTGTATTGTGACAATCCAATACTAAACAGGGTTGATCATTCAATTTCAAATAAAGAGCGGTAAGCTCATCAATACTCATTTGCTGCTGCCCCATTACTTACTCCCACACCATTTAACCTTTGGCTGCTTTAAGATTACTTTACAACCGAAACCGTATGAATGGGAGTTCAGCAATTTTCATTCCAGAACTTTTCGCGTTTTGCAATGCATGCGCTGTAAATACTTTAGAAAGCTTAGACAAACAACCCTGTTTTTTCCAAAATCAATCGCAGTTTGCTTCGCATTTTGCATTTTTTAGTCATGTTATAAGGCTTTCGTTCGAACTAAGCCCAATACTTTACCGAACTATGCCTATTGGCACTTTTTTTGCCTCTTGTATCTCATCAGACGATACTGGAGAGCAACAGTGAATACAGCACAATGCACAGGCCGAACCTTTGAAGTAACTGAGCTTCCGTTGCCAGCCAATCTTACCAATTCGCAATTTAGTAAAAACCAGCGTCATACAATATTGATTGTTGAAGATTCACTTCCTGAAAGAGCAAGAGTGGTAGCGATATTAGCCAAGCTGGGATTTAAAATTCTTGAGGCAAGCGATGGTGCCGAAGCACTTAACATTTTAGATCGATATTCAGTAAGTGTGGTGGTGACCGACTGGCACATGCCCATTATGAACGGATTGGAGTTATGCAAAACATTAAATAAAGAAGTTAAAAATAAGCCTTACACTCTATTATTAACTGGACGAAATGCTAAGTGTGATTTGGTTTCTGGTATGGATGGTGGTGCCGATGATTATTTGGTTAAACCGTTTGATTCAGAAGAACTGCGAGTTCGGATCCAATCAGGTATTCGAATTGTCGATATGCAAGCCCGTTTGCAAGAACAAAATGATCGCCTGCAAAGCTCACTTAAACGAGAAAACCAACTCAATCAAATGATCCAAAAAGATTTAAAAGCGGCCGCGCGATTACAACGCTCTACCCTTCCGGATGCCAATCAAATCATTAATAATGTTCGATGTGCGCATTTTTTTAAACCCGCTTCTGGCGTTGCTGGCGACTCATTTTCAGTTATTCCGCTAGGAAATAAACATGTCGCGTTTTATCAAATTGATGTTGTGGGGCATGGGATACGCTCAGCAATGCTGTCTTATGCCATTACTAGATTCTTACATGAACATGCCAAACACCCACCCACGCACAAAAATTCAGTTCAAATGCAAAATCCGGCAAAAGTATTATATCGACTCAATCGAGAATTCGCTTGTAACGAAGATTGCGATGATTATTTTACAATGGTATATGGTGTGTTAAATACTCAAACTGGCACTGGCAATATTGCGCAAGCAGGCCATCCCCACCCTATTGTTGTCAATAAAAATGGCACAGTAAATCGTTTGTCTTCGGGCGGCGTTCCAATTGGTCTATTCTCTGAAAGTCAATATATAAATCAATCATTCGAACTTGAGCTAGGCAGTCGTCTTTATATTTATTCAGATGGTATTTATGAATGTCGTGCTGATAATAACAAAGCGCTTAATGACCTAGCGATTGAACAAATACTCCAGAACTTTACTGAAGTCGCGCACGATCGTTTGCAGAAACATATTGACAATTTATTTCGAAAATTAAATGACTATCACAAAGTTTCTGATGATATTAGTTTACTCGCCATTGAACGCCAACAACCACATTAGAGTCTTGTTATGATGCCTTCTATTCATATTACATTAATCCCTAGCGTCGATATTTTTGAACAAACTAAAGACATGATTATCGCCTTTGGGCAAACAACTCAAATAACACCCAAACACCTGTTTCAATTCAGCGTTTGTGTAACAGAGGCACTCAATAATATTCTGGAACATTCAGAAGCACAAATTGAGCGTGTTCATTTAGACATTACCATTGAACCATCCCGTTTGAGTGTCGTTATTAAGCAAAAAGCGCAAGCATTCACTCCTCCACACAATGACTTCACCAACATCCTTGCAATTTCTGGACGCGGCTGGAGCATAATGAGGGAATGGTTGGATACTATCGAATACACTCATAAAAATGGTGTTAATATTCTCACTTTAGCAAAAAACGTTTCACTTTAGTTTCATTTTGATTCGCAATTTGCACTGCATTCCGACGTTAATTCCATTTACTATTTGTAAAACGCAAAGATAATACTTCTTTTTTTATAAAAACACGCATTTCTCGTCTCTTACAATAAAATATTCCTTGGCATGATTTATGTATTTATAGAGTTAGATAAAATCATATCGAGGATGAAATAATGCAAACCAAACCTCATTTAATTGCTGCGCAATCTAACGCCAAGCCATTAAAGGTATTAATGGTAGATGACGAACTAGCCAGTTTAGTGGTAGGTAAAGTAATACTGGAAAATTATCAGTTTGATGTAACACTTGCTTCAGACGGACTCGAAGCTCTTTCCTTTGCCACTCAACAAAATTTTGATGCCATCATTCTCGATGCTCAAATGCCTCAACTCAATGGCTTTGATAGCTGCAAACAGCTAAGAGAAACTATCAATAAAAACACCTACATTATAATTGCCACCGGACTGAGTCATAAAAATGCAATTGAACAAGCATTTGAATGTGGGGCCGATGATTTTATTACTAAACCTGTTAACTACCATGTTTTAGCCAGTCGATTACAAAAAATAGTGAGCATCCAGGGTAATCATCAGGAAAAAAGCCAAGCGATTACTGACACTTTAACATCAACCAACGAATGTATTGCTATCATCACAGAGGGTCGCAATCTTAAGTGGAGTCAGCCCGTACCTAAGGACTATGAGTTATTGTCGTCACAAGTTTTTTCTTTGAGTCAATTAGTAGAATATTCCGATGCCATTCAGTTTTTATCGCCCGATGAATGTATAGAGCATTTGCTAAATGAAGGTATATCAATCCGGCATCCGGTGAGCAGACTAAAATTATCAGCAAAAATATATTCTTGCGAAGTAAAAAACCAACAATTTCTGTTGTTGAATCATTTAAGCAGCGAGGTTGATACTCAATTTAACGTGACTGATGATAGGAGTGTCGATAATGAAACAGGTTACCTAAGTCGAACCTGTTTAATCAACACTCTGGCGACCATAGACTACGAAAAAAATCAACATCGAAAAAATATGGCTTTAGCTCGAGTTTGCTTTGGTAGCTCAAACACTATGGATCAAGGTATAAAAAGAAACTCTCAAATTAATGCGCTAATTCATACCATTGAGAAATTGACAAATTGCGGCCCTATTCAATTAAAAGATAGCTTGGTGTTTAGAACCGATTTTAATGAAGTCACATTGATGCTTAAAAATATTTCGCCCGAAGAAATTGAGCGTCATTTAACCAAACATTTAGCGGAGGTAAAAGCCTCTGCAAAATTGAACAGCAATGACTTTACTATTGCATATAAAGTTTATATTTCGCACAGCCTAAATTCAATATTTTCTGCATCTGAGCATTTGGGTATTTTGGACTACATGAGCTCGACTTATAAAAATGACCCGAGAAAAATAATCTTTTTTGATGATGCTATCCAAAACAATATGGTGCGTCGTAGTACCATTGCTAAGTTGCTATTGCGAGACATTCATACCAAAAGTTTTTCAGTGTACTTTCAACCTAAGTTTAATACCTACAACCTAAACCTAACGGGTATGGAGGCATTGGTCCGTTGGGAAACCAAAGAATTAGGATTTATATCTCCTGCTGAATTTATCCCAATTTCTGTCTCGCTTGATTTAATCAATCAATTAAGCCTGTTGGTTATAGAAAAAACCGTGTCACAAATTAAGAAATGGTTAGAGCTAGGTATTGACGTCGTCCCTGTAAGCGTAAACCTAGATACTAATAATCTTAATCATCATGCTTTCGTCGATGAATTTGTGAGTATTATTGATAGTGCCGGTATTGATCACAGTTTGATTGAAGTCGAGGTTACTGAAAATGTGATGGTTGATAAAGAAAGTCAGGCAATGGAAAGCTTATTACTGCTAAAACAACATGGATTTAAAGTCGCCATGGATGATTTTGGAACTGGCTATTCAAGCTTTAGTTATCTACAACACCTACCCATAGATACATTAAAAATTGATATTAGCTTCGTGCGAAAAATCGACAGTGACACGACCGCTCAAGCAATTGCCAAAGCCATAGTATCTCTTGGTCATGAAGTTGGCCTCAGCGTTATTGCCGAGGGAGTGGAAAATAAAGAGCAATTGGATAAATTACTGGAATACAATTGTGATAACGTTCAGGGTTACTTAACCGGTCGTCCAGAATGTGCCGATGAGGCCATTCGTTTCTTTAAACGCAAGAAAATCGCTTAAATAAGTTACAATAATTGAAGGCCATAAATTAAACCGCTCGCCCTGAGTGGTTTTTTCTTGCAGCGTTCAAACTAAAACAAGTACACAAGCAGTACCAATTCTTATAATTTTAATATTTTCTACACTCAAAATTATGAAACCACTTAAAAACCCTGATCCTCTAATCAATTCTGCATTATTTTCTTAACAGTGCAATCAAATAGTTTTGCATTGCAATCTAAAAATAAAACGATAGTTTTTGATTCTATCGATGCAAAATGCAACGAATCATTTAGTATTTGCAAAACGCAATGACTATTGCAACGAATGGGCTAAAAACAGCGCGTTATTGGTTGCAAAACGCGTGTTTATTTAGAATTTATTTGGCACAAAAAATGAAATAACTAAGGAGAAACAAATGATTTAAAGGAGAACTCAAATGCAACTTCAATTTAGCCAAATCGATAACATCATGGTTGTCGAATTCCCCGCCAATGTGGTGTATGGCAATGCTGAACAAATCAAAAATCAGCTGTTCGCGCTGATAGATAACGGCCATGCAAACTTAAGTCTTCTTCTTGATTCGGTCGAATACATTGACTCATCAGGCTTAGCTGTTTTAGTTTCAGTTTACAAACGCGCTAAAACATTAGGAGGAAAAGTATGCTTAATTGCACCCAGCGAAAACGCGATGTTACTAATTGAGCTAACTCGCATGAATGAAATCTTTAATATCTATGGTGATACCCAAATTGCTGTTGAACATATGACAGCTGCATAAATAGTGGTATTGACTATGCGAATCTTATTTTATATTGCGACCATTTTATTTTTATCCAGCTGTATCTCACCGGGTGTGAATATCGACGGCGCAGAAAACGGTATAAACGGCAGACACTGGTTTGAATCATTGGTTCACGATCAAGCCACTCCTCTTTCTTATATCAGCCCCAAACAACCTTTGGTTACTCAGTATTCGCATATCGTCAGTGATTCTTCCTCTCAAATCAATGAAGGTGCTCAACCTATTTTATCATCGGGTGATCGTATTAGACTTTGGATGCCATTGAACTCTCTGTTTGTTGGGGTATTTAACGAAAACAACAGTGAGTTTGATAATGTCTATGAAATAGGTCTCGATGGCGCAATACGTATACCTTACTTAGGCGCAGTGTCCGCAAGAGGTCTTACCCTTAATCAATTAGAGAGCAGCATTAATCAACGACTAGTAGAGAGAAATATTTTTAAAAAAGGAATGGCTCATACCAATATTTCGGTAGTTGAGTGGGCTCCAGTGAATGTTTATGTATCGGGCTCGGTATTCAACCCCGGCCAAGTAATGATTAATGTAAGAAACGTCGAAACTCGCAAAATGTTTCGTGATAATCATAGCGGTGACTATCCTTTAGAGCGCATGATCACAACTGCGCTAAAGTCAGCCGGTGGAATTCGACCCGATGCGGACGTACGCAATATTGAAGTTATTAGAAATAATAAAGTACATAGCATCGATCTTTCAGGGGTTGTGTTAGGTTTCCATACCGGTAGCTTTTCTTTAATTGAAGGCGACACCATACGCGTAAATTCGGTCGGTACACCTCAAGTAGAATTAATTCAACCCTCTGCAATTACTCCTCCAGGCGTTAGAGTATTTATCTCCAATTTAACCCGACCAGCAATGCATAATACCGGGTCTTCTATTGGTAAAGAATCCACCAGTATTCCTTACGGTTCCCGTTTGTTAACCGCGGCAGTGCAAGGCAATTGCGTGGGTGGTGCAGTGTCTACTAACAGTGATCGCTTAGTCGTATTAATTACTCAAGATCCCATTTCGCGTAAGCCCATCGCGGTTGAAAGACGAGTCGAAGATTTACTACGAGCACCGTATCGACTGGATTTAAATCCATTTGTAATGCCGCACGACAATGTTGTGTGCTATGACTCCAGAGTCACCAATCTCCGAGAAATTAGCAATACCATCAGTGATATTGTGTTCCCATTTTCTTGGCTTTTAAGAACGCCTTCACCTTGGTAAACCTATGTCTAAAACTTTAGTTGAAAAATATATCGATCTTTTAGTAGCGGGAAAACAACATACGCGTGAACAACGTCGTAAATTGTATCGCACACTCAATATGATTGGTCTGTCTTTGATTTGGGTTACCGTGTTGCTGTTTGTTGTTTTAAAAAAGTCTTATTTCGTAAGCGAATGGACCTTGATCGTACCAGGTACCAGTGACGGTCATGCAGTAACACTGGAAAGCATTGGTCAAGCTACCGCACACAAATCTTCGGCCTATGCAAGCAATGCCATTGATCCGATTGTGAATTACAAAAGCATCATCTTAAGTTATGGCGTTCTTAGTGACGCAGCATCCCAGCTTGACTTGACTTTAGATAGCCTAGGAAAACCGAAAATTAAAATTGTTGACCAAACCGCATTAATGCAACTAGAAATTCAAGCGGGCACTTCTGAAGAAGCAAGAAAAAGAGCTGTGACCATTATTAACAGTTTTCAAAAAAAACTAGAACAACTAAGAGATGATGAACAAAATAGCATTAACCAAGCTAATTACTACTCTCTCGAAAATTTCAGCCGTAAGTTAGAGCTGGCACAGCAAAGTAAACTGAAATTTCAGTCTGACTCTGGACTTATGTCAATTGAACAATTTAACCAGATGGTTGCTCAATTAGAATCCGATCGTGCGTTGCTAAATCAACAAAAGCGTCAACTGAGTCATATGACTGAACGAGTTGACTCTTTGAAAAAGGCCATCAATCTTCCTGAACATAAAATCTTGCAATCTATCAACTTAAAGAACGATCATTTGTTTCAATCCCTAATAAAAAGACACGCTGAAATTCATACTCAAATGTCAACCATTAAAGGTTCATGGGGGACTCAACATCCAAAATATCAACAGCTACATGAGGCGCACCACAAAGTTAACGACCACATCATTAGTCGCGGTCGAAAGCTAACCCAAAATAACACCCTACAAGATTGGGAGTTAATAGAAATGGGTAGCAGTGACTTTGAAAATAGCACGCTACAAGATTACATCAATAGTGTGGCCCAAGTGAGTTCAGTTCAAGCAGAAATAACAACCCTCGAAATAAATATTTCTGAATTAAACACACGGATTGAAAAAAGCGTACCTGACGTTGTCACTATTGAAGATTTAACTCGTAAGCAGCAAGTGGCTACCGCGGTTTTTTCAACCGCGCTTGCTAAACAAGATATTAGTAAAGCGGATCGGTTTTCTTCCTATCCTTTAGTGCAAGTGTTAACCGAACCAAGCTTACCTGAACAACCCAATACTCTTCCACAAAAGCTAGCATTGGTCGGTGGTGTATTTACCTCTTTATTCTATTACTTAGGACTGACTTTGTTATGGTTTCGAAAACCATTTTTACAAAAAATATTGAAGAAAGATTAATCTGGTTTGGATTAGCAGCCATTCTTCCGCTGTATGTTTTAGGCGCACTTTATATAAGCGCTCCTATCATTGCCTGGCTGCTGTTGCTGATTTTCTTTATTCGCTGTTACCAATCTGCTGCTAATGGCCCGTTGTTTAAAATTACTTTTGCGCATGCCGCTTGGATTTTTGGAATGTTACTGATGCTGATGGCCTTGGTCATTGGACACCTCCAGTTTGATTTGTCGGTGACAACATTAATTAAATCTTCGATTGGCTGGGCTAAAGGTTGGGCGCTACTTGCCATATTTATTATCGCGGGATGTCTTAAAATCCGTTATCGATTGCTGATACGTGCGGCAAGTCAATTCAGTTGTTATATATTATTTGCCATACCGATATTTGTGCTTGCTTGGCTAATTGGTTTACCTCAAACCTTATATGTCTCTCCTGTCAGTATTATTGGTGGACCAGGTCCCGAATTTTTTGCAGTGTCACTTTACGAAATTGATCCGGGCAGCGGACTACCACGCTGGCGCATGTTTACACCATGGGCACCGGCACTTGGCTTTGTTGCAAATCTATTATTTATATTTGTTCTGGAAGAAAAGCATCACTGGCGCAAACGCTTAGGATTAATGGCTTGTTTACTGATGATTGCAATGTCAGGCAGCCGACTCGCTATCATTGCCATGTTGAGCATCATGATGCTGCAGATTGTTATCAAACATTTAACCATCTCTTCATTGTTGCTAGTTCTAACTGTACTGTGTCTTGGCTTTAGTCTGTTTTCCGAGCTGATTTATGATCAAACCAATGAGTTGATCAATTCAATTAAACAAGCGCGTGCTGACTCCACTCGCGTTAGAGAAGCTTTAGCTCGCATTGCTATTGACCGTTGGTGGACTGAAGCACCTATTTGGGGACACGGCATCGTTGAACGCGGCCCTCATTTAGTCGAATATATGCCAATCGGTAGCCATCACACTTGGTATGGATTATTGTTTGTTAAAGGACTGGTTGGATTTTTTGCTCTGTTGCTGCCTATGCTAATCAGTTTCGTAACCATACTCAGGACAAATCTAAAACATCCGTTACATCGCTCCGCACTGTTAAGTCTGACAGTATTAATACTCTATACCCTTGGCGAAAACCTAGAAATATTAGCGTATTTTATTTGGCCCGCATTTTTGATTATTGGAATGTCTCATGCGCGAAAAAGATGAACTACTTATTGTAATAGCTCGATTCCTACCCGCAATAGGAGGTTCGGAATTGCATACCTTTCGACTAGCTCAAGAGCTTAGTCGCTATTATAGTGTTTCAGTCGCTTATTTAACCCATAATGATTCTGTTTCAAATGAACGTGGCATCTGTGACCGCCAAGCTAAACTAACTCATCAATCTAACGTCAAGATTATCCATCTTTATCAAACCGGTGTGTGTTTCAATGCATTAGCCAAACTAGCTCACTTCTATGAAAATAGTCGAGTTGCTCGTTTAGTATTTCATTCGCTCTTATTTTTTTATACCTTGCGCTGTTTACATGCACTTAAGGCACGCCCAAAGATTTTGCATGTTATCTATAATGGCCTTTCAGCTTCTTTACTTTCTTGCTTAATCTTTGCAAGGTTCAATGCAATTAAATTAAGTTTTCAACCCTTGCTTAATTCTGAAGTCAGTAAAAAAAAAGTACGCTGTATATTTAAACGATTAATGTTTTACTTTAGTGATATCATTTACTGTTTATCTACGGCAGAAGCTGAGTTTATTCAACCATTTGCCAAAGCAACCACTCAACTCAAAGTATTTAAATTTCCACCCCTCACAACGCAAGTACCGAAAAACACTTCACATAGCAAGCAGTTTACCGTGTTATTTCTTGGTCGTTTACAACAGGATAAAGGATTTGATCTTCTACTTGCAGCAGCGCAATCGTTAAAACAACGTCATCATGACTTTCGATTTGTATTTGCAGGACCATTAAATCAAACGCATTCGAAACAAAAAACTGAAATTGCAGAAATTATTTTTCTAGGTGCAGTGGATGAAAAGGAAAAATGCTTGTGGCTGCAAAAAGCCGATATTTTATGTGTTCCAAGTAGAATTGAATCACAAGGAGTTGCTTTTTATGAAGCGATTGATTTTGGTTTACCTTTTATTGCTGGCGATACTTTGGTTACTCGTGAATTGGTTGAGCAATCGGGTGCGGGGATCTTATGTCAACACAGTGTCGAAGATGTGACCCAGAAAATTTTAACGCTCAAATCTGACACGGCATTACGTGCACTTTGTCGCGGCAATGCTTTGGCTTATAAAAGTAATTTTATTTCATGGAAAAAATTGGCTTGTATTTTGCGAGAAGATTTTCAATTGTTAATCGGAGGTAAGTTATGACAACGTTTAGTGTAGTAATACCCATGTACAACGTACAACTATTTATTGAACAGGCGATAGAGTCAGTACTCGCGCAAGAGTTTTGTGATTTTGAATTAATTGTAGTGGACGATTGCAGCACCGATCGCAGTTTAGCCATCGTACAACAATACGATGATCCGCGAATAAAAATTATTCGTCATCCACACAATAAAGGATTAGCTGCTGCAAGGAATACAGGAATTCTCGCATCGTGTGGAGAGTTTATCGCCTTTTTAGATTCCGATGACGCATGGCGTCCCGATAAACTCCAGGCTCACTTCAACCACTTCAATCAAAACACTCAATTAGGACTTTCTTTTTCTCGTTCTGAGTTTATGACTTATGAAGGTAAACCGACCGGTTGTTACCAAATGCCAAAATTAACCGACATTTCAGCGATAGATATGTTTTGTCGGAATCCAGTTGGTAATGGGTCTGCAGGCGTATTTAGAAGACAGGCTCTATTTCAAATTCAATATTCCAGACGAACTACCGAGGGAACCTCATTTTGTTTTTTTGACGAGGATCTACGGCAATCGGAAGATATTGAATGCTGGACGCGATTTATGTTATCGACCAATTGGCGAGTAGAAGGCATAACTGAAGCTTTAACCTTGTATCGACTCAATCAACAAGGACTCTCAGCAAATTTAGATGCACAATACCAATCATGGCTAAAGGTTTTGCATAAGTTTGAACTGGATTTTCCAGCATTTGCACAACAAGTTAAGCGACCGGCTATGGCTTATCAATTACGTTATCTTGCACGTCAAGCAATACGTACAAATGATGGAGAAAAAGCGGTGGGTTTTTTCTGGCAATCTTTGAAAACCGATCCAGAGATGATTTTGATGGAACCTGCACGAACTTTAGCTACCGGTGGATCGGCAATTATTCTAAAGCAAATGCCTAAGCTCTTTCGTCGTTCAGAAAAAATAATGATGAAAGTGTGGAGCTTTTTTCAACGCATTTCGCTACCCCAGCGAACTCCTTGATTATCATTTTGCAAATAATTCGCAATTTGCAAAGGAATGCAGCTTTCTTTTTTCTCCACATCTTTCTTCTTTAGGCATTCGCAATGCATTTGGCCCTAATCTAATTGGCATAAAACTTGAAACATCCGTATTAACTAGCACTCTATCCATAGAAAATGAATATGTTAAACACAATGCCATTTGAAACACTACCAAAGCAAACGATTCTGGGAATACCTTTTGCCAATATCGACAAGTCTCAGTCATTATCGATGATTGATTCTCTTTACACTCAACGAAAATCAAATAACGTATTTTTTATCAACGCGCACTGCATTAACGTCGCAGACCAAAATCTTGATTACCGTAACGCATTACTAAAAGCCGATTTAGTTTTGCCCGATGGTATTGGAATACGCATCGCCACAAGATTCTATGGCAACCATTTAAAAGAAAACCTTAACGGAACCGATCTATTTCCAGCGTTGCTGCAAAAGTTCACATCGCATAAAGCACGATACTATTTGCTGGGAGCGCTACCAGGTACGGCAGCTAAAGTAGCACAATGGATTGAGCAGTATTATCCAGAGCTTATTTGTGCTGGTACCCATCACGGTCATTTCCAACATAATCAAAGTGATGCCATTGTCGAAAGCATAAACGCAAGCAAAGCCGATGTATTATTTGTTGCGATGGGCGTTCCACAGCAAGAGCTTTGGTTGCAGCAAAATAGTCATCGATTAAACACACGACTAAACTTTGCTGTTGGTGGTTTATTTGAATTTTATAGTAATAACATACCGAGAGCACCGAAGGTTATCCGAGCGGTTCATTGTGAATGGCTCTGGCGCTTGGCGATGGAGCCCAAGCGAATGTGGAAACGTTACATTGTTGGATCTTTGATATTTTTATACAAAACATTGCTCCATAGTCTTACGAGTCGATGGCAACAATCAAACACAATTTTAATGTTCTTACGCCAATATCCTAATGTCACTCGTTATAAAGCAGCACTGCATTTTCTCAGTAAGCGCGCAACCCTTGGGCTTGCAACAGGATGCGACCGACTCTTCGATTTAGTAGTCAGTGGTTTAAGTCTTATTGTTCTGTCTCCGCTTATGATAATCACCTCTATGCTGATCAAACTTGAGTCACAAGGGCCTATTTTCTTTAGCCAAATACGTGTAGGTAAAAACGGTCAATTATTTAAGCTCTACAAATTTCGTAGTATGTGCATCAATGCTGAAGAAAAACTTAAAGACATCCGTCATCTCAATGAAAAATCTGATGGAATTATGTTTAAAGTAAAAAATGATCCGCGAATCACTACCATCGGTCGGTTTATTCGTCGTTATTCAATAGATGAACTTCCGCAGTTATTGAATGTATTTAAAGGTGATATGACCATCATCGGGCCAAGGCCTGCACTGCCTGCTGAAACAAAAGCGTATGAAATCAGTTACACCCAGCGTTTATATCCGAAGCCAGGGTTGTTATCAGAGTGGCTATTTCTTGGCAGAAACCAACTCAGTTTTCAACAGCAAGCACAACTCGATATTGATCTTTTTTATAAACCAACACTTTTTCGCAAGTTAAAGCTTATCTTAAAGTGTATTCCAGCGATTATTTTTGGTAGAGGAGCCAGTTAATATGCAAGCTATTTTACTGGCTGATCGACTCGGCCAAGAGTTATGTCCGTTAGACCAATACTACACGCCTTGTGAACTTCCTATTCTTGGTAAGTCGGTGTTAGAACATGCCATTGAAGAACATTATCGCAGCGGCTTTAATGAATTTTTTATAGTGGTGAATTCCTTACAGCTTTCTTCAAGAAACATTACCGAGCGGATCACTCGTTTACCAATCACGGTTCAGTTCTTAGTAAAAAAATCATCCGATTCACTTTTTTCATTACTTCAGCGTTTTCGAAGTCGATTGTCTTTTCCTTTGCATATCAGTCGCGCTGATGTCATTCCATATTATTGGATTCGACCATCTTTAACCCGTGTAGCAACTGATAGAAAAATGAATGTGTCTCATCAACAATGTTTTACCCAGTTAACAGCCGAAGTCAATCAACTGGAGTGGTCTTCTTTAAAACAAGCACTTGAGCATGATGGTTCTGCAAACAGTCTGTGCGCGCTTTTAACTATTAAAGAGTATCATGACATAGCTCTGCTGAGCATTTCACCTAACTGCCCTCTTACTCAACACACCGGATATCAAGTGGCGAGCCATCTCTATCGTCATCCTACCGCTTCGCTTTCGATTCGAAGTATCAACAACTGTGCTTTATTTATCGATGGCCATTCAAAAATCTCTGAAAATACTCAACTCAGTGGAGTGTGTTATGTAGGCCAAAATTGTTACCTTGATAGCGGTATTGAACTTCATAATAGCTTGATATTAGACAACACCATCCTATGCGCAAACCTTCGACTCGAAAACTCGATTGTTATTGCAGACACACTGATTAAATTAACAGGTGCCCGCATCGTTGTAATGGCTACCGACAACCTAAGTTACTCAAGCCAAACAATTTCATTTAAGTCTTTACTAAAGAGAGTCTTGTCTTGGCCATTTTTTATTATTTTTTCACTGATTGCATCGATAGCGGGACTTTTTAAATTCAAAAAACTCCAATCCTTGTTAAATGGATTTAAGCGCTGGAAGAACAATGAAGTAGTCCTGTTCGGTGTAACCAAACCGTGCCAAATCGATTGCGCTTGGCGGCAAATTCACTCTCAGTTACCCAAAGGGTTACTGAATCCGGCATTGTGGTTTTACAAAACATCGAATGATACCGAAAGAGAATTACGTGAGATAGAGTTCTATCAAAAACACATTTCGTTTCATCACATTAACCGGAAGAAAGAGGTGTCCGATGTCTAAGCACTTTATGATTGATATTGGATGGCTCACCGGAGCTCAAGTGTCTAATAAGTTTTTTCGACTGGCTGCAACCGTATTTATTGCCCGCTATTTAGTTCCTGAGCAGTATGGCCTGTTAGCGATTATTTGGACAGTTAATGAAGTCATTCTCGCCATCATACGTCGGGTAACCCAAACGTCTATCATTAATTGTAACGCAGAAGAGCTCGGTCAATTCTCAAAACAATCATTTCGGATAAATCTTACTGTCGTAATGGTTTCCGCATTGGTTCAAATGATCTTAGCCTTTTTTATGGTGTCTCTATACAATGAACCAACGCTTTTTTGGTACATCAGCTTTCTAGCGTTAGGCCATCTGTTTTTGCCATTCGCTATGACCCACGCAGCCATTAATATTCGTAATGGAAAATTTAAATTAATTGCTTTGATTGATGTTTCGCAAGCCTTTGTGGAAAACCTTTTAACCATACTATTAATCCTAGTGGATTTTGGCGTATGGTCAGTGTTGATCCCCAAGGTGATCACAGTACCCATCTGGATTTATTTCCATCGAGTTAATACATCGCTTCCGGTATCCAATAATCAAGTAACCACTTCGATTCAACTTGTTTCAGCGAGTAGTAAAGTTATTGTTACTGATTGCATCATTGTTGTTCGCAACAATATCGATTATCTACTCATTTCGATGGTGATGGGTTTAGAAGCCGTGGGGATCTATTTCTTCGCTTATAATGCTGGCCTTGGGATCGCTAACAGTATCATGCAATCAAATGCCAACAACATGCTGAGTCATTTGTCGCGTTCCAACCTTTGCTCTGAAGAGTTTCGAAGCACTAAACGTTATGTATTCAGGCATTTATTTAGCCTGATTGCAGTAATTGTTGTGTGCCAATCTTTGTTAGCCCCCATTTATGTGCCATTAGTATTTGGCCAGTCTTGGATTGAACTGGGTGCTCTGCCTGTCATCATTATCTTGTGTTTAAGTGCGCTTCCAAGACTAATCATAGAAATTTACAGTCAATTATTTCGCGCTAAAAACCAACTGGTCTCTGATTTAAAAATGAACCTTGGCTTAAGTATTTTTGTGAGTGTACTCGTACTTATTGGTGCGCAATACGACTTAATAACGATCAGTATTTATTTAACGTTAGGATTATCCGTTTTCGCAGCAACTATGGTCTTTATCGATTATAAGTTGCTGAATAAACAGTCCATACCTAATGTTAAACCCACTAATTCAAATTACATCACTTCTGCCTAAGCGAGGACACTATGTACGATATATTTTCTGAAAATAACAAACAATTAGTATTTTTGGTGGGCGTTCCTAGAAGTGGCACGACTTGGTTACAAAAGTTACTTCACAATCACCCCTCCATTGGTAGTGCGCAAGAATCACATCTATTCAACACACTGATATCACCTATGATCACTGCTTGGGAAAATGCTTTAAACTTTAATGACGGGCGTGGCGGAGTTGGAATTCCAGCCTATATGACCGAGCAAGAATTTAACCAAAAAACAGCAGAATACATTTACAATATACTCAATCAATCGGATGACTTTAGAAACAACCAACTATTTATTGAGAAAACTCCCGATCATCTGATCCACATTGATAATATTAAAAGGCTGATCCCTTCGGCAAAATTTATTTTTGTTCAACGAAATCCATTGGATGTTATAGAGTCATTGTTAGCGGCCAGTCAAACTTGGGGTAAAGATTGGGCGCCTAACAATGTGTTTAAAGCGATCCGTTTATATAGAAACTATCAGCGAGTTGGACTCAAACAACTAAAAGCGCTTGATCCAAATAGTTTATTCACGACCTCTTATGAGTCTATGAAAAACAATATCGACTCGGTTCTTAATGACGCTTTTGAATTTATTGGATTAGATTGTAATAAAGAGTTGATTTCAGAACTTAAATCGAAAGAAACCACGCTTAAAAAGCACGGCGAATTCGCCAAGCGGAGCGGCGGAAAAGTAATCGAACCGGCAGGATTTCATCGTAAAAAGAAAGCGAAATTGTCGTTTATCCAAAAATTGCTTATAAACATGACAATCCGATACGAACCATTAACTTAACCTGTTGTAACTAAAGTTCCCAAAGGGTACTGAGTATCTATCATTGTAGCGCCAAGTTGAGCCATAAATACAAAAGGCCCCGTAGGGCCTTTTGAAACTGACACTTTTATTGTGAACAAAATCTGAATGCGAAAGGTCAACAGCCCCTAATGTTTAATCATCAGACGCTTCAATTTTGGCCCAACTATCTCTTAAGGTAACGGTGCGATTGAACACCAAGTTTCCGGGCTGGCAGTCGAATCTATCAGAACAAAAATAGCCTTCCCTTTCAAATTGAAATCGCGTTTCTGGAGCTACCTTTTCTAAACTTTTTTCAACTCGAGCGTTTGATAATATTTGTAACGACTCTAAATTGATCTCTTTGGTAAAATCATCGAGCGAACCAGGATTTGGTACATTAAACAAGCGATCGTATAACCGTACCGTAGCCGGCAAGCTATGAGACACCGACACCCAATGGATTACACCTTTAGGTTTACGTCCTTCAGGATTTTTACCTAAAGTGTCAGGATCGTAACTACAGTGAATTTCAACAATCTCACCGTTCTCATCTTTCACCACTTCATTGGCTTGAATCACATAGCTGTTTCGTAAACGAACTTCTTTACCCAGTACCAAACGTTTATATTTTTTGTTGGCTTCTTCTCTAAAGTCGTCTCGGTCAATATACACTTCTTTAGTCATATAAAGAGTTCGCGACCCCATCGCTTCATTTTGCGGATGATTTGGTGCGCTCAGTTCTTCAACTTGACCTTCTGGATAATTGGTAATAATGACTTTCAACGGATTTAATACCGCCATAACTCGTTGTGCATTGCGATCGAGATCTTCTCGGACACAATTTTCCAAAACGCCCATTTCGGTAGTGTTAACTTTTTTGGTGATCCCTACTCGGTCGCACATATCGCGAATTGCGGCCGCAGTAAATCCTCGGCGGCGCATACCTGAAATGGTCGGCATACGGGGGTCATCCCAACCGTCCACATGCTTTTCGCTCACCAGTTGATTTAACTTTCGTTTACTAGTAACTGTATGCTCTAAGTTTAAACGTGAAAATTCGATTTGTTGTGGATGACAATCAATAGTGATGTTATCAAGCACCCAGTCATACAGAGGACGGTGATCTTCAAACTCCAGTGTACATAAAGAATGGGTGATGCCTTCTAACGCATCCGAAATACAATGAGTGAAGTCATACATTGGGTATATACACCAAGCATCGCCGGTGCGATGGTGTGCTTGATGTTTGATCCGATAAATCACCGGATCACGCATATTAATATTCGGTGATTACATGTCAATTTTTGCTCTAACACACATTTGGCCATCTTTAAATTCGCCAGCTCGCATTTTTGCAAATAAGCTTTTGCTCTCTGCTACTGGACGATTTCTAAATGGGCTGTCTTTACCTGGCACTTCAAAAGTACCTCTGTATTCTCTGATTTGCTCAGGAGTTAGCTCATCTACATAAGCTAAATCTTTATCAATAAGCTCAACCGCATAATTGTATAGCTTGTCAAAATAATCAGAAGCATGGCGGATCGCACCATTCCACTCAAAACCAAGCCATTTAACATCTTCAGCGATGGCTTCAGCATAAGCGGCCTCTTCTTTAGCAGGATTGGTATCGTCAAACCTTAAGTTACACATACCGGTGTAATCATTAGCTATACCAAAATTTAAGCAAATTGATTTGGCATGGCCCACATGTAAAAATCCATTAGGCTCGGGTGGAAATCGAGTGATGACCTGCTGATGCTTTCCAGAATCTAAATCGGCATCAATTATTTGGCGAATAAAGTTTTT
>JBFHSP010000033.1:0-20351 GCA_041591085.1 Kangiellaceae bacterium | reverse complement strand
GGTGATTTTAATCGTAAAGGCTCGTCTACCTTTTCTAATAGAATGGGTAAAATGGTGGCGTCGCCTTTGGTATCGGTGGTGGATGATGGCACTATTTTAGGTTCGCGCGGTTCATTGACCATTGATGATGAAGGCACTCCTACCCAAAAAACCTTGCTCATCGAAAAGGGTAAGTTAGTCGGATATATGCAAGATAAACGCAATGCTCGTTTAATGGGACAGCAATCTACAGGAAATGGGCGGCGCGAATCCTATTCGCATTTACCGCTGCCGCGGATGACCAATACCTTTATGCTACCCGGAAATGATATACCAGAAGATATCATTCGTTCGGTAAAAAAGGGCATTTATGCGCCAAATTTTGGCGGAGGCCAAGTGGATATCACCTCCGGTAAATTTGTATTTTCTACCAGTGAAGCTTATTTAATTGAAGACGGGAAAGTAACGGCACCCGTTAAAGGAGCAACATTAATTGGCAATGGTCCCGAAGTGATGCAAAAAATTTCCATGGTAGGTAATGATTTAAAGCTCGATCCCGGCATCGGCATTTGTGGTAAAGAAGGTCAAAGCGTTCCAGTGGGTGTAGGACAGCCCACACTGAAAGTCGATGAGCTCACCGTAGGTGGTACTCAATAGCCTTTTTTAATCTCTCAAGATCAGGTAAGACCAGTAAAGCCTAAATTTTAAACGATTTGGGCTTTTTTGTTTGTTTTTCAACAAAATAATATTCTAAAAGTGGCTTTCAGGCTCTTCTTTAAATTAACTTAATTTTGAATTTAGTGTGATAGCCGATGTTTTATGTTGTATATTTTGGTGGAAGTCTAAATAAAGGAAAGAATTGGTGCTAAATGGTAAATTTAGTTAATGAGCTAGATGTTGCTGATATCGCCATTTTAAGAGCGTTACAACGCAATGGTCGACTGAGTAATGTTGAGTTAGCACAACACGTCCATCTTTCGCCGCCAGCTACTTTGGTGAGAATGCGAAAACTGGAAAAGAAAGGGCTTATTAATCGCTATGTAGCGGTATTAGATAGGCACCAAGTGGGGCTTGATACCCTGTGTTTTATTCAACTGAGTTTGTCATTGCATCAGCATCAACAGATTAAAAGTATTCTCGACCATATTGTTGGTATGCCCGAGGTATTAGAGTGTCATAACGTAACGGGTGAATATGACTATTTACTCAAAGTGGTGTTGAAAAACACTCAAGCGTTAGAAGCCTTTATTTCGACCAAACTCATACCTATTTCTGGAATTGAAAAAATTCATACCTCAATTGGGTTGCGTGAATACAAAAGTACCACTGAATTAAATTTAACTAAATCGACTTAATGCTTCATTCGGTCGATGAGTTTTAACCCCAACTTAGGCTTAAACATGAAATCGACTCATATTGAAACTAACACCATTCATGCCGGTAAAACCGAAGACAAACAATTTGGCGCACTCAGCACGCCTATTTTTCAAACCTCTACCTATGTGTTTGAAAACACCGCTCAAGGTGGGGCGCGTTTTAGCGGCGAAGAAGCAGGCTATATTTACGGTCGTTTAGGTAATCCTACGGTTAGAGAGCTAGAGCAACGTATGGCTGCTTTAGAAGGTACTGACGATGCTGCTGCATTAGGTTCGGGTATGGGCGCAGTTTCTGCTACGTTGTTTTCGTTATTAAAAGCGGGCGATCATATTGTCGCTTCCAATGCATTGTATGGATGTTCTTATGCGTTAATTGAGCATAAGTTTAAAGATCTTGGTATCGAAGTGACGTTTGTCGATATTCGTAATGAAACCAAGATCCGTAGCGCTATGAAACCCAACACCAAAGTGCTCTATGCAGAAACCCCGATTAATCCCAATATGGTGTGTGTCGATTTAAAAATGATTGCATCAATTGCCAAGGATCATAATGTGACCTCGGTAATTGACAATACTTTCATGTCGCCCATTTTACAAAGACCTGCTGAGCATGGAATTGATTTGATCATTCATAGCGCCACTAAATATTTAAATGGTCATGGTGATGTGATCGCAGGCATTGTTTGTGGATCCGAAGAAGCGATCATGAATATTAAAATGACTACACTTAAAGATATGGGAGCGGTAATCAGCCCTCACGATGCTTGGCTGATTATTCGTGGCTTAAAAACCCTGCATATTCGTGTTGAAAGACACTGTCAAAATGCCCAAAAAGTTGCTGAGTTTTTACAAGCACATCCCGCCGTGGCTAAAGTATTTTATCCAGGGCTTGAAAGCCATGAAGGTTATGCGCTTATAGGCAAACAAATGAGTGCTGGCGGCGGCGTTATGGCATTCGAAATGGATGGTGATTTTGAAAATGCGGTTCGCTTTATGGATAGTTTAAAAATGTGCAAAATTGCAGTGAGTTTGGGCGATGCCGAATCATTGATCCAACATCCTGCCAGCATGACGCATTCGCCTTATGAGCCAGAACAACGCCGTGAAGCAGGGATCAGCGATACTCTGATTCGACTATCGGTAGGGCTTGAGCATATTGATGATATTATTGGTGATTTACAACAAGCATTGACCAAAGCTTATACCCAGTTAGTCAAAGCAGGTTAACTAGGCGAACGGTCAGTAATTTTAGAGCAGTATCGACTAAAAACCGCCACGCGATAGATTATATCGTGTGGCGTTTTTTTAAATTTATAGGCTCAGCAAAACTGATTAATAAAAACTTTCAACTTTGAGCGTTCTTTCTCATTTTTTAAGGCTGCTCTTACTTTTTGCCTTAACTGTTGTCTGTCACAACTAGGAAATGCTTCGATAAAGTTTTCGGGGTTTTCATTGTTATTAATGAGCTTTTCAAACCAAATGTCAGATTGAGTTGGCTCTTTAGAGGTTGGCTCTGTAATCGGTAATCCCATCTTAAAGCGATTGTAAGCTTGCTGGATAGGTTCAAGCTCTACTTCTCTAAGCTTTTTTCCGATAAATTTAAAGTGTCGCTTTTTACCCTCGTTGCCTCTTATTGAAGGTAGCTTTTCATAAGCAGCAATTATATCTTCAGGTAAATTGAGCTTTTTTAATACAGTCATACTGACTTCGGCAAGTGACATTCCAAAGTCTGTTATTTCTTTCATTTCTCGCTTAATTTGCGATTTGCTTTTTTCGTTTTCTTCATCCGAATAAATAGGATATCCGTCATCATCGTAACCAATGATGGTCGGTTCATTGTCATCATGCATATTCATAAATGTTTTTACTGAACTCAAACTAAATTGATGTTTAGATTAAAAGATCTACCACTTTAATCCAACTGAAACATAAATTTTATCAGGATCTTGATATCGACTTCTTCGATCCAATAAGAAATTACTGTCAGCGCGATGTTGATAGATGAGCTGAGTTTCTAAAGAAACCTCTGAAAATTGATGAACATAACGAATGCTTGCATCCCAGCGTTCAAATCGTGCGTACCAGTCATCAATGTGAAAATAACCAAGCGAGGTTGATAAGTTTGAATTGATGTTATAGAAAAACACTGAGCTTACGGTACTGTCAGCCCCTTTTTTGACATAAGCATTGTTCGATGCATTTGTTTGTTGAGCATTTGACAAGGCGAGCCACCAGCGCAAATCGGAGTTGATTTTCCAATCCATTTGAACTTCACTACCGGTAACATCGACATGACCGATATTGGTTAATTCAAAGTTTGCAATGGAGGTTTCGCCTTCTAACAGATTAGTCAGCTTTTCCTTAAAGAGTCTTACGTCAATTGTAATGCCCGACTCTAACATTTGGAAATACCATCCTAATTCCCAAGATTCAATGTCTTCAAAATCGAGCGTATCTTTGGCTTGGCTATGCTGATAATAATAACCATTGTAGCTGCCGGGGTTGACTTGAACCGGTGTTTGGTCTGCAAGTCGCAGATTTCTGACGAGGTAACTGCGATTGGCCGATTGTTCAAACAAATCTGGGCTTCTATTGGCTGTCGCGTAAATCAGTCTATAGGTTTGATAATCGCTTGCTAGCCAATTTAACGCCAATCGCGGGGAAACGGCTTCGCCAATTCGATTGTCATTTTCATAGAGTGCGCCAAAATTAGTGAGCCAATGTGGCGCTAATTCAAATTCAGCGTTGGCAAATAAACGAAAAATGTCCTTAGTTTCGATGCCAGCAAAATAGCTTTCAGAATTAACTTTATCAACACGATAACTGGCCCCGTACACCATACGAAATTGTTGATTAAATCGTTGTGTCCATTGAGCTTCAACGTCAAAGCGAGATTCTTTTAGATTCTGGCTAGCCTCACCTTGAACGTTAGTCGTTCCCACTTGATTCAGCCGCGTTAAAAACAGTAATGCTTGGTTGAAAACGGCAGGATCGGATGGGATTGGTGGTCCTTGTCCAGCAAGCAATGCCGCGATAAGGCTTTGGGTATAACTCGCGTCTAGAGTATATAAATCAAACAACTCTTGAGTAAACAAAGGGGCAGGAGCTGCGGTGGTCCAAGATTCCTCAATATCGGTCTCGGTAAAGAAGGTTTTCAGATTAAAGTTGGAGTTTTCCGAAGTATCGTGAGAAAAATCGATTTGAAAAAACTGACTGGCAACTTTGGCTATATGATACGGATCGACTTCTCCTTCGTCGAGATCATCAATTTGATTGTCACTATTGCTCAAACCTAGCTGGAACCGCAAACTCTTTTTAAGCCCGAGTTGCCAATTGAGATCGGCGGCTAAAAAATGGGTATCGTGATGATCAAAGCGCTCATCTTCATTTTTTCCTAAATCGAAGCCATCATCGGAATGTGTACCCAACTGTACGCTGTAAGAAACGCTATCGAATTTTTGTGCATAATGAAAGCGATTGTCTTGAATACCCTTATTTCCGCTCAGTATTTTAAAATCACTGCCTATTTGATCGTCGGGCGTATAGGTGATGATATTAATTACGGCTAAATAACTGTTGGCACCATAAACAGCTGTATTCGGCCCTCGAATAATCTCAATTCGAGCAATCTTTTCAATGGCTAAGGGAAGTTCTTGCCATAAGATACGAGCCAAGGCCGGTTGATAAATTGAGCGGCCATCAACTAATACTTGGAGGTGGCGAGTGTTTTCGCCGGCCAGCGTGTGGTATCCGACTTCTGCTGTATGACCTCGCTCATAGCCCACCAGTAGTCCGGGCACTAAGCGGAACACTTCAGGTAAAGTTCTTATTCCTAATTCTTTAATGGTTTGTTGATCAATAACGGTCATCGCAGCAGGCGTTTCATTGCGCGGTTGCTTAAGTCTAGTAGCACTTAAAATGACCGGAAACTCTTCATCGTCAAAGCTACTGCCCAACGCTGAGTCGATATCGCTTACAAGGTCTGTATCGTCGATATGAGTAACGCCTAGGGTGCTGAAGAGAATAAAAAAAAGAGAGCTGAAAGTAATCAAAAACTTTTTAACATATGCCATATAAAACCCAACTAATGCACAGAGTGACATTGAAAAATGGTAAAGCTCTAAATTGCAAATTTTAAACTCTTTGTTGAGTGGTTTATTGTAAGGCAACCTTAGTCGAGCTCTTTATCTCGTGATATGATGACCAGCATAATGGCCGCTTATTAGTTTAGCAGCTTTTTTGATTTTAGTAGGAGTTCAAATTATGAATGATCGTATTTCTGCATCGCTCGCAGCGATCGATATAGATCAAAAAATTAAGGTTATGGAGTCGACCTGTCAAAATATTTTAGAGTTGGCTAAGCGGCATGGCGCAGATAGTGCTGAAGTGGGCGTCAGTAGCGATTTTGGTTTATCGGTTCAAGTCAGAAACCAAGATGTCGAAACGGTAGAGTTTAACCAAGATGGTAGTTTTGGTATTACGGTTTATTTTGGTCAGAAAAAAGGTTCATCCAGTACCACCGATGTAAGCCAATCTGCACTTGAAGATGCTGTATCGGCTGCTTGTAATATCGCAAAGTATACCGCTCCGGATCCTTTTTCTGGGCTTGCCGATAAGTCGTTAATGGCCACCGATTTCATCGATCTTAAAATGGACCATCCGGCAGATGTAGAGGTTGAATCTATGATCAACCAAGCGCTTGAATGTGAGGCTGCCGCTTTGAATGTAAGTTCGCAAATTAAATCAGATGGCTCGAGTATATCGGCTCATCGATTTGCCAGAGTATACGCTAACTCTAATGACTTTATTGGTCATCAAGCCAGCTCTCGGTACAGTTTGAGTGCGGTTGCCATTGCCCAGCAAGCAAACGATATGCAAAGAGATTATTGGTACAGTCTGTCCCGTCAATTCGAGCTGCTTGAAGCGGCATCGAATATAGGTAAAATTGCAGCTGAAAGAGCCCAGAGCCGTTTAAATGCCAAAATTTTAAAAACCGGCAAGGTGCCAGTGTGTTTTAGTCCAGATATTGCCCGAGGCATTTTTGGGCATTTGTTTTCTGCCATCAGCGGTGGTGCGCTTTATCGTAAATCTTCGTTTTTATTAGATAGTTTGGGTCAAAAAATATTACCTGAATTTATTAGTATTGACGAAAGACCGCATTTGCTTAACGGGTTAAGTTCAGCTTATTTTGATAATGAAGGAGTAGCGACTAAACCAAGGCACATTGTTGAGCAGGGAGTTTTACAGGGATACATCTTAAGCTCATACTCGGCCAAGCGATTGAATACCCAAACAACGGGCAATGCTGGCGGATTACATAATGTATTTATCAGCCACTCAGATTTATCTCAGCAAGATTTATTAAATCAAATGGATACAGGGCTGTTTGTTACCGAGGTGATGGGGCAAGGTGTTAATTTAGTTACTGGAGATTATTCTAGAGGCGTTGCTGGATTTTGGGTGGAAGGAGGAAAAATCCAATACCCAGTACATGAAATTACCATTGCTTCAAACTTAAAAGATATGTTTAACAATATTCAAGTGGTAGGAAATGACTTGGATATGCGCTCATCGGTGGTGACAGGATCAATCCTGATTGATGCCATGATTGTTGCGGGGAGTTAAGTGTGTTTTTAGTTTTTGCTTAAACAAAAAACAAAGTTGCAAATCCTAACAAACTAAAAAAGCCAACCACATCGGTGATAGTAGTGAGGATAACTCCGCCAGAAAGCGCGGGATCAATGTTTAAGCGTTTTAAAATCATTGGCAAAGTTGCTCCAGCAATAACACCAATGATTAAGTTGACAATCATGGCTCCGGCAATGGCAATGGCTAGGTAGATCGCATGCTCATTGTCGTTAAACCAAAAGTAAGTCAATGCACCGACGCACACTGCCCAAACCACACCATTAATGGCACTGACACCTACCTCTTTTAAAATAAACCAGCGAGTATTATCGGCAACAATATGTCCTAGCGACATGCCTCTTATAACCAATGTAAGAGTTTGGGTGCCTGCAACGCCGCCCATACTAGGCACAATAGGCTGTAAAATGGCGAGCGCTGTGACTACTTGAATAGTGGCTTCAAAAATACCTATGACTTGAGCGGCAATTAAAACCGTTATAAGGTTGATACCTAACCAAATTGCCCTACGCCGAGCAGAAGACCAAACTGGGGCAAAAGTATCATCGGCTTCATCTAAACCCGCCATACTCATAAACGAGTGTTCGGCTTCTTCACGAATAACATCTACCACGTCATCAATGGTGATTCGACCAAGTAAGTGACCTTGTTCATCGACAACCGGAGCAGATAATAGATCGCGTCGTTCAAATATTTGCGCTACTTCGTTATCGGGCATGGTCACCGCTAGCGGCTCGATATTACCATCTAACAAACTCTCTACCATGGCGTCAGGTTTACTGGTGATTAAATTAGCAAGACTGACCGAGCCGAGTAGTTTGTCGTTATTATCCACCACATAAATACTGTCGGTACCCTCTGGTAAACCTTTCATTCGAAGATAACGTAAAACGACTTCAATGGTGACTTTAGCGCGAATAGAAACCGTATCGAGGTTCATCATTCCGCCAGCGGTGTCTTCGGGATACTCAAGTGCCGCTTCTATGCGATGTCGATCTTGTTCGCTCATAGACGCTAATACTTCTCGACTGACTCTGTCAGGGAGTTCACCCAACATATCGGCTAAGTCATCGATTTCTAATCCTTCTATGGCTTGAGCTAATTGCTCAGGCGCCATTTTATCGACAAATACGTTACGAATTTCTTCATTTAAATAATTGAGTACTTCACCTTCTCGTTCTTGATTAACTAGTTTCCAAAGTAAGTTACGAGCGCGAGGAGGAGAGGATTCAAGTAAATGCGCCACATCGGCAGGCGGCATGTGATTGAGCATCATTCGAACATGAACAAACATACCGCTTTGCAGTGCTTCATTTAAGCGTTGCATTTTGTCGTTTGAAAATTCTTGTTCGTAGGTTTCGAGCATGACTCAACCTTGGGTAGAAGAAAAGCGAGGTTATTATAACGATTGTTAAAGTATAGTCGAATGGAGTTTTATAATTCGTAAAAGCCGATTTTAATCAGCTGCTCAAGTGCTGCAATGACTTTGAGCTCATCGTTTCCTTGAGCTGAAATTTTAACTTGTTTACCGCAATTAGCAGCAAGGGTTAGAAGGTGTAAAAGACTGTCAGCCTCCGCTTGTTTACCATCAAACTCAACAGTCACCTTGGCGTCAAACTGTTCAACTAATTTGACAACTTCAGCCGCAGCTCTGGCATGCAGTCCTTTAGGATTAACTATGGTGCAGAGTGACTCTTGCATAGCTGAATTCGAAAGATCAGTTTGCTGTGGCGGGAAAAGTTTTAATATCGCTAACTGCTTCTTTTTGCAACAGCTTAATCGCAGCGTCCATAGAAACGTTTTCACACTTGGCTAAAGCAAACACCATGGCTTGATTAAGGCCTGTAATCGCCCTGATATTTTCTTGTTGAGTTAGTTTTTTTAAAATCTCTTCAAGGTGATCGAGAGAATCACATAATAAAATGACACCGCTATGATTAATGTGATTTACTCGATTTTCTATATGAGGAAATACCACATGAGACTCAGCCTGTGGATTAAATGTTAAGGTATGTACTTCCATTGCAAAGTCAATATTTTGAGTTTTCGCTGAACTGAGTAATTCACGACCTTGCATACTTCGAGATAATATAAGTACTGACCATTGAGACATACTATTTCCCGCACTTAAGTTTTAGTAGAGTGTTTTAAATCTCGGTGTCTCACTTTGCAATTTGGTCGATCTTCAGCGAAATGAGCCGCAAGTTTTTCGGCCATATAAACACTGCGATGATGGCCACCGGTACAGCCAATAGCAACCGTCATATAGCTCCGATTATCTTTTTCAAATCGGGGAAACCAAGTGTGTAAAAATACTTTAAGTTGCCAATAAAATTCAGCTACTTGAGGTTGAGACTCTAAAAAATCGATGATAGGTTTTTCGGTCCCATTAAAATCTCGAAGATTTTTATCCCAATAAGGATTGGGTAAACAGCGAACATCGAAAATGTAATCAGCTTCAGTTGGAATGCCGTTTTTAAAACCGAAAGACTCAAATAAAATGTCCATGGTTTTTTGTGATTCATTTTGCACTCTATCGCGAATAAAGTCGCGCAGCGCATAAGGAGTCATTGATGTGGTATCGACCAATAAATCGGATGATAGTGCGATAGGTTCAAGGAGTTCTCGCTCTCGGATTAACGCATCTTTAAGTGACATGCCGCCTTGAGTTAAAGGATGGCGACGCCGAGTTTCGCTAAAACGCTTTAATAACGTAGCATCATCTGCATCTATGTAAAATACTTGAAAGTGCTCACCGGTTTGGCTGATGTTAGCCAGTATTTCAGTGAACTTTTGTAAATCTTCTGGGAAACTTCTGGCGTCCACACCGAGCGCCAAATCTTGATTTTTAACTTCAAAAGTTTCCATTAACTGAGGAATTAACGATAAAGGAATATTATCAACGCAATAAAAGCCTTGGTCTTCGAGCGCTCTGAGCGCTACGGTTTTACCCGATCCTGATCGTCCGCTGAGGATCACTCGTTTCATGATGCTTTGAGCGCCGCTTGTTTTTGAAATCCTTGAACTAAAATATCATACAATGCTTGATTGTTATAGGCATTATGCAATTGGCGTCGAAAGCTTTCTTCTCTTAATAACGTTGCAATTAAAGATAAACACTGTAAGTGTTCTTGATTGGCTGCTTCCGGAACTAAAAGAGCAAAAAATATGTCGACAGGTAATTTGTCTTTAGCGTCGTAGTCAATGCCTTGCTCAAGTAAAAGAACCGCACAAAAAACGCCGGTAACTTTTTCATGACGCCCATGAGGAATAGCGATACCATTGCCTAGAGCGGTACATCCTAATCTTTCGCGGTCAAATAATGCGTCAAGCACATCTTGCTCAGACAAGTTTTCGCAGCTATTAGCAAGCATGCTTGCTAATAGCTCGTATGCTTTCTTTTTACTTGATGCTGAGGCACCCACAAGGGTGCGCTCAGGAGATAAACAATCAATTAAGTTCATAGTTTAGTGGCGAATAAGTTTCTCTTTGTGCTTAATGACTTGACGATCGAGTTTATCTATTAATGAGTCGATCGCTGCATACATATCTTCGTTTTCAGAGTTAGCAAAAATTTCACCACCATTAACATTAAGCTTAGCTTCAGCGATTTGTCTCAGTTTTTCTACACTTAAAATAACATGAACGTTATTGATGTGGTCAAAATGTCGCTCTAGCTTGCCAAATTTTTCATGAACAAAGTTTCTTAATGACTCAGTAATGTCAACGTGGTGGCCAGTTAAATTGATTTGCATAGTTAACTTCCTTTCTTTGATGAATTGATAGTTCTGAAAATTACAATATGAGTTAAATAAGCGTTACAAAGTTAAACTCTCCTTTTGTAGGTTAATAACATATCAAATTAAACTCTTTCGTTCATTTGACGGTGGAATGTTTAAACTTTCTCGATATTTTGCAATGGTTCGTCTTGCTACGTTAATGCCCTGATCTTTTAATAGTGCTGCAATTTTACTGTCACTCAATGGTTTCGCCGAGTTTTCAGCCGAGACCAACTTTTTAATAATGGCTCGAATGGCAGTAGATGAACACTCGCCTCCCGCAGCAGTTGAAACATGGCTTGAAAAGAAGTATTTCAATTCAAAAACACCGCGTGGGGTATGCATGTATTTTTGTGTAGTGACTCGAGATACGGTTGACTCGTGCATTTCTACTTCTTCTGCAATGTCTGACAGCACCAAAGGCTTCATGGCTTCATCGCCATACTCAAAAAAACCAATTTGTTTTTTGACGATGCTCGTCGTAACTTTTAATAACGTCTCATTGCGTGACTCCAAACTTTTGATAAACCATTTGGCTTCTTGCAAATTGTTCTTCAAAAAAGTGTTATCTGCTGAGGAGTCGGCTCTTTTAATTAACGAAGCATAATTACTATTTATCTTAAGTTTTGGTGCGCTGTCTTGATTTAACTCAACTAACCAGCGGTCATTTACTTTTTTTACAAATACATCGGGCGTAACATACTCAGACTGAGAGCTTTCGATCGCGTTTCCAGGCCGAGGGTTAAGTTTTTGTACAAACAGCATGACTTCTTTTAAAAAGTCTTCTGGCCATTTGGTTTGCTTGATTATTTGCTTGTAATTTCGTGCCGCTAATGCCTCAAAGTGATCATCGACAAGCTCTTTGGCTTCTGCCCAAAAAGGAATTTCATTACCCATTTGGTTTAGTTGTAACTGTAAGCATTCTTTTAAATTGCGAGCGCCAACACCTATTGGATCAAAGGACTGCACCATTTTTAAAACGGCGTTAATTTCGTCAATATCTACTTGCTCATCGTTTTCTTCAAGTTCATCTTCGTTGAGTAATACTTGAATATCTTCCAGCTCACTGCGTAAGTAGCCTTCTTCATCGATGGAGTCGATGATAATGGTGGCAATCAGTTTGTCTCTTTCTGATAACATGGATAAGTCGAGTTGCCACAATAAGTGTTCTTGTAAATTCTCTGAGGTCGATCCTTGATACTCAAAACCATCATCGTCACCACGACTCATCGATGATGGAGGCGTGTATTGCCAGTCTTCCCATTGAGTATCTACAGCAAGATCTTGATCAATGTTTTCTTTATTGAGTGCATCTGCAGAGTCAAGTTCAGTGTCTTTTTCTGAATTTGTTTCGCTATTACTGGATTTGTCAGCGTCTTCAATAGTGAGGCGATCTTCACCTTGCTCAAGTAGTGGATTGGACTCTAACTCTTCTTGAATTTCTTGTTGTAAGTCAAGACTGGACAGTTGAAGTAGCCGAATGGCTTGCTGCAACTGAGGCGTCATGGTCAGGCTTTGACCAATTTTAAGTTGTAAGGATTGCTTCATTGACCGTTTTTATAATCCATCAGTGATTAACTGAATCGAATGTTATATAGGTGGCGAATTTACTTAATCGTACACATTAATAATAGCAACTTTGCCGTACTTTGATGCAAATTTTCAATTTTTTTTGAGCTTATTGACTTAGTGGAGATTAATATTGAATTTTCAATAGGTTGAATCAACATTGTTGAGTGTTTTATTAACAAACCTAAGCTCGGGTTAATTAAATATTGAACTCTTCACCTAAATAGACTTGCTTTACCAGTGGGTTGGCTAATATTTCATCAGCTGAACCTTGAGCAATAAGCTCTCCTGCACTCACTATATAAGCGTGTTCACAGACGCTTAATGTTTCTCTTACGTTATGATCGGTAATCAAAACTCCCAAACCGCGTCCTTTTAAGTGTTTGATGATAGATTTAATATCGTTCACCGATATAGGATCGACTCCAGCAAAAGGTTCATCAAGCAAAATGTATTTAGGGTTGTTAGCAAGCGCTCGTGCTATTTCGACTCGTCTTCGCTCTCCGCCTGAAAGGCTCATTCCTAAGCTATGTCTAATGTGTTCAATTTGAAATTCACCGAGTAATTTATCCAGTTCTTCTTGTTGTTCTTGCGGGGATAAGTCAAGTCTCAGTTCTAAAACGGCTAAGATATTATCTTCTACTGACAGCTTTCTAAATATGGAAGCCTCTTGAGGTAAGTAGCCAATGCCTTTTTGTGCTCGTTCATGCATGGCTAATGTGGAAATATCCTGACCATCAATTGAGACTAATCCCTTATCTTGTGGGACCAGTCCTACTATCATATAGAAAGAGGTTGTTTTACCTGCGCCGTTGGGACCGAGTAGGCCAATAATTTGACCTTGTTCAACTTGCATCGATACGTTTTTAACGACCTGTCGACCTTTATAAGCTTTGGCTAAATTTTGTGCTTTAAGAATACTCATGAGTTAGGTTTTTTTATGACTTCAATGCGCTGGTTGGTAGAAGCTGGGATTTCCCAGGTTTGATCGTTTAAATCAAAAATTATTTTTTCAGCACGGATTAATTCACCCGCCTGACGCAAAGTAACATCACCTTCTAAAATTGCAACTCCAGATTGGTAATTAATGTTTAACTCTTTAGCGGTCAGTTTTTTTACTTCTTTAGCATTTTCGTCGGAAGAATTAATGGTGGTTATTTGAAAAGAGAGCGGTTGGCCCGAAGCTGTCAAAAATAAAGGCTCGACTTTTGGCTGAGCGCTAAATCGATACTCCATGCTATCAGCAATTAAGAGAATGTTTGCGCTTTGATTAATCGTTGCATTTAACCCATCAATATTTTTAACCCTTAAGGAATTTTCTTGCTCATTAAACCGAATTTCCTGAGCCAATAATTTCATATGTTGTAAATTGGATAGTTGGGTTAAAGTCGCTGGCGAGCCTTCAGCTACTAATGTTCGACCTTTATTTTCTGGTGCTTTTACAGAAAGCTTATCTGCATTTAATTCAAACTGAGGCGATAGGTAATGAACGTTGCCATAATACTCAGTTAGATTATTGACTTTGTTTCCTCTTGAACCATCGGCAGTTAAAGTGAACTTTGCATCACTTTGTGAGTTTAAAGATTCGGCTTGAACTTCGGCATAGATTGATGTAATTGTCATCAACATTAAGCCCATCAGCAGACGTAAAATTTTATTAGCGCTTCGGCTTAGCATTAATAAAATACTCCTTGAACATCACTTTTGAGCCAATAGGATTCATTGCTTAAGTCCAGTTCGAATCCAGTGGCTTTAATTTCGGAAGAACTGCCGGTGAGATAAAGGTCAGCTAAAGAGCTTAATTGCTTGGCATAACTGTTATAACTTGCGTTATCCGTTATCAATGTAAAAGGCTTATCTTTGCTGGTGTTTTTAAGCGTTACGCCTTGTGAAAGTTCAACATTCTTACTGGTTTGCTCTATGGTAGCCTTGGATGCAACTAGACTCCACTCTACGTTGTTATAATTTATTTTTATTAATGGACTATTCAATTGCCAGATATTTTCATTACTGTTTGCTAAATCCGATTGGATTAAATGCAGTAATTGACCGTTAGCTGCGTATTGACGCATTTCTAATTGCTTAATTTGGAATTTGCTCGTTGCATCGGGTAAATCTATTTGCTCGATGGATGCTTTAAGTTGTTCAGCTTTAAACCATTGCCATAAAACTAATGCAATGAGCGTTATGGCTAAAACTAAATAGTATCGTTTATTCATTTTAAATTAAAAAAGCTTATTGAAGATATTGTTCATAGCATTGTGCAAATTTATCTTTTGCAGTTAACAATAAATCGACTGTGTTTCGGACAGCACCCTCGCCACCTTTGGCAACGGTAACCCAATCGGCGTTTTGTTTTACAAACCAATGAGCATCAGCAACGGCTATGCCGAGTCCTGCTAAGTTCATTAATGGAAGGTCGGGTAAATCATCACCAATATGAGCGATTTCTTCGGCATTTAAATTGAATTTGTTTTGTAAATCTTTAAAGGCTTGGCGCTTATCGCTTTTACCCTGAAATACTTCGGATATCCCAAGTTCTTTTGCACGTCGCTCAACAATGTGTGAGCTTCTGCCAGTTATTATGGCGGTTTTGACACCAATAGAGTGAAGTAATTTAATACCTAGTCCGTCTTTAATATTGAAGGTTTTAATTTCATCACCGGCATTGGAGTAATACACTTTTCCATCAGATAACACACCATCAACATCCATAATAAGAAGCTTAATGTTTTTTGCTTTTTGCAGTACCTTTTCCGATAAATTGGGCAGATCCATTAAACGACTCCAGCTTTCAGTAAATCATGCATATTGAGCGCGCCAATCACTTGGCGTTGCTCGTTGGTCACAATAAGCGCTCCAATCGCTTTTGATTCCATAATTTGAACTGCTTCTGCTGCTAATATATCGGGCCCGACGGTGGTGCATTTCTCGGTCATCAATTCGCCAATTTTGGAGTCGTGCAACGAAGAGCGTTTTTCAAACATACGACGTAAATCGCCATCGGTGAAAATACCGAGTAGTTCATTATTGGCATTGACGATAGCGGTCATTCCTAATCGTTTTTGTGTCATTTCAAGCAACGCTAGTTGTAACGATACTTCGGACGACACCTTTGGCACATCCTCTCCCACATGCATAATATCTGATACTTTTAATAAGAGTTTTCGACCTAAACTTCCACCCGGATGCGACAATGCGAAATCATCTGGGCTAAACCCTCGAGCGTCTAATAGGGCAACGGCCAAGGCATCTCCCATCACCAATGCTGTGGTTGTTGATGCTGTGGGAGCTAGGTTTAAAGGGCAAGCTTCTTTTTCGACGCTGGTATCCAGATTAACATCGGCAAGTGTAGCGAGAGTTGAGCTGGGATTTCCAGTCATACTAATAAGCGGAACGTGTTTACGTTTAATGACCGGTAAAATGCCATTTATTTCAGCGGTTTCACCTGAGTTTGAAATAGCAATAACGACATCATCTTTAGTGATCATGCCGAGATCACCATGACTTGCCTCGCCAGGATGAACAAAAAACGAAGGTGTACCAGTACTTGCTAGAGTTGCAGCTATTTTATTACCGATATGCCCCGACTTGCCCATGCCAGTCACTACAACTCGGCCATTGCAATTTAGTATCAACTCACAGGCTAACGCAAAAGCGCCATTAATGCTTGAGCCTAAGCGCTCAATCGCTTGTTTTTCAATATCGATTACTGAACGACCAAGATCAATAAAACGTTGCTTTTCAGGCATTTGCTTTCCATTCACAAAATCAATTGGCAGTGAGTATACTGCAAAAACCTAGTGTCAATCAGTAAAGAAAACGTTTATTTATCCCAGAACGACAGTTCAGGTTAACCTAGGTGACCGGTTTCGTTTAAAGCACTCAGAGCCAACCAAACGAGAAAGGTAGTAAAAAGTAATCCGCCTTCGATGCGATTGATATGGCCTTTGCGATTATTAAAACCATAGCTCATAAGTCCAGTCGCTATGGTTAATCCAATCATAGGTACTGCATTTAAATAGACCACGGTGAATATTTCTTGGGAAAAATGAACACCGGTGATAACCCCAGGTAAGCTCATTACTGCTAGTAGATTAAATATATTTGAGCCGATTACATTTCCTAAGGCCATTTCGTCTTCGCCTTTAAGCACCCCAGCGACAGATGCTGCTAGCTCTGGCAAACTGGTGCCAATAGCTATAATAGTAGAGCCGATAATAATTTGGCTGATGCCATAATGCAGGGCTATTTCCTCTGCGCCAGTTACCAGCATTTTTGAGCTGATTTGCAACAACAGCATACCAATAACAATCCAAAAAACCGCTTTTTGATTACTCATAGCGTCTGGCAGTTCTTCAATAATCTCTTGCAGCATTAAATCTTGGCGTACCCGAGTTTTTAAACCGACTCGAATGAGCCAAATAATATAAATAACTAAAGCAATAAGAAGTGGCCAGCTCTCAGCTGCAGTTAAATCGCCATCGATTAATAGAAAGCTTCCCCAAAGAGTGATCCCCAATAATATTGGGAATTCACGTTTTAACGTACCAGAATCAACATGGAGAGGCTTAATTAAGGCCGAAATACCCAAAACAAAAGCAATATTGGTTATGTTTGAGCCAAGTGCATTACCTAGACCAATGGCTCCATTGCCGGTTAATGAGGCATTAATACTCACAATGATTTCTGGAGCTGAAGAGCCAATCGCTACTATGGTCAAGCCCACGATTAACGGAGCAACACCTAAGTTTCTAGCGAGCGCAGCCGCCCCATCGGTAAATCGATCGGCGCTCCAAACTAACAAGGCTATGCCTGAAACAACAAGAGCGAAAGCTAAATACATAGTGTCGATAATGGGTTACTCAAAACAAAAAGGCGCTTATTAAATAGCCTGAATAAAAATGAATCAAGGGCTTTTTAACTTATATTGGGGTTATTTATTATAAAAATAACTTAGTTTAAGACTAAATAGCGTAGTATTTAGTCACAAATCATTTCAAATTCATTAAGTTAAGTCGTTTTAAACCAATTTGTGCGGCCTTGATAGCGCTGGACACTGCAGTCGGCATAGTTCAAAATATCGGACTTTTTGTTGCGTACTGAGGAAGAGCCATGTCGCCAAGCGAAATTGAACAACTAGTTTTACAGCACTTTACTGGAGCAGAAGTGAGTGCAAGTGGTGATGGTAGTCATTTCAAGGTACGTGTGATTTCAGAGCAATTTGATGGTTTAAGACCTGTTAAACGTCAGCAAATGGTATACGCTTCGGTGAATGAGCAAATAACAAGTGGTGCACTCCATGCACTGCAAATTGAAGCCTACACGCCAACTGAGTGGGAAAAGGCTAAACGATTACAGCTCAACTAAATCAGCACAAACAAACATAAAGGTTAGTAATGGATAAATTATTAATTTCTGGTGGTCAACGGCTATCGGGTGAAATTCGAATTTCAGGTGCGAAAAACGCGGCTTTGCCAATCCTGATGTCAACGTTGCTTGCTGATGGGGTTACCTCTGTCGGTAATGTTCCGCATTTACACGATGTCACCACCACTATCGAATTGATTGGCCGAATGGGCTGCGGCGTTTCTATTGATGAAAAGCTCAATGTTGAAATTGATACCAGTACCATTAACAGTTTTGAAGCGCCTTATGAACTGGTTAAAACCATGCGCGCCTCAATATTAGTGTTAGGACCTTTAGTTGCTCGATATGGTCAAGCGGATGTGTCGCTCCCGGGAGGTTGTGCCATTGGAACTCGTCCCGTTGATTTACACATTAAAGGTTTAGAAGCTTTAGGCGCTGAAATTGTGGTTGAAGGCGGCTATATCAGAGCAAAAAGTAATGGCCGCTTAAAAGGTGCACATATTTTTATGGACCTGGTTAGTGTAACCGGAACTGAAAATATTTTGATGGCCGCTACTTTAGCGGAAGGTACTACCATCATTGAAAACGCTGCACGCGAGCCAGAGGTCGTTGATTTAGCAAACTGTTTAAACGCTATGGGTGCCAAAATCAGTGGTATTGGAACTGACAAGTTAACTATTGAAGGGGTAGAGCGTTTAAACGGAACTCACTACCGCGTATTACCGGATCGAATTGAAACCGGCACTTATTTAATCGCAGCGGCAATTACCTCAGGAAAAGTCAAAGTTAAAGATACCGATCCAAAAATTCTAGATTCAGTACTAGCTAAGCTTGAAGAAGCGGGGGCAAAAATCACTTGCGGTGAAGATTGGATTGAGCTCGACATGGAGGGGCGCAGACCAAAATCCGTATCCATTAAAACCGCACCGTATCCTGCATTTCCAACTGATATGCAAGCTCAGTTTACCGCGTTAAACTCTATTGCCGAAGGAACAGGTATCATTACCGAAACTATTTTCGAAAATCGTTTTATGCATGTGCCAGAAATGAATCGTATGGGCGCAGATATGAAAATAGAGGGCAATACAGCTTTTATTAAAGGCGTCGAACAATTGCATGCTGCGCAAGTAATGGCTACTGATTTACGAGCGTCGGCAAGCTTAGTGTTGGCGGGCTTAGTGGCCAGTGGCGATACCATAGTAGATCGTATATATCACATTGATCGTGGCTATGAGTGTATTGAAGAGAAGCTGCAGTTGATGGGTGCGAAAATTCGTCGAATTCCATCGTAAGTTTTTCTTTTTTCTTGTTTAAGAAAGGCGCTATTACAGCGCCTTTTTTGTTGCTTTGCTTTTTCTTAAGTAGCCTAAAGAGACAATTAAGAGTAGGCTAAAAATATCTAATAAAATCAACGAAAAATTTTAAACATGAAGCGAATACTATTATTTTTAATAATCTTTTCTAGTTATTTGTTTGCAAATGATGAAGCTCAGTTTTTCGTTGAAGCAGCCATTGAGCGCACCCAACATAACATCATTTACGATGGCGCATATTTTTCAATTGATTATCCAAACGGTGATATTCCTAATCATATTGGTGTTTGCACCGATGTTGTTATCCGATCTTATAGAAAACTAGGGATCGATTTACAACGGTTAGTGCATGAAGACATGAATGAAAACTTTTCTGACTATCCATCCAAAAGAATTTGGGGGCTTACTAAACCCGACCCCAATATTGATCATCGACGAGTACCCAACTTGCAAGTGTTTTTCAAAAAGTTTGGCAAAACCTTGAACATTTCTAATGACCCAAAAGACTTTCAGCCTGGCGATATTGTTTCTTGGATGTTACCCGGAAACTTGCCTCATATTGGTATTGTCTCCAACATTTTAGATGAACAATCAGGTAACTATAAAATTGTGCACAATATTGGTGCTGGCCCTCAATTGGAAGATAGATTGTTTGCCTATAAGATAACTGGTCACTACAGATACTTTCCGAAGAATAATTTACAGTAAGCTAAAGTTAGCATCAGAAATAGCTGTTATTTCTGGATCATTTTCATTAAGCTGCACCAAGTTTTTTTGTGTATTTTCAGTTTGGCATTGACCTTGATCGTTTAGGCTAGAGTAAATGGTTAATGGTAACGATTTAATATCTTTATGAGTAAAAAAAAGCTCAAAGTTGTGGTTGCTGAAAACTTCTCCTGAACCCGCCTCGATCCATGATGTTCCAAAACAGTCTTGAGCTAAGAAATAAATGGGATAGGGTAGTTTTTCTACAATCAACTCGTTTAACACAAAAAAATAGCCTGATTTTGTTCTTGCTTGTATTATTTGAAAGTCACTTGAATACGAAATGAGTTCTGCTTCAAATTGTTTTGCGTTATCAATTAAAATCCATTCTTTTTTATTGAGTGGTTTTGTATCATGATTTTCTTTGAAATGTTCAGATACCATGTCATTTTCTTGTTGCTGATAATCTATAGAAGTGTTTTCAGCTAATATTAGCGCAGTGTTTTCATCTAGAGGTTGACCACTTTTTAATGTAGCAATCACTCCCTGATGCTGCTGATTTATGTATTGATAAGAGTAAAATCCTGCTGCCAAAACTATAATAATGAACAGCC
>JBFHSP010000032.1:0-20689 GCA_041591085.1 Kangiellaceae bacterium | reverse complement strand
GGAGTCATAAACCATTCATTTTTATCAATGGGTTTACCTAGTTTGCCAAGTTGAGTGTTGTAGTTGAACTCACGTGCAGACATATAGTTTTTCACTAACTGGCCAGGTTCAATCACAAGGGCTGAGTAATCGCGCCATGCATCTGGATAACCGATTTTAGGATTAAATTTAGCCAGTTTATCCAGTGCTTGCTTTTTGGTATCTTCACCCATCCAGTCAAGCTCTAAGATCCCTTGACGATACGCTTCGCGTAAGTTTTCAATCATAGTCATCATACGTGCTTTAGCTTCTGGCTTGAAATGCTTAGACACATACACTTTACCTACCACTTCACCCAGTAAACCATTCACCGCATTGACGCCACGTTTCCAACGAGGTTGCTGCTCAGGCGTGCCCGATAACTTGCTACCAAAAAACTTAAAGTTTTCATCGTCTAACGCCGCATTCATTAACCCGGCGTTTCCGGTTAATAAGTGCCATGTTAAATAGGTCTTCCAAGTTTCAATAGCGGTATCATTAAACACCGCATTAAAGGCAGTTAGGTAGCTTGGCTGACGAACAATAATGTGCGTTTCACCGCTAATGCCGGTTGCATCAAAAAAGGCGGTCCAGTCAAAATCTGCGGCTAACTCATTAAGTTTTGCAATTTCATGTTTGTTATAGGTTTTCACACTATTACGTGAGTCTTCCTTGTTCCAGTGACCACTTGCGATAGCGGTTTCTAATGCCATGATGTCTTTAGCCGCTGATTGACCGTTGGCAAGTCCTGCTAAGCCAAACATGGTTTCGATATGGGTAACAAAAGCATCACGAATCGATTGCGAACTTTCATTATTTTCAAAATAGTATTCTTTATTTGGCAAGCTCAAACCTGATTGGTACATATAAACGATGTACTGCGAAGGATCTTTTGCATCATTATTAACATACATGCCAAACGGCACCGTCGAGCCACGCTTGCTAACAAGCGCAAAATAAGCCGCTAGGTCTGATTTAGTTTTAATCGCATCGATTTCGGCAAAGTAAGGTTTAAGCGGTTCAACGCCGAGGGTTTCTAATACCGCAGTATCGAGTACGCTGTTGTATAAGTCGCCTACCTTTTGTGCATCTGATCCTTTTTCTAAGTCTTTAGCTGAAGCAGACTCTTCAATAATCGTGCGCACGTCTTCTTGAGCTTTGTCTGCTAATGCGGTGAAGGTACCGTAATTAGAGCGATCGGCCGGAATTTCAGTATTGCTAAGCCAAGTACCATTTACGAAGCGATAAAAGTCATCTTGAGGACGCACCGCTTTATCAAAGTTTGCGCCGATAACACCAGAAGTAAGGCTAACTTCAGCTTTGCTAACTTCAGTTTTGTTATCTGTTTGTGCAGGCGTGTTTTGATCGCCACAACCGACTAAAAGCGCCATTGAAAGCGACGCTGACAATAATTTCAATTTCATAGTTTTCCCCAACTAATCTTAGGATGTGTCTTTATTTAACCTGAACTCTGGATAAGAAAGGCTGAATTAAGCAAGTAACTATTTCAGAAACAATAAGTTATGGCTACTTTATGTTTCAATCCTTCTAGTTTTGTGGCTAACAAGGCAAACAGTCGAAAGAATAACGGGTTATTTTAAGGCTGTTTAACGCAGTAAGACGCAAAAATAGAGGTATTGAGCAGTTTTTCTTATCCAGAGCTCAGGTTATTCAGGGTTAAAAGTCGAGTTTTAACCTCAAAAATGCCCAACGATTATACTCAAATCAACAATAAATGCTGCCAAAACTTGTAACCCTTTGTTGATGCTACCCCTTTTGATTCGTCATTCTGCCGCTTTAAGTTGAGATATCTCAGTGATCCACTGATCCATATCAATATCGAGCAAACCTCCAATGACATACTGTTAACCACTAACGTGTAGTTTGGATAGCTATACATATTTCTTTTGCATAGGAGTCAAACAACATGCAACATCCGCAAAACCTGTTGGTGGTTATTACAAGACGAAAACCACATCAACCTGCTTTAGAAAGAGCGTTGCTGTTTGCTAAAAATCACTCAATTAAAATCACTCTATTTAGTGCTATTTATGATCCTGCGATTGAATTGGTAAAAGTGCTATCTCCAGAAGAACGCAAAGCTCTTAAAGAGCAGGCCCTCGCTAAGCGCGATGCCTATTTGCAAGAATTATGTGAGAACTATGCTCAGCCTAATATCGAGTTCAACACCAAAGTGTGGTGGCATATTAAAACCGCCAACGCTATTGTTGACTACGCCAATGAACGTGAATTTGATTTTGTGATTAAGCGCATCAGTTCTGATGCGGACTCGTCCAATCCCTTTTCAACTCCAATTGATTGGCATCTGCTTCGTTTTTGCAAACCGCCTTTACTGCTAGTAAAAGACCAACAGTGGTATGCTGAAAAGCCAGTGTTAGGAGCGGTGAGCCCAACCAGCGAAGATCCCGAGCATCGTGAACTTAATGGCAAGATTGTTGAGTTTACTCAGTACTTAGCCGAGTTAATCGGCACTCAGAGCCATTTAGTCAATTCTCATATTAAACCTTCTTTTGAAGCACCTGATGATTTTCCTAGACTCAATATTCAAGAGTTAGCGAACCATATTTCTGAACTTCATCAAACAAAAATGAAAGCGTTATTACAGGAACACCCCTTATCTATTGATCAGGTTCATATTGTTGAAGGGATCCCAGAAGAGCAAATTCCTCAGACGGTCATAGAGACTGATGCACAACTCGTAATTATGGGAACAGTTGGCAGAACTGGATTGACCGCAGCGTTTATGGGCAATACTGCAGAACGTGTATTAGCGCGATTAAAAAGTGAGGTTTTGGCACTAAAACCTGACAATTTCGAGGTTTAAAACAAAGAGTTAATTTTGCGCTAAACTTCCTAGAGTCTGTTGAATATTTTTTCAAAGCTGGCTATCTAATGAAAGGAGTGATAAATGCCTGAATTACATGTATTGGTCGATATTGACCCTAATCATAACTCAAAGCCTCTTATGGCCAAGCTGCATGCGCTTGCCAAAACGCATCCAATAAAAGCCACTCTGTTTTTGTGTGACTATCAGGCCAGCATTGCATCCAATTTACTTTTGCACCCTGAAAGCCTTGAGAAAGCGATTGCTTTTAATCAGCAACAGCATATGGAACGGCTTAGAGCACTGGCAAAAGAGTTCGCTCATAACAACATCACTTTTGAGTGTGAAACTCGATGGCATAAACCTTACTACGAAGCCATTTTGCAAGTAGCAAAAAAAGACCAATGTGATCTCATTATAAAAGGGACGCGGCCTCACAGTTTTCTGAAAACTTTATTTGTCACTCCAAGCGACTATCAGTTACTTAAACAAAGCGAAATACCATTACTCCTTTCAAAACAAGAAAAATGGACATCAGAAAACACCATTATTGCCGCGGTAGATCCCACTCATGAATTAAGCCAGAAAGGTCATTTAGACGATGCCGTAATTCAGCAAGCTATTAACTTAAGTGAACTCACCGGCATGCCTTTTAAAGTTTGTCACGTATTTGACCCTTCAGGTTGGGAAGTGGTTTTAAATTCAAGCACCAGTGCTGGTGTAATGGGTCAATTTGTCGTAGTTGAAACGCCAGAAGAGCAACAAGCTTTATTAAAGTCGATTAAACAAAAACATCATGAAAAACTCGACGCGTTGGCTGAGCGCCATCAGTTAAAATCAGATCAATTTTCACTATTAGAGGGATTTGCTGACGAGGCGCTGGACAAAGTTGTCAAAGAAAACAATGCCGCATTACTGATAGTTGGTACAACCTATCGTTCAGGTTTACTTGGAAGTACCGCTGAGAAAATACTCGAAAGCACCAACTGCGATTTACTCGCGGTAAAACCAGCCGATTTCGAATCATTGGATACGCATTAATTCAACATCCTATCCAAACAATTAATTCGAAACGCAATTAAAAAAAAGCTGATTATGCTGAAATAGTTTAATCGGCTTTTTTTAATTCAATTATACTTCTTCATATGTTTTGTTAATGTTTTATCGCATTTATTTATTCTTCTAGTTTGCTGCAAAGGTATCTTAATGTCAGAAGAACATTAACTCTTAACTATTGCTCGTATGGAGAGGCAACATGATCACAGCAAATCACATTTTAGTTGCGGTTAACCAAACACTGCCTGTTCAAGCTGCTTTAGAACGAGCTTTAGTTTTTGCAAAGCAAAATCCCATAACCATTACATTATTCAGTTGCGTTTATGATGCAACGCTAGATGTAATCAGCTTAATGTCAAATCAAAGCACTCTGCTCTCAAGAGCGGACAAGTTAAATCAGCGAGATGCCTTTTTACAATCACTTATTGATACTCATCGCAGTAAAAACATTACGTTTAAAAAAGAAGTGGTATGGCATAATCATTTTGAAAAAGCATTAGCTTACTACGCAAACGATTTAAACGTTGACCTTATTATTAAAGAACTGTGTATCGATGCCCCTTACAATAATCCTTTTAAACTTCCTGAAGACTGGAACTTAATGCGACATTGTAATGCATCTTTAATGTTAGTGATGAACAAAGAATGGCATCCAGAACAACCTATATTGTGCGCCGTGAGCTCAAATTTGGCAGAAAAGCTGTATTTCGAACTTGATCACAAAATTGTTGACTTTGGTCAGTCGTTAGCACTCCTGACCGGGAGTGAAACACATGTCTGCAATTCACATGATAAACCTGAGTTTGAAATGGTAGGCGATACGCCTTCTATGCAAAGTCAAGCAATTGCCTCGCAGCAAAACGGCTTTCATAGCGAAATGGTTGAGGCCATTGTCAATTGGCATCCGCAAACAGAAGTCATGATTCATATTTCTGAAGGACTACCTGAAGAAAAAATTCTTGAAACGCTCAATAAATCACATGCTCAAATGTTAGTGTTAGGCTGTATGGGGAGAAAAGGAATAGACGCTCTATTGACTGGAAATTTGGCTGAACACATTTTATCTCGCCAGCAATGTGAAATGCTCATTGTTAAGCCCGATAAAAAAGCGGCATAAATCAATTACCACTTTAAAATAAAGCTATCATAAAAGCCTAAAGCTATCTCTGTCTTGTAAAAATGGATATTGCTTTCTGACTGTCTGCAAAGTTCTTTGTTCGATTGTTGCGGATAAAATTTCTGGCCGACCATTTTGTGCTTTAATCATAACTTCACCATCAGGTGCAATAATTTGCGAATGCCCAACATACGACCAACCATTTCCGTCTTCGCCTACCCGATTGCAACCAATCACATAACTTAAATTTTCAATCGCGCGCGCTTTAAGCAAGGCATCCCAATGATGAATACGAGGCTCTGGCCAAGAAGCTACATTTATGATGACATCATAATCATCTTGATTACGAGAAAACACTGGAAACCGCAGGTCATAACACACTTGAAGCAATAGTCGAAATCCTTTGTATTCGACAATGACTCTGTCTCTCCCTGCTGATAAACGCTTATTTTCAGCACCAAATAAATGACGTTTATCATAAAAGGTATTTTGCTTATTTGGCTGGATAAACCACATTCGGTTGAAAATGGCGTTATCTTCAGCTTTAGTTTTAATGCTGCCAGTAATTGCAATATTTAGATCTGCAGCAAGTGATTGCATCCATTGATAAGTAGAACCTTGATTGATTTCTGCATCATCTGCAGCAAGTGAAAATCCACTGGCAAACATTTCTGGCAAAATCACTAAGTCAATATTTTCTAACTGCTTAATTGTAGACTCAAGTTGTTCTCTATTATGTTCCGGTTGTTGCCACATAGGCTCTGACTGAATAATTGCAATGGTCATTTGCTCATTCATAATTAATCCACTCATAAATTAAAACATTTCGCGGCAGCATCTAAAGTGGTTTCATCTTTAGCAAAACATAACCGCACTAAAGACTGTTGCTTTTTGCTTTGATAAAAAACTGAAATAGGTATGGTCGCTATACCTAAATGTTCGGTCGCCCATTGGGCAAATTCAAAATCGGGTTTACTTGAAAGTTTTGAATAATCGACACACTGAAAGTATGTACCACTACATGGCAAAAGTTTTAATGATGTATTAGATAATGCCTTACGAAAGTAATCTCGTTTTTGTTGATAAAACTCTGGGAGACTTTGCCAATGTTCAGGGCTTTGGGCCAACACATCTGCTAGGCCTAACTGAATGGGCGTAGTCGAACAAAAAGTTAAATATTGATGTACTTTTCTAAACTCTTCGGTTAGCTGTTTCGGGGCAATGCAGTAGCCAATTTTCCATCCAGTGGTGTGAAAGGTTTTACCAAAAGAACTAATAATAAAACTTCGCTCAGCCAAGGCCTCAAACCGATTAACCGATTGATGCGGTTCATTATCAAAAATTATATGTTCATATACTTCGTCACTAATTAAATAGAGGCCATGTTCTAGCACAATGTTTTCGAGCCGTTGCATCTGTTCAAAATTTAACACACTGCCGGTAGGATTATGAGGAGAGTTGATAATGATAAGCTTGGTTCGCTTGTTGATCGCTTGGCGCAGTTGCTCAAAATCAATCGCAAACTCATAGCTGAGCTCTAAATGAACAGGCACGCCTCCTGCCAATCGTATCGCAGGGTTATAACTGTCATAAGCCGGATCAAACACCACCACTTCATCACCTTTTTGCACCAAAGCATGAATCGCAGCAAACAACGCCTCGGTGGCCCCCGAGGTCACGGTAACTTCTAAGTTCTCATCAACTTCTCGTCCGTAACAGAGTTTGGTTTTAGCCGCTATTTGTTGGCGAAGCTCTAATACGCCACTCATCGGGGCATATTGGTTTCGCCCCTGCTGAATGTAATGACAAACTCTCTCTTTTAAGTATTGAGGGCCATCAAAGTCGGGAAAGCCCTGCGATAGGTTGAGCGCCTTATGCTCCACCGCCAATTGCGACATGATAGTGAATATAGTGGTTCCAATATCAGGAAGTTTCGAGTTAATCATGTTTACCATCTTTTATCAGAGATGCTGTTTTAGTTGTTGAAAGTTTCTCATAATGAAAACTCTCCGTCATTACTGTGTTCCTTGATTAAAATCACTAGTAGCCTTTTTCATGTTTTGCGAGCACTGATTGAACAATTAAACCCATTATAGACTGCAAATAAATGGGAAAAAATATGCAAGAAAACCGTTAAAGTTGCAGTGCATCATTTATTTTTACTATATAATTCGCCCCCAAAAGGCGCAGCCTACTTGTAGTTGGGATAAGAGAACATCCGGCTGATTCAGATTGATTTTCATTTAATCCTTAATAGGTAGTGAACTTCGCCTATAATAGTTACTTCCAGTTGATCTAAGTCATAAAACAAAAACTTAAATCAACGCACAATCGCATCGACAAAACCTAACAAAAACATTGGAAACCCTTATGAACGATAACACCGCTCCAACCTATAATTACACGGTTGTTCGGCAGTTTGCCGTAATGACAGTAATTTGGGGTATCGTTGGTATGGCCGTAGGCGTGCTCATTGCCGCTCAATTATTGTGGCCACAATTAAACTTCGATATTCCATGGCTGACTTATTCGAGACTTCGTCCACTGCACACCAATGCGGTCATTTTTGCATTTGGTGGATGCGCATTAATGGCAACGTCTTTTTACGTGGTGCAAAGAACCTGCCAAGCTCGATTATTCAGCGATAAACTGGCAAGCTTTGTTTTTTGGGGTTGGCAATTAGTCATTGTTTTAGCAGCAATTTCTTTACCCTTAGGCTTTACTTCAGGAAAAGAGTACGCTGAACTTGAGTGGCCAATTGATATTTTAATCACGCTTGTTTGGGTCGCTTACGCCATCGTGTTTTTTGGCACTATTATGAAGCGTAAAAGCGCGCACATTTATGTCGCGAACTGGTTTTATGGTGCATTTATCTTAACGGTTGCGGTACTGCACTTAGTGAACAGTGCAGCAGTACCTTTAAGTTTAACCAAATCCTACTCTGCTTATTCTGGCGCAATCGATGCGATGATCCAGTGGTGGTACGGTCACAACGCTGTTGGCTTTTTCCTGACCGCTGGCTTTTTAGGCATGATGTATTACTACGTTCCAAAACAAGCGGGGCGTCCGGTTTACTCTTACCGTTTATCGATTGTTCACTTTTGGGCGCTTATTGCTATTTATATGTGGGCGGGTCCGCATCATTTGCACTACACCGCTTTACCCGATTGGGCCCAAACCCTAGGAATGTTGATGTCTTTAGTTTTACTTGCTCCTTCTTGGGGTGGCATGATCAACGGTATCATGACCCTGTCTGGCGCTTGGCATAAACTAAGAACCGATCCCATTTTGAAGTTTTTGATTGTTTCCTTGTCTTTCTACGGTATGTCTACCTTTGAAGGCCCTATGATGGCAATCAAAACGGTTAATGCATTATCTCACTACACCGAGTGGACCATTGGTCACGTACATTCAGGCGCATTAGGATGGGTAGCGTTTGTATCTATCGGTGCCATGTACTACATGCTTCCACGTATGTTCGGCCGCAATGAAATGTACAGCATTAAATTAATCAATTGGCACTTCTGGATTGCTACCGTTGGCGTGGTGTTATACATCGCTTCCATGTGGATTGCCGGTGTCATGGAAGGCTTAATGTGGAGAGCATTTAACGAAGACGGCACCTTAACCTACACCTTCGTACAAAGCCTTGAGGCCAAATACCCCTACTATGCGATTCGCTTAACCGGTGGATTCTTATTCCTGTGCGGTATGTTCATGATGGCTTATAACATGTTCAAAACCATGGCAGCACCTAAGCAAGAAGCTGTCGATGCAAAGCCAGTAGCTGCTTAAGGAGATTTTTCAATGAAACATGAAACTATTGAGAAAAATATTGGCTTAATGGGTCTTCTGGTCCTCATCGTCATCAGCTTTGGTGGATTAGCCGAGATTGTTCCGTTGTTCTTTTTAAAAGAAACCACCCAGCCCGTTGAAGGATTACGCCCTTATACCGCGTTAGAAATGGAAGGTCGTGATATTTATATTCGCGAAGGTTGCAATACTTGCCACTCACAAATGGTACGCCCATTTAGAGCAGAAACCGAACGATACGGCGATTACTCGAAAGCCGGTGAGCACGTATGGGAGCATCCTTTCCTTTGGGGCTCGAAACGTACTGGCCCAGACTTAGCTCGTGTGGGTGGTCGTTACAGTGATGAATGGCACCGCGTTCACTTAATCAATCCAAGAGATGTGGTACCAGAATCCAATATGCCAGGTTTCCCTTGGCTTGCTGAAAACACCATTAATAGCGAAGAGACGCCCAAAAAACTGGCTATTTTCAAAGACATGTTTGGCGTGCCTTATACCGATGAAGATATTGCTGGCGCTTCAGAAGCAGTTAAAGGCAAAACCGAACTCGATGCAGTAGTCGCTTATTTACAAGCGCTTGGGCACGCTGCCAAAAAGTAGGTTGTGATGGACATCAATACAATGCGCGGCATTTTAACCGCCATATTATTTATCGCATTTATCGGTCTGGTAATTTGGGTTTACTCAAAAAAACGAGTGGCTCATTTTGACGAAGCGGCCAATCTACCTTTTGTAGATGACCCAGTAGCTGAAAAGCTTGAAACCGGCCGCTCTGCTAAAAATACAAATAAAGGTGAAGACAATGAGTGAGTTTTGGAGTTGGTGGATCATTATTATCACAGCAATAATGATTATAGGCAGCTTTGTCGTTCTGCATTTAACCCGAAAAATGGAAGATAACGGCGAAGAAACGACCGGCCACGTTTACGATGGTATCGAAGAGTATAATAACCCTATGCCTAAGTGGTGGTTAAATATGTTCTACGTCACCCTGTTCTTCAGTATCGGTTACTTAATATTGTATCCGGGCCTCGGTAACTTTGCCGGTTATTTAAACTGGAGCAGTGATAGTGAATGGAAGGCTGAGGTAAAAGCGGCTAATGAACAATATGGCCCAATATTCGAGCAATATTTAAATATGCCAATAGCTCAGTTACAACAAGATGAACAAGCTATGGATATGGGAAAACGTATCTTCCTAAATATCTGCGCAGCTTGCCATGGTAGTGATGGTCGCGGTTCGCCCGGCTTTCCTAACTTAATGGATAAAGACTGGCTCTATGGCGGTGATGAGGCGACTATAAAACAAACGTTACTTAATGGTCGTAGCGGCTTAATGCCTGGTTTAGCTCAGTCGTTAAACGAAGAGCAAATCACCTACTTAGTGAGCTATGTTAAAAGTTTAAGTGGAGCCAATGCTCCAGCGCACGAAGTGAACTTTGGCAAACCTTTATTTGAGCAAAACTGTGTAGCTTGCCACGGAGCAGACGGTAAGGGTAACCAAATGCTAGGCGCACCAAACTTAACCGATAATATTTGGTTATATGGTGGCTCTCGCGTGGTCATAGCCAAAACCATTCGTGAAGGCCGAAATGGTGTCATGCCTGCGCATAAAGAAATCATTGGCGATGCAAAAATTCACTTAGTGACTGGCTATATTCTTAATGAGAATGCCAAACAGCAATAACCTTGTAAAACCTAAGTGCGTTAGTCGCACTTAGGTGTTTTTATAGGTATCATTACCCGCAACTTGTTTTGTAGCTTGCTTGAACACTCCTACTTAAGATCATCTGATGTCTAAAGCCGATAAAACTGTAAAGCGCACGCGCGACCTCTATCAAAAAGCTGAAAAAATCTATCCTCGTCAAGTCCATGGAATATTTGCTCGATTAAGAGTGATTTCAGTATGGTTATTGTTGGGTTTTTTCTACTTAGGGCCTTGGATCAGTTGGAATGGTCAACAAGCCATATTGCTTGATCTTCCCGCTCGTCAGTTTCGTTTATTTGGCGTGACCTTTTGGCCACAAGACTTTATCTTTTTAACCCTACTTTTAATCATTGCCGCCTTGGCTTTGTTTTTCTTCACTTCATTAGCCGGACGCGTTTGGTGCGGATTTGCCTGCCCACAAACCGTTTGGACCGAAACTTTTATTTGGATTGAGCGTTTTGTTGAAGGCGATCGCAATCAAAGAATGAAGCTTGATAAGCAGCCCTGGAGCTTGAATAAAATTTGGTTAAAAGGTGCCAAGCACTTTTTATGGTTATCCTTCGCACTTTTTACCGGCTACACCTTTGTTGGCTTCTTCTCCCCGATTCAACAGCTCAGTATTGATTTAATTAATTGGACCTTAGGTCCTTGGGAAGCCTTTTGGATCTTCTTTTATGCACTGGCTACTTATGGCAATGCCGGATGGCTACGAGAGCAAGTCTGTTTATACATGTGCCCCTACGCTCGGTTTCAAAGTGCCATGTTCGATGAAGATACGCTGATTATTGGCTATGACATTGCTCGTGGGGAAGGCCGTGGCCATCGAAAGCGCGATGACACCACTTTCAGAGAAAGAGGATTGGGCGATTGCATAGACTGCAAACAATGCGTTCATGTTTGTCCTACCGGAATCGATATTCGCAATGGGCTCCAACATGAGTGTATTGCTTGCGCCGCTTGTATTGATGTCTGTGACGATGTAATGGAAAAAATGGGTTATGACAAAGGCCTCATCCGTTACGCCACTGAAAACTCACTCAAAGGAAAAACCACTCATTTATTTCGCTCAAAAACCATTGGGTATGGCGGACTACTGGCGGTAATCATGGTGGCTTTTGTGATAGCAATCAGTTTAAGAACGCCGCTAGAAGTGGATGTCATTCGCGATCGAAATCGACTTTACATTGAAACACCCGATGGTTTAGTTGAAAACATTTATACTTTAAAAATTGCTAACATGGATCAAATTGATCATGTTTATCATTTAAGTACCGAAGGCCTAGAAAATGTCACTCTGCTTGGTGAAAGTAAAATTACGGTTCACTCGGGTAAGGTGAAATCGATACCTCTTCGTCTTGCGGTTGATCCGGGCTATTTAACCGAAACATCAAATACCATTTATTTCACGGTTGAATCCATTACCGATCCAACCTTAAAACAACAACAGAAAGCTAAATTTATTGGACCGGCACTAGGTCGTTAAGAGAACGCTATGAATAGACCCGTTGAAGATACAAAACCTTGGTATAAACAATTTTGGCCTTGGTTTATCATTGCCTTTCCTGCTTCTGCTGTTATTGCTGGTATCGCCACCGTGATAATTGCAACGGTTAACCAAGATGCCATGGTCGAAGAAGATTATTATAAAGAAGGCATGGCCATCAATGAATCCATCGGCCGACAGCAAGTAGCTGAGTCAATGGACTTAGGTATCGCGCTTAGTTACGGAGATAAAAAACACACCGAGTTAGTGTTAAATCAACCGTTGGATGAACGAGTACTTTATGTTGAAATGCGCCACCCCGTAGATGATAAAAAAGATCGGGTACTGGTGTTGGTGAACAGCGGCGATAACTTAATCTTTAAGGGTGAAATCGTTGAACTGGCAGCGGTAAACTATCGAATTAATATTCATCCTGCCGATAAAAAATGGGAAGTGCTCGCCAGATGGCATCCTATTGAACAAGCCTCTAAGAAAATTCAAGCTCAGTAAATCAAGCAATGAAGTCCATTTGCTTTCATTGCAATGAACCCATACCTTCTTCGGTAGACTTATCCCTCAATTGGCAAAACCAATCGAGGGATTTTTGTTGCATCGGTTGTAAAAGTGTTGCTGAGGCCATCATCGAAAATAAGCTCGATGACTATTATAAATTTCGCACCGAAGTGTCGGTAAAACCGGACGACCTAATTCCGCAACAACTGCGTGATATTGAACTTTTAGATGACGCTAAAGTTCAACAATCATTTACTCAAACAGAAAATAGCAGCGTTTCAACGGAACTCGGTGTTGAAGGCATTACTTGTGCGGCGTGTAGTTGGTTAATTGAATCTCGGTTGCAACGCGAGCCTGGTATTGAAAAAATTTTGGTCAATCCAGTTACTCGGCGAATTTCACTGAAATGGAACCAAAACAAAACGCCTCTCAGTCATATCATTAAAATTTTAAAAAGCCTTGGCTATAAAGCTTATCCGTTTCGACAAAATAAATTTGAGCAACAAATAAAACAAGAAAACCGCTCATATTTAATTCGGTTAGGCATTGCCGGCCTTGGCATGATGCAAGTGATGATGTTTGCGGTTGGGCTGTATTTGAGTGATGGCCAAGATATTGATCCTGCTCAGCAACAATTTTTACATTGGATCAGTGCGCTGATAGCAACACCGGTGGTGTTTTATTCTGGCTTTTCTTTTTTTCGTAATGCTTATTATGGACTCAAAGCCAAACATTTAAATATGGATGTGCCTGTGGCTATTGCGTTAGTTATGGCTTACACCGCTAGTATGTGGGCTACTGTAACACACTCAGGCCAGGTCTATTTTGACTCGGTTTCTATGTTTGTGTTTTTTTTATTAACGGGTCGTTATTTAGAACACCGCGTCAGACTCAAAGCCTGTTTAAACTCACAAGCACAACGGCAAACGCTACCACTTTCTGTCACCAAAAAACGGGATGATAACAGTCACCAACAAACCATTCCTTTGCATCAAGTTAATCCAAAAGATGTTTTGGTGGTTGCCTCAGGAGAAACGCTTCCTACCGACGGAAAACTGGCTTCTTCCTATGCGAAAGTCAACGAATCGTTACTGACCGGCGAGTCTGTTGCTGTCGATAAATATCATGGCGATCAGCTACTCGCAGGCAGCATTAATGAAGGCCAATTGTTAGAGCTAGAAGTGACCGAAGTGGGCGATAACACCTATTTTTCGGCACTCAATAATATGAGTGAGCGCGCGCTCGCAAATAAGCCTCACCTGTCCAAACTTGCCGATAAGTTAGCGCACTGGTTTGTGATGGGTATTTTACTGCTCGTTACAGTGGTTTATTTCGCTTGGAACAGTATCGATCCTTCCCAATCATTCTGGATTGCTTTAAGTGTGTTAGTAGTGAGTTGCCCTTGCGCATTATCATTGGCAACCCCAACAGCCGTAACCAGTGCCAGTCAAGCCTTAGCCAAACTAGGCTTATTGTTAATAAAGCCAGATAGTCTTGAAGCTCTTGCAAAAATAGATACGGTCGCTTTTGATAAAACCGGTACCCTCACCGAAGGAAAACCGGTGCTCACTCACACCGATATTTTGATTAATGCAAAACAAGCAGAAGAATTATTTGCCGATGCTTGGCCACAAACACTAGAAGCACAAACTCGATGGGTACTCGATAGAGTCACTGAACTTGAGCGCAATCAACATCACCCGATTGCCTTAGCTTTTAAACACCGCCAAGTTCAGCAAAAAATGCTTTCAAACATTGAAGCCATCCAAGGACAGGGCATAAAAGCCAACTATAAAGGCCTGTTATTTAAACTCGGCAAACTCGACTTTGTGCTTTCTAATCGTAATCATATTTCTCAAAATGAAGCCCTTGATGGAACCCAAGTCTGGCTGTCATATGACGACTATCTTATTGCACATTTTGTGATTAATGATGCGATCAAAACCGATGCAAAAGAACTTATTGCCAACTTAGAATCCGAAAAATATGCAACGCTGATGTTAAGCGGTGATCATGCTCACCAAGTACAAACCGTCGCACAACAACTCAAACTGCAAAAATGGTTTGCGGCTTGTTTACCTCAAGAAAAGTCGGATCTTATAACAAAGCTCCAACAAAAAGGTCATCATGTTTTGATGGTTGGAGACGGTTTAAATGATTCGGTGGTACTGGCGGCGGCTGACGTAGGCATTGCCATTAATACCGCCACCGATCTCACTCAATCCAAGGCCGATGGCGTTTTAACTTCACACAAAATCCAGGTCATTTTTAATGCCTTAATGCTTGCTCGAAAAACTCAAAAGATCATTAAACAAAATTTATTTTGGGCGCTTAGCTACAATCTGATTGCCATTCCTTTCGCGGCGTTAGGATTTGTTCCTCCTTGGCTTGCGGCGATTGGTATGACCTTAAGTTCTTTGGTAGTCCTGTTAAACGCTCAGCGTCTTAAAGCCGAAAATTAACTAACCTGAAGTCGGAATAAGAAAAGCTGAATAAAAAAATCAACTACTTCAAATGCAATAAGTTATAACGACTTTATGTTAACTAGCTTGTAATAAACTGAAGGGATTATTGACTGAACTTCCAATCACCTGCATTTTTCTAAAATCCATTTCAAAATTCGCGAAGGATGATGAGACAAGGCAAATTTTGGCGAAAAAGCGCAGTTAACAGTAAAGTAAATGAGCATTTTGAGTTGAAATTTAACAAAGTATCAACGAGTACAGCAATTTTGAGGGGCTTTTCTTAACTCTATGAACTTTTACGAAATAATATTAGCGATACTTTTAGCGGGACTTCCGGTTGCCCTTATTGGCGGTGCCATTAATTATTGGGCGCTCTCGCACGAGTTTCTTAGCATTGACGAAATTAAAAACGGAAAGCTGGATAAACAAAAAGTCAAACAAGAGCTTCGTTTAAGTGAAAAACCAAAAAGAAAGGTGTTGTACAATAAATGGGCCACTTTTGGTGGAGGATTTTACGGTACCCTCGCCTTCATCACTTATATTCATGTAGAAATCATCGAGATCTATCAAGCCTTTGCTAAGTTTGAAAGCTTCAGCCATATGCTTGATACCATCAGCTTTAGCTTTTTTATTGGTTTAATCATGAATGCTATTGCAAATTTTATCACCGCATTTTTATGGTGGAGTTACTGGGACGATATTCTACCGGTAAGTAACGGTTGGCTTTGGCTAGTGATTATCTATGTGGCTTACCTGATTGGCGAACGAGTCGCCCAACAGTTTTACCAAAACAAGAACAAAATCGAAGTCAGCTAAGACAAGCCAGAGATCTGTTGATCTTTGGAGTTTGTAGTTAACGTCTCAGCAGAGTAAAATCAGCAAAACTTATACTCCATAGGAATAACTGATGGAAGTAATGTACTGGCTGATCCCAGTGGCTCTGTTATTATTGATTGTGGCTATTTCCGCATTTACTTGGGCGGTAAAATCCGATCAATACTCCGACTTAGAATCTCCCGCTTATAAAATCTTATTTGATGACGATTCTGCAGCGCCTCAAACGAAAGACTCAAATGTTCAACCGCAAAAATCAGATGCTGTTTCTGAACAAAGCGCAACAAACGATAAGCAATAAAGGCTGTACATCAGGCAGTAAACGCTATGACATTAGAAGAATTGAAGATTAGACCGATTGCTCGGCGAAACCATATATCATTTGTGCTATTTGGTGCAGCGCTGATCATACTCAGTCTTATCGCTCAAGTATTCGCAATAAAACTTCCTGCTTTTATTATGCTCATAGCAGGACTATTAGCTTTGATTTTGGGCTTACTAAAATGGCGCGAACCAGAATTTAGTTTCACCTTTACCCCGCATCATTTTATTTGGCACCATCACCGCGGCGACATCGAAATAGATTGGTTTAATGTTTATGATTTAATCAGTATCAAAGTTGATAAAGGTTTAGAGCAACACGAACTGCATTATTTAGGATTAAAGCTAAAAGATTTTACCCCACTCACCAAAACTATTCCGCTGCGCGTAGCTAAAAGTTTGTACCATGAATATCGCAGTTTGCTGCATGTGGCTATGGTGGATGCGCGCAGTCGCGGCTTATCGGCCATACTGTTCCAAGAACATCAAGATGAATGGCGTGGCTCCGATAAAAAGAAAATTGATGGACTCATGGGTACCTTTGCATCGCGTATTCATCAATTAAAGCAACAGCTCGGCGCGGATTTGTATATTCCATTGACGGCACTTGATCGACATCCAGATGAGTTTATTGAAATTTTTCGACAATACAAAACCGCTGCGTTGAACGAGTTAGAAGAACACGCTCAATGATTGAGTTTTTATTTTCAGCCCTTTTATTAGGACTTGCAGGGAGCCTCCATTGCGTAGGCATGTGCGGCGCTATAGTGACCGCGTTTTCAATGAATTCTAAAAATAAATCTTTTACCGCTCAGTTTGTTTCAAGCCTTATGAATAATCTTGGCCGGATCAGTACCTATATTATTTTGGGAGTAATAGCAGGTGTAATCAGTTCGGTTTCGAGTAGTCTTGGATTTCTAACCGGTCTCAGAATAATCGCCGCATTGATTTTAATAATGGTCGGGGTCAACTTAATACTCAATCAAAAAGGTTTTTCCTGGATTGAATCCTTTGGCGCAAAAATTTGGCAACACATAAAGCCGATGGCTACTGCTATTAATCCAGCCAAATCAAACTTTCATAGTTATATATCCGGTTTATTGTGGGGGCTCATTCCTTGCGGTTTAGTTTACTCGGCGGTAACCGCCGCTACCGCAAGTGGCGATATTACCTACTCGGTATTATTTATGGCGCTGTTTGGTTTTGGTACATTACTACCGCTATTGGCTATGGGTATTGGTTTTTCTCACCTTGCCTATTGGATGAAAAAACCTTGGGTTAAAAACTCGTTGGCGGTTTTACTGATTGGTTTTGGCAGTTGGAGTTTGTATTCTTTGACTCAGCATTCTGGCCATAATATGAATGAGTCATCAGAGCCTAACCATCAACATCATCAACATCATTAGGAACTTTTATGGATGTAATCACCGCACCTAATAACGACCCAATGCCACTTTTTAACCAGTGGTATCAAGATGCAAAAGCACTGGATCCTATATTTTATTGTGGCATGAACATCGCTACCGTTGATGCCAGTGGCGCACCCAATGTACGCGTGGTTTTGTTAAAAGAAATTGAAGGATCTGACTTTATTTTTTACACCAATTACAACAGCGACAAAGGCAAACAGCTCGAACACAACGCCCAAATTTGCGCTAACTTTTGGTGGATTGGTAATCAACGACAAATTCGAATTGATGGTATTGTCACCAAGGTTTCGTTTGAGCAATCGGAGCGCTATTTTAAATCGCGACCACAAGGCAGTCAGTTAGCCGCAATCACCTCTCAGCAAAGCCAACCGATTGAATCGATTGAACAGTTAGAACAAAAGTATGATCAAATTGTCGAAGCCTACCAAGACAAACCCGTTGAATGCCCAAAGCACTGGGGCGGCTATAAAATAACACCTAGCCGCATTGAGTTTTGGCAAGGCAAGCAACATCGATTGCATCATCGCGTTCGCTACGAACGCACTGAAAAAGCTTGGAATAAAGTGTTTTTGCAGCCTTAGCAACGCACCCAGCAAAACCACTTAACCACATTCTAAAATCGCCAGAGCTGTTAAGACCTCACCTCGAGCAGCTCTCGCAGTGCCTTAGGCAGCAGGGCGCGCGATTTAGCCGTGATCATCGGCTCATGCTTTTGCCATAAAATGCCTAAATAGATAATCCCAAGCCCAATGGCCGTTAACGCAAAAGGAAACAACCAACTGTCTTTAAATACATTTGAGGCTAAATAACCCAAATAGCCACAACTACCTAGTGCACCGAAAACCACAAACACGCGTCGAAGCAATAACACTCCGACGCCAATCATTGAAAGATTAATACAGAAATAGAGGAATTTTGAGAGCTCACTGTCAGAGCGCATCGACGACAGTCCACACCAAAAAGCCAACACACCAAAAATATAAATCCAAAAGGCATAATCGACTTTTCGCGCCGACCGAATGTCAACCCAAAAGGCTAAGCCAATCATCAGTAAACCGGTATACAGTGAAACCAGTTTTCTTAATTCCCAAGTTGCGTCGCCACCAGAAATCATTGCGGTAATATCCATGGTCAAATACCACAATGTCACCGCTATCGGCATAATTAAAAAAGGAAGTTTGTACTTCCATACAAGCACCAGCCCGACAACCAAAGTACCTAACTCCATATAGAGCCAGTGCCATTTTATGTAACGATGATAATCTCGGTACACACTGTCATCGGGCCAGATGCCAAGCCATTGTTGCACTCCATAAATCGCTAATGGCGTTAAACAAACAACAAATGTCGCGCATATGCCGGCCGGAATATTCAACCCTTTGCTCAACAACCTATTGGTTAATATTAAACCTGCGACCGCATAGAATATCGAAATCCCTAATATTCCAGCACCACCAAAAGACTCCCATCCTAAGCTCATAAACAACGTCATTGCGCCAATCGCAATTAACCCACCCAAATAGTACAACACATGAGTAAGGCTAAAGGTTGCGACCTGTTGGGTGTGAGTCTGAAAAAACTGGTACAGCGCTGCGGCCTGATCGTGAGAAATAATCTGTTTTTCTGCGGCTTGGTCTAATTGCTTTTTTGTTACTTGCATGCCGTACCTCTATAGGTGGTGATTAGTGCCATTGGTTGGACTTTTCACCTACCCCTTCCTTTTACATTGAATCGATTTTATACCAACATTTGTCAAGATTAACCACCAGCTTAAACGCAGCTCCTCTTTTTAATTTGAGGGTTGGCCTTGTTAGAATCTGCCAGCTCCTGTCGCTGAGAGTAGAACATTTGTCGTATTCGAACTATCGTCATAGCTCTCATCGACTATAGTAAAATGGCCGCAGCCATTTTACTTGCGGTCACTCGTAACACGTCAGTCCAATTAGAATAATTCACTTGAATTAGCATAAGAACCGAAGGGAGTGCAGCCTATGAAATTGAAGTACACGTGTCTTGCCATCGCCATGATGGGAGCATTATCCGCACCATCATCCATTGAAGCAAAATCAAAAATTTCTGATGAAAACTCATCTCAACGCTATATTATTAAATTCAAACCCGGCAGCAAAGCCTTGTTAAAGGGTGCGGTCAGCAATAGCAGCGGAAAAGTGGTTAGAGAACTGGATAAACACAATCTTCTCGCAGTGCAGCTTTCTGCTCAAGCGGTTGAGCAGTTTAAAAAACGCAATGATGTTGAATTATTGGAAATAGATCCTAAACGAGAGCTGCTCGCTGAAAGTACGCCTTACGGCATAAATATGGTTGAAGCTCATCTCTTAACCGACCATTTAACCAGTAATAGAACCGTTTGCATCATGGACACCGGATACAGTTTAGGCCATGAAGATCTGCAATCCTCTGGCGTTACCGGTGATGATGGCTATGGATCTTTTGACACTGGCAATTGGTTCGAAGATGGCCATGGCCACGGCACGCACGTCGCCGGAACCATAGCCGCTATTGGAAATAATGGTGTCGGTGTGGTGGGTGTAAACCCAAGTGGTAATCTTAACCTTCACATCGTTAAAGTGTTTAACAATGCAGGCTCATGGGCCTATGGCTCTGATCTGGTTGCGGCAATTGATCAATGTCAGGCTGCTGGTGCGAATGTTATCAGCATGAGTTTAGGAGGCTCCGGATCGAGTGCCGCAGAGCAAGCGGCTTTTGATAATGCCTATGCCAACGGGATTCTTTCTATCGCCGCAGCGGGAAATAGTGGCAACAGCAGTATGTCTTATCCAGCATCTTATGACTCGGTCGTTTCTGTAGCGGCAGTCGATTCGTCAGGCAACAAGGCAAGCTTCTCGCAATTTAACAGTCAAGTTGAAATTGCTGCGCCTGGAGTGGGGGTAAACTCTACATTACCGGGCAATACTTACGCTTCGTGGAACGGTACTTCAATGGCAACCCCTCATGTTTCAGGCGTAGCCGCATTGGTGTGGAGCTACTATCCAACCTGTACCAATGATCAAGTGCGGGTTGCCATGGCTAAATCGGCGGAAGATCGCGGAAGCGCCGGTCGAGAT
>JBFHSP010000031.1:0-21391 GCA_041591085.1 Kangiellaceae bacterium | reverse complement strand
GTCCATAGGCGATCCATTTGTGAACAGCCCCTGCTAAGTCTTCTTGATTTTCAAACAAAGAACCTAATGCAGGTAACTCAAATAGAGAAAAAATTTCAATACCACGGCCATCTGCCGTTGAAATTAAATAACCGCTAATAACAAGAATCAATAACAACAAATACAGCAGGTAATGAGCAAGTTTAGCTAGCTTAATCTCAATAGGTTTATGTGTAGCTAAGGGCTCTACTTTTGTGTGACTGAAATTCCAAATAAGTCGCGCAATAATAACGAAAGCGAGTAAAATACCCATGCTTTTATGCAGATCTGGCGCGGTGCGATACCAGCTATCATAATAATCGAGCTCAACCATCCAAAAGCCCAAACCAAATAATCCAAGCACCACAACGGCTACTAAGCTATGCAAGACTTTACTCACAAGACCATATTGTTTGGCTGTATTTTTAAGTTGAGGCATGCTTTTCTCGTCAAAATCAATAACAGCCATTGTAATCAAGCGAGCGCTTAAGTAAATGAGACTATTTCGATGGTTTGTAACGAGTTGTTCGAACGATTGAATATTTCGGAATTGAGCTTAACGGTTTAGTACGTGGATAAAACTAGGCTTTGGTTTTCTTGAGAAGATAAAAATCAAGCCATTCGCCTTGCGGGCCTTTTTGTAGAAATTGCCATTTAAACCCGAGTTTTTCGAGCAGTAATTTTGACCGAGCATTGTCAGGCGTGACAATAGCAGCAACTTCATTTAAGTCAGATTGATAAAAATTTTGCTGTAAAGCTAACTCACATGCCATTCTAGCGTATCCATGGCCGTAAAAGCTCGAAAGTAGACCATAACCTAAGTCTGGCACCGAAAGCGTTGGCCTTTTTACTAATCCAGCCAATCCTACCACTAGCTCATTTTGATTAATTATTTTTTTAAGCCCTAATCCCTTTGTTTGGTAAAGAGGCAATAAATTATCTTTTAGATATTGCTCAGCACTTGTTAGATCACTAACGCCACGATCACCAATAAAGCGAACCCAGTCAGGTTGAGAATACAAGTCTAAGACTATTTGCGCATCATCTTCTGTGAGACACTCTAATCGCACCGAATTATCTTCCATCTAAATAACCTAACTTTCATTCAATAAAAGAACGACAAAATTAGTTTAAGTTGCCGATGGATGCAACGACTTGGCCAGAATGTGTTCATCATGTTCAATGACACTGCTCGCATTGCCGACTAACTTAGGATCAGGAGTTAAGTCGATATCTGGGTTTTTATTTGGGTAATCTAAATGAGACAAGAAATGACGCATACAATTAATCCGCGCTCGTTTTTTATCGTCTGATTTGATTACCGTCCAAGGCGCATCTTTGGTATGAGTATAAAAAAACATCGCTTCTTTGGCTTCGGTATAGTCATCCCATTTATCAAGCGATTGAATATCGATTGGGCTTAGTTTCCATTGTTTAAGGGGATCGGTTTTGCGTTTTATAAAGCGCGCTTTTTGCTCTTCTCGAGAAACGCTAAACCAATATTTAAATAAAATAATACCGCTGCGTGTAAGCATCCGCTCAAGCTCTGGCACTTGGCGCATAAATTCTAAGTATTCGGCGGGCTCACAAAAGTTCATTACTCGTTCAACACCCGCGCGGTTATACCAACTACGATCAAATAGTACCATCTCACCAGAGGTGGGCAATTGCCGAATATAGCGTTGAAAATACCATTGCCCTCTTTCATCATCAGTGGGTTTTTCCAACGCCACCACTCGAGCACCCCGAGGATTTAGATGCTCCATAAAACGCTTAATAGTTCCGCCCTTTCCCGCAGCGTCACGGCCTTCAAATATAATCACAATTTTCTGACCGGTTTGTTTAACCCAGCGCTGAACCTTTAACAACTCTTGTTGAAGTAACGCCTTTTCTATTTCATATTCTTTACGCTTCAATTTATTCTTGTAGGCAAGGGAATAATGATCTTCTAAAAATGTTTCTAACTCATCTTTTGGCTGTATTTTCTTATTCATAATTAGTCCCAAGTTAAGTTAGCAAGTCTGGTTAAAATGACACTTTTAATAAAGCTTAATTTTTAATCATGAACCTATAAGAAAGAGAGCCGTTGATCCAGATCAAAAATCGCCAAATAACCCTTGCAGCAAACTAATCACGGTTAAACCGGCTGTTTCCGTTCTTAGTATGCGCGGACCTAAAGTAATGCCAGCATGCGGTAATTGCTGTAGAGCAAAAACTTCATCCTCACTAAAACCACCTTCAGGGCCAATTAGTAATGAAAACTGCTCGCGTTTATCTAATTGTTTTATAGACTGCCCTTGATGCGGATCAAGAAGCAAAAAAAACTCTTGCGAGGGCGCTGTTGCAATAAGCTCTTTTAGATGAATTGGTGAATTTAGTTTGGGTAAAGTGTCGCGCTCGCACTGCTGGCAAGCACTTATTATCACTTGCTGCCAATGCTGCATTTTTTTATCCAAACGATCGGCAGCGAGTTTTACTCCGCAACGCTCACTGAACAGTGGCGTAATTTGTTGAACTCCAAGTTCCACTGATTTTTGAATACTAAGTTCCATCTTATCGCCACGAGAAATGCCTTGATATAAATGCAGGTTAAGGGGTGACTCGTTGGTCGATTTTGTCATATCTTGCAATTCAACTTCTGCGCTTTTTTTATCGATTAAACATAATCGAGCAGCAAAGCGCTGGCCAAGACCATTAAACACAGTAAGCGGCTCACCGTCTTGCATTTTAAGCACCGTCAACATGTGTTTAAGCTGGTCTTTTTCTAAAGGTAAACGTTCACCAGGGTTAAGCGCTTGTGGTAAATAAATGCGATTGAGTCGTTTCATGCTCTACTCTTAGATTTGCTATTAATTTTGGGTAGCCATATTGATCCCTTGCCACGCCACATTAAATAAATGTTCAAGCTGATCGGCATTAATCACATAGGGAGGCATAAAATAAACCACATTGCCAAGAGGCCTTAACAAGGCGCCGTTGGCTAAACCATGTTGATACACTCGCATTCCGCGGCGCTGTTGCCACGGATACTCTTGTTTGTTGTTTTTATTAGCAACCATTTCAGCCGCTAAGATAGTACCAGTTTGTCGAACATCACCGATGTGAGGATGCTCCGATAAGCGCTCACCGATAGATTTAAGCTCTGCAATTAACGTTTGGTTTTTTGCTACAATATTTTCCGATTCAATTAAGTTGAGCGTAGCCACGCCTGCCGCACAGGCGAGTGGATTTCCGGTATAGCTATGTGAATGTAAAAAGCCTTTTAGCGTTTCATAATCATCATAAAATGCATCGTAAATAGAATCGTGAGTTAACACTGCAGCCAGTGGTAAAAAACCTCCGGTGATCCCTTTGGAAACACACATAAAATCAGGGCAAATATTCGCTTGTTCAGCAGCAAACAAAGTTCCAGTTCGACCAAAGCCCACCGCAATTTCATCAAGAATTAAATGAACGCCATATCGATCGCAAGCCTCTCGAAGCTTGGTTAAATATACCGGATGATACATACGCATGTTGCCAGCACATTGAACCAATGGTTCGCAAATGACCGCAGCTACTTGTTGATGATTTTCGGCGATCAATGTTTCCATTTTTTCAAATTGACGCAGGCTGTAATCATACCAAGACTCACCTTCTTCACGATAAAAACAATCAGGTGACGGTGCTAATAGAGTTTCAAATAATAAAGGCGCAAACGTTTCTTTAAACAATGCCACATCACCTACCGAAAGAGCGCCAACGGTTTCGCCGTGGTAGCCATTTTTAAGAGCGATGAATCTATTTTTATTGGGTTTGTCTAGGTTGCGCCAATATTGCAAACTCATTTTTAATGCCACTTCTACTGCTGCAGATCCACAATCGGCATAGAATACTTTGTTCAAGCCTTCTGGGGTGATTTTCACCAGCTTTTCTGCGAGCTCTACCGCCGGCTGATGGGTAAATCCGGCAAAAATCACTTGTTCTAATTTATTGATTTGCTCAATGACAGCTTGCTTAATTTCTTGTCGACCGTGTCCAAATAAATTAACCCACCAACTACTGATTGCATCGATATATTTCGCGCCTTTGTCATCAATTAAGTACACTCCCTCACCTTTAACAATATTGATCATGGGATACTGTTGGTGGTCTTTCATTTGACTACAAGGGTGCCAAATAACGTTTAAATCGCGATCTGATAGTGACACAAAACATCCTTAAGCTTAGAGATTTAATTGTCCCATTATATACCCGTTCTACTTGTAGATGCATGAATCAACAATTCAATAACCTATCATATTCAAGTACAACGGGTATAAAACGAAATACGGCGAAATGCTAGGGTAAGTGACGGAATTAACATACACCTTGTTACGGTTTTACACTGGAATTTATTAATCCATCCGTTAAGATCACGCCGATTATTAATATTTAAGGTTTTGCTGTTATGGTTAAAGTTTTATTGGCTTGTAGTCTTTCGGTGCTGTTATTTGCTTGTGGGTCGTCAAATCAAGAAGCAAAGCAAACAGAAAGTGGTCAACTTCCAGTTTCAGCAAGTGCTCTACAAGCGCATATAGAGTTTCTTGCACATGATTTGCTCGAAGGCCGTGAAACCGGCACCCAAGGGTATGATATTGCAGCAGAATATGTCGTTTCTCACTTCAAACAATATGGTTTGCTTCCCAAAGGCGATCAACTCGAGCAAGGCGCTTCCTATTTACAATCCATTAATTTTAGACGAGCACATATCGATAAAAGTAGCGTCAAGATGAGCTTATTTAAAAACGGAAAAGCAACTCAGCTAAACTACCCTCAAGAATTTGTCACCGGCGCATCGTCTATGGCAACGAGTGTTGAATTTTCAGGTGAGCTTGTGTTTGTCGGTTTTGGCGTAGAGGCACCAGAGTTTAATCACAACGACTACGCCGACATTAATGTCAAAGATAAAATTGTCGTGATGCTGAGTCAAACACCCTTAAACCTTCCTTCTGAAGAAGCTGCCCATTTCGCTTCTCGCCAACAAAGAGTTAAAACTGCCGCTAAGCATGGCGCCATTGGCGTGATTTATCTACAAACGCCCCAAGCGGAAAAACGCTATAGCTATCAAAGAATGCTAGGCTCTTTAGGAAAGCCATCGTTTGAATGGTTAACTCCAGAAGGCATTCCAGGTAACCATATAGAATCAATTAAAGGCGGAGCCCTTTTAAGTATTGAAACGGCAAAACAGCTATTTGAAGGATTGCCCCATAGCTACGAGCAATTGATTACTATGGCTGATAATAAAGAGCAATTGCCACGCTTTGATTTAAACCAGTCGATGACATTGTCAAAAGAATCTTCACATCAAACCGTTAAAAGTGCCAACGTGGTCGGACTGATTGAGGGCACAGATCCTTTGCTCAAACATGAAGTGGTTATGTACACTGCCCATCTTGATCATATTGGTTTAGAAAATCATCATGATGAACATCAAACTCCTACTTCAGATCAGGTTAATAACGGCGCTCTCGATAATGCAACCGGTACCGCCATATTACTAGAAACAGCGCGATTATTTGCTGCCAACCCTTCACGTCGATCAGTGCTATTTGTGGTAGTAACCGGTGAAGAAAAAGGTTTGCTAGGTTCAGACTATTTTGCGCACTACCCAAGTATTGAAATCAACAACATTATCGCGAATATTAATTTGGATATGCCACTGATTCTTTATCCAATTGGTGACATCATTGCCTTTGGCGCAGAGCATTCTAGCTTAAATCAATACGTGCAACGCGCCACCGAAAAAGCCGGCTTACAAGTTTCACCGGATCCTATGCCTGAGCAAAATATTTTTGTTCGTTCGGATCATTACTCTATGGTTAAAAAAGGCGTTCCAGCCATCTTTTTAATGCCCGGATTTAAATCTCTCGATCCAGAAATTAATGGCGCAGAAATATTTAAAACTTTTATTGCTAAACACTATCATCAACCGAGTGACAGCGTTGATTTGGCCATTAACTATGAAGCTGGCGTTACATTTACCGAAGTGAACTATATGATTGGTACAGAAGTAGCCAACTCAGATACTCGTCCTCAATGGAATGAAGGTGACTTTTTCGGCAAAACTTTCGGCATCAAACCTTAAAGTTAGGCTGCTACCTAGGATTTAGGTGGCGGCTGTACTGACCATTTTTCGGCAAATCCGGCTGACGAAGCACTTAACACATAACGATCTTGATCAGTAAAAGCCACCGACCAGATGATGGCACCACTCGGTTTACGCTGTTCTCGGGTCGAAGCTTGCCAACGACGCGCTAACTCTCCCGTTTGCGTTGACCACATAGAAACATCTCTACCGGGTGCTCCTGTTGCCAACCAATTAAGATCATGACTAAAAGCAGCGCTACTGATCACATATTCTCGCGGTTTTAACTTAAGTTTTGCCCGCTCACTGCCATCGCTTAAGTCCCAAATATTGGCATTTCCACGCGTACCGGATGAAAAAGCAAGCTCTCCAGTGCGAGCCAACTTCACTTGTGTGACACGTGTATCATGTTCAAACACATATTTCGGCTGGCCTGTTTGAGTATTCCAAAGCACAGCCCTACGATCATTTCCCCCTGAAAATGCCCACAAACCATTCGAAGAAATATCTACCGATGCCACGGGCTCTTTACGATGCCCAACAAACTCAACTCGTCTTCCGGTTTCCATCGCGATAAAAATAACCCGACCATCATTAAGCCCAAGCAGAACAAAGCGGCCTAACTCAGCAATCGCTACCGATCGTATGACATCCGGCGCCTGCCAATATCCGTAAGCCTGACCGTTATTCGCATTCCATATAACAAAATTACGCCTATCCGCGGTAATCACTCGGGAACCATCCGGTGAAATATCGCTCGCAATAATGCCCTCTTCAGGATTATCGCTGTGCCTCCATTGAAACAACTGCTCATTGGTAGCGAGCTTCCAATAACTCACACCATGATTGACCGAACTGACTACCGCATATTCGCCATCGTCAGACAAAGTCGCATCTAAACTCCCAACCGCACTGTGTTGCCATTTTTCAATGGGAGCCTCTGGCGACTCACAGCCTAACAAGGTCAATGTGATAAGCAGAAAGCCCAATAAGTGCGACCTATTTGTACATTTTTGGGTTAATCGTTCCAATTTTTTCACCAAATGTAGACTTTTCTATTGAAGTGTTTAGACTGAGCAACGCATTTTTTTAATCATAATCACTCCATACTGTAGGGGAAAAACAGTGAAAAAACTAATCTCAGCAGCGGTAATTTCCGTTCTTGTTGCAGGCTGCTCACAAACAGAACAACCAAAACAATTAACACCAGAAACCGACTTACAAAAGCAAAGTTACTCGCTTGGCGCCATTTACAGCACTCGCATCACTCAAGATCTAGACAAAATGGGTGAAGCCGCTCTTGATATAGAGATGCTTAGACAAGGTTTTAACGACGGTTTAGATGGTAAAGCCCAATTTACTGAAGAGCAATTGCGTGAACACATGATGGCTTACCAGCAAAAAATTCAGGCAGAAATGGCCAAGCAACAACAAGCGGTGTCAGATAAAACCAAAGCTGAAGGCGCAGCTTACATTGTTAAAATGATGGAAGAAGATGCAGAAATTAAATTAGCCGAATCTGGTAGTGGGCTTGCTTATAAAGTACTTGAAGCGGGCGACGGTGAAAACAGCCCTAAAGCCGAAGATACAGTAACGGTTCATTACACCGGTACTTTAATTGATGGCACCAAATTCGACTCTTCGGTTGATCGTGGGCAGCCTATCGATTTTCCTCTCAATCGAGTTATTCCAGGATGGACTGAAGGCGTTCAGTTAATGACTAAAGGCGCAAAATTTCGCTTTTTCATTCCTTCAGATATCGCCTACGGTGACGCCGGTAGCCCACCTGTCATTCCAGGCGGAGCAACTTTAGTGTTTGATGTTGAGCTGATTGACTTCACCCCATTTGAAGCGCCAAAAGCAGAATCGACTGAACAATAAGCCAGTTATCAAAACAAGGCCAAAACTATGAAACAGTATCAATCGTTTAAAGAGTTTTGGCCTTTTTATTTAAGCCAGCACCTCGATGTGACCTGCCGAGCATTGCATTACTTAGGGACCTTTGGAGCCTGTTGTTTACTCACTTGGGTAATTGTGTCAGGCAGCTTGGTTTTTATTCCCTTGGCTTTGGTTTTTGGTTATGGCTTTGCTTGGATAGGCCATTTTATTTTTGAAAAAAACAAGCCTGCCACATTTGAATATCCATTTTGGTCTTTTATTGCCGACTATAAAATGTCGTATATGGCATTAACCGGAAAGCTCGAAGAAGAGCTAGAAAAGCTCTCCTCACACTAAAGTTTTAGTTTATCTAAGACGGCTAAATTCGTTGGCTGCTTAAAACCGTAATTTTTTCATCACCCACAACAAAGCTTTGAATCGACTCGGTCAGCTTGATTCGCTGCTCACTGCCATACCATAACTTCCAGTTATCAACACTGTCCCATGCTGCGATGATCACAATATGGTTTTTATTACCTTGATCATAATAAAGTTCACCACCCATAAAGCCCGGTTTTCTGGTTGCATCTTTTTTGCCTTTACGAATAGCGGCACTGTAATCATCGAAGCACTCTGGTTTCAGTTGACGTTCAATAATCACGCGAATCATAGAGTTACCTTTATATTTTTTTAGTGAGTGAAAAAGACAACCAGTTAAGTTACATGGAGTCTTGATTAATATTAATGAAATTCTGACAAAGTGTTAATTAGTTGATCTTCCAATTCGGCTCTTTCAGCAATTGCCACACCTAACTTAGATAAATCAACATCCAGCTCAGCATGGACTTTTTCATAAGCGCCATCATCACAGTATTTATCATTAAAATTAACCACAATATCGGTGGTCGAATTAATTTTAGGGAATAGCTCTTTGAGCAATTGAATAGAGTTTGGTCCATGCTGATCGCACAAAGAAACCAATTGCTCATACACTTCAAAATGACCCGCAGAGACATAATCGATAAGAATATCGCAAAACTGAGCCACTTGCGCAGCATCAGGTAAAATATTGCTGTTTCGGCTTCCGGTAAGACGACAATATAAAACAAACATCTCACTTCGCTCAGCGAGCCAGCGATCGACAACCGATCGTGTACGACTATCAAATACTTCTGCGGTAGTCATGAATGTCAGTCTCCAATATTCTATTTTTTTTATTGATGGCTCTTACCAGAACCTACTGTTTATTTACTAGAGTAGTGTAATCAGAATTGCTCTTTAGTGCAGCTTAATTCATTGATTTACTTGTAGAACCGCAGCAATTTAGCTAATTTTGAGCCAAATACTAATTTAACCTATCCTATTCTCTTTAGGTTACCGTAATTATAGTGGTCAGACTAGAATGAAAACACAAAAGACCAAGCCGTCCTTTTTATTCACCAAAACACTGTTTGTTCTGATCTCATTATTACTGCTTCCCATTATCATTCATGTCATTCACAGTGTTTATTACGCAAAGTTTGAGTGGTCCATTTTTTTAATTGAGCTCGCGATTGCAGCAGTTGTACTGATTTTTATTATGGTACCTGCCTATCAGGTATTAAACTCAATCGATCAGCGAGAAAAACAAAGTGATAAAACCCGGAGAAACGTTGCCGAACTTATCGATCATGCTGCTGACATGATCTTAATTGTTACCCCTTCAGGAAAAATAGTTCAAGCTAACTCCAAAGCCTGCCAATTACTGGGTTATAGCTCGGAAGAAATTACCCAGTTAAACACAACCGATATTGATGTCGAGTGCACCATGTATCGAAATCCTGGTTTTCACCATCAACTCTATATGGGAAAAAGTGTTTCTTTCGATACCTCTTATAAAACCAAAACCGGGGATATCATTCCAATTGAAAATAATATTTCCGTAGCTGGCTGGTTATCGGGCAACCACTATATGGAAATCGCTCGAGACATCACTCGAAGGCGCCAAATTGAAGATGAGCTTAATGCGTCAAAAGATGCCCTTGAAAAAGCACGTAATCGCCTTGAAAGCAGAATGGAAGAAGGTAACCAAAAGCTTTCCTTAGAAGTTCAAAAAAGAGAGCTAACTGAAAAACGCATTTATGAAATTCAGGTATTTCTGCAAAACCTGGTAGATTCAATGCCCTCAGTAATTATTGCGTTAGATCAACATCATCGTATTACCCAATGGAATCTAGAAGCCGAAAAAGTCTTTAATTTATTGCAGGCTTCGGTGCTAGGTAAACAATTGATTGATGTGATGCCAAAGCATAAAACACCTATATTTAAATTGATGCGACGATCCGCCAATGGCCGCAAACGAGTGATCCAACAAATTGATTTTGATCTAGAAGACGGTACCCATAAATTTAATGTTTTAATTTATCCTCTGTTTGATGACGATAGCAACTTAAACCCTGATGTGGTTATTCGTCTGGACGATATCACTGAAAAAACTCGATTTGATGAAATATTAGTACAAACTGAAAAAATGCTTTCGTTAGGAGGGCTAGCCGCCGGTATGGCCCATGAAATTAATAATCCTTTAGGCGCCATTTTACAAAGTTTACAAAATATAAAGCGAAGGCTTGATCCAGAGTTTCCCCGCAATCAACGCGTTGCAAAAGAAATTGATGGCGATTTAGAAAAATTTAGAGAATATTTAAAAATTCAGCGCATTGATACTTCTTTAGAAGCGATTAAAGAAGCCGGTGAAAGAGCGGCCAATATTGTTAGTGAAATGTTGAGTTTTGCTAGGCCAACCCGAGCTGCAAACGAAACAGTAGATGTCATTGAAGTGCTTGAAGCGACTTTAAGGTTAGCCGCCAAGGATTATTCACGTGAACGACAGTTTGATTTTCGAACCATTAGCATTAAAAAAACCTTTGTCAATGATTTGCCCAAATTACCTCTAGCAAAAAACCAATTACAACAAGTACTTTTAAATTTACTAGTAAATGCCGCCCAAGCCTTAGCCGAGTCTAAACAAAAAAAACCGCTCATTCATATTTCTGTCAGCATAGAACAGCAATATTTACGAATCGATATTGAAGATAATGGGCCTGGAATGGATAGCTCTACTCGAAAACGAATTTTTGAGCCCTTCTTTAGTACCAAAAGTGAGGGCAAAGGGACAGGGCTTGGGCTTTCAGTCTCTTATTTTATTGTGACCGAACAGCTCGGCGGTTTACTCACTGTCGATTCGAAAATGGGTGCAGGCAGTCGATTTACCATTTTATTGCCCGCACCCACGGTGTCAGCAAAACCGGTTGAGAAAGAAACATCACCGGTTCAAAGCCAATTGCCATTTTAAATGAGAATTGGCATTTCTCGTTTTATATTGCTTGAGAGCGATTTAACCAGGCCGCCCATAAACTGAACAGTGCGAATAAGCAGAACCCTGAGAAAATCAGCAACATCCACTCTGGCATATTAAGCCATAAAAAGCTCCAACCGTCGGCTTTAGCGCACTCACCGGAGCCTTGCATCACCACTTCCAGCACTTCTAAAAATGGTAATGCTTCCATCAAATAATCAAGCGCAGGGCCACAGGCAGGAACCAAATGTTCTGGCAGACTTTGCAGCCACACATGCCGTCCAGCAATACCTACACCAACCGCTGCGATCAAAAGTGCCAGAACGCCATATACATACTGAAAAATTGAGCTTTGTTTTGGGTGGTGTAACAACTTTATAAAGAACACCACACCAATCGCAATAACCACGACCCGCTGGAAAATGCAAAGCGGACAAGGATCAAGTCCCATCACATGTTGAAAATATAGGGCAGCTCCAATAAGTGACGCACAAAACGCGGCAATTAACGCATTAAACCAACGCTGTTGCATGGTATTAAGACAAAACTGAATCATAAGAAATAGCGATTAAAAAAGTCAGGCGCTCAGAATATCAAGAATAAATAAAATTGCATTAAAAAAGGCTTACTAAAAATGTAAGCCCTTTTAAATAACTAAGCTAAAAATTAAATCAGCTGAATTGAGGACTGATACCTGATCCCCAAAAAATAATAGTGATGGCAAGCATTCCAACAAAGATACAAAGACCTGCGGTTAAAATTGAACTCGCAAACAAAAAGCCACGCTCTTTTTCAATGCGCATCATAATGGGCACACCTTGGTAAAGTAAGTACACCGCCCAGCCAATAGCTACTAAAGACAACAACATATCAAGCCATAAAATGGGGTAGGCTCCTAAAATTCCCACTAAAAATAATGGCGTGCAACTATAAGCGGCCAAGTTCATACAACGTTTTAATGAGGGTGATGCACCATAGGTTTTTGCCATCCATCGAATAAACTGCGCCGATAGATACACCGCAAATAAAATCGCAAAATAAGCCGCCACGGAAAGCATGAGTGCCGACTCATGGGTAAGATATTTGACTTCATCAATTCCCATGCTCCAGCCAGAATAAGTGGCTCCAATGTAAGCGGACACTGGTGGGATCAAGGCGATCACAAACAAAAATTTAAAATAAGTTTTTGCAATAGAGTCATTTTTATCTGAAATTTTTTGCCATTGCACTTCAGGTTCGTAGAGCAACCCAAACGTGTTTCTTAACGACATATTATTCCCCTTTAGTTTATATATTCTTTTATTTAGGGTAGACGTTTTTATAAAAATACTCGAGCTGCACCGCAGCAATTCTGACGGGGTATTGATAGTGGCAATAAAAAAGCCTCACAAGTGAGGCTTATAAGGTTTTCCAGTCTGCAAGACTCGGTGTGTCCGAGCTTCTTTGTATTCGCTAGCGCAGATACTTTATAACAAACCAAGTTTGCGCATGCAAATAAATTTTTACAATTGAAATAGCATTGGGAGATATTTTATCAGCGCTTTTTCAAAGCATCGGCCAATGCTGAGGCAAAAGCCCCTTGTGGTTCTGGCTTAGCACGTTGGCCTTTATTTTGGTGTTTAGTGTAGGCTTTTTGTTGCACTGGCGCAGCCGCTTTAGCAGGCGCACCTGATTCCGACTGAGGTCCTATCATTGAAAAACCGACTCTTTTGCGCTGCAAATCTACATCAATGACATGCACTTTAACGATATCGCCGGCTTTCACCACTTCTCGCGGATTACTGATAAATTGATTCGACATCATCGAAATATGCACCAGCCCGTCTTGGTGCACCCCAACATCGACAAAGGCTCCAAAGTCGGTCACATTGGTGACAGTCCCCTCTAATTCCATTCCTGGTTTGAGATCGGACAGCTGTTCAACGCCCTCCTTAAACTTGGCCATTTTAAAATCACCACGAGGATCACGGCCTGGCTTTTCAAGTTCTTTAAGAATATCGGTAACCGTTGGCAAACCAAACTTATCCGATACAAATTGCTTGGCATCGAGCGAACGTAAAGCCGAACCATTACCCATTACATCACCAATTGTCTTATCACCCAGTGACGCCAGAATATTTTCAACGACTTGATAAGACTCCGGATGCACCGTTGATGCATCGAGCGGGTTATCACCACCAACAATTCGTAAGAATCCTGCCGCTTGCTCAAATGCCTTTGGGCCTAGTCGCTCTACATTAAGCAGCTCTTTTCTATTAGCAAAACGCCCCTTGGCTTCACGAAGCGAAACAATATTGCTGGCTAAAGTTTTGTTTAATCCAGATACGCGAGAAAGCAGTGGCACCGAAGCGGTATTTAAGTCAACACCAACCGCGTTAACGCAATCCTCGACGACAGCTCCAAGCGTTCGCGATAACTGAGATTGACTCACATCGTGCTGATACTGGCCTACACCGATAGATTTGGGCTCAATTTTAACCAATTCAGCCAGAGGATCTTGCAGGCGCCGCGCTATTGATACAGCGCCACGATAGCTCACATCTAAGTCAGGAAACTCTTGTGCGGCAAGCTCTGAAGCTGAGTAAACAGATGCGCCCGCTTCTGAAACCATAATGCGATCAAACTTGAGCTCAGGATGCATTTTTTGTAACTCGATAACGAGCTGATCCGTTTCACGTGATGCAGTACCATTGCCGATACTGACCAAGTTGACCGAGTGCATTTGGCACAAATTGGCTAATTTCTTTAACGACTGATCCCACTGCTTTTGCGGCGCGTGCGGGAAAATAGTCGTAAATGACAAAAGCTTACCCGTATCATCAACTACCACCACTTTAACCCCGGTTCTTAAACCTGGATCAAGTCCCATTGTCACTTTAGGGCCCGCTGGTGCAGCCATAAGCAAGTCACGCAGGTTGTTAGCAAATACCGTAATCGCATCGGCTTCAGCCGCTTCTCTGATTCGGCCAATCAATTCGGTTTCAAAGTGCAGTTGCAATTTAATTCGCCAAGTCCAAAGCACTACCGTTTGTAACCAGTTATCAGCGGGTCGACTTTGATTATCAATTCCAGCGTGTTTGGCTATAGTTAACAAGCAGACATTAGGAGCTTGCTCATCATCGAGCAATTCTTTGTTAGGCACTATTTGGACGCTCAAGACACCTTCGTTGCGACCTCGCAAGACCGCAAGTGCACGGTGCGATGGAATTTTATGTAACGGTTCTGAATATTCAAAGTAGTCGGAAAACTTGCGACCTTCATTTTCTTTACCCGCAACAACCGATGACTTTAAGTAACCATTATTCCATAGGTAATCACGTAGCTGTGATAACAAGGCGGCATCTTCTGCAAATCGTTCCATTAAAATTTGCTTGGCGCCATCAAGTACGGCCTTTTCATCGCTAACACCTGCTTCGGCATTTAAATACTTTGCCGCTTCCACTTCAGGATCGAGTTGCGGACTTTCTAATAATGCTAACGCTAAAGGCTCTAAACCGGCCTCTTTGGCTATTTGCGCTTTGGTACGGCGCTTCGGTTTAAAAGGTAAATACAGATCTTCTAATTCAGTTTTGGTTTCAGCCGATTCAATCGACTTTTTCAACTCAGGGGTCAGTTTTTCCTGATCTTCGATGCTTTTTAAAATGACTGCTCGACGATCTTCCATATCTCTTAAATAAGTTAATCGCTCTTCCAGGTTTCTCAGTTGTGTATCGTCAAGTCCTCCGGTAACTTCTTTTCTATAACGGGCGATAAAAGGTACTGTTGCACCTTCGTCTAATAATCCAATAGCTGCCGCTACTTGGTTAACCGTTGCTTTTAATTCGGTAGCAATTCGATGGGTAATAGATGGCATCATCGACATAAATAAATCCTGTTGAGTATACAAATTCGCAATGCTTGAAAGAGCAAGTGCGCGAAGGTCGAGAAATTTTGAACGGGCGATTATACCCAAACCAACTCAGGGATAAAATCAATGCGACTCTTTAATTGCCAACAAAACAACATTCATTTACAACTGAAAACTTGTCGTAACTGCTAACTGATTGATAGCATGAGAAAATAAGCGAACCCTGCTACACTCAACTCGATAATTAAAATCATTGCACAGGAAGTCAGTATGACCGAAGAGACCCCCAAAATTCTTGTTGTTGACGACGATTTACGCTTACGGAGCTTGCTTGAGCGTTATTTAAAAGAACAAGGCTATATTGTTCGAACCGTTGCCAATTCTGAGCAAATGGATCGACTTCTTGAGCGTGAAAACTACCATTTGATGGTGCTTGATTTAATGCTACCGGGTGAAGATGGCTTATCAATTTGCCGCCGTTTGCGTTCTGCCGAAAACCAAATTCCCATTGTGATGCTTACCGCCAAAGGTGATGAAGTTGATCGCATTATTGGTTTAGAGCTTGGTGCCGATGATTATTTGGCCAAACCCTTTAATCCTCGTGAATTACTGGCTCGAATCAAAGCCGTGTTACGCCGTCGAACCAAAGAAATACCCGGGGCTCCGAGTGCTGAAGAAAAAGAAATCAAGTTTGGTGAATTTACCCTAAACCTAGCCACCCGTGAAATGGCACGAGGGGAAGAAGTCATGAGCCTAACTTCGGGTGAGTTTGCGGTTTTAAAATCGTTGGTTACCAATGCTCGCCAGCCCCTATCACGCGATAAACTGATGAATCTTGCTAGAGGACGTGACTACAGCGCACTTGAGCGTAGCATTGATGTTCAAGTTTCTCGCCTACGTCGCATGATCGAGGAAGATCCAGCAAAACCTCGCTATATTCAAACGGTGTGGGGCGTTGGTTACGTATTTGTTCCCGATGGTGGAGCGGCTTAAACCCACCCTTTTATGAGCATACTTCCTCAAGGCGCATTTGGCCGTACAGCCCTGCTGGTTGCAGGGCTTTTATTTATCAATTTAGTCGTTTATTTATTTGTCACTGCTTTTTTGGTGGTGCAGCCCAGTAATGATATTTTAATGAAACAAATGGCTAATCAAATCAACACCATTGTCATTATGGAGCAGAATAATGTCAGTGCGTCAGTTCGCGACGAATTCGAACAAGCAACTGGAATTAAAGCTTTTCAATTTAAAGAAGCCGTTGGCAATGGATTAGACTCTGCGCATTATTATCAAAGTTTATCCGATCAACTTTCGAGTTATTTGGGCAAAGGATCAGAGCTTAGAATTGAAGAGTCTGATAAAGCTTATTACTGGATTTTGCATCCCAAGCAAAGTGATATTTGGATCCGGATTCCTTCTATTCATATCGACTATTCCATTTACTTTGTAAACCTAGCCTACCTATTAATCATTTTTCTTTTAAGTACACTCGGTGGCTGGTTGTTTGCAAAACAGTTACACCGTCCACTAAAGCGATTAGAGTTTGCCGCTCGAGAAATTGGCCGAGGCGACTATCCTGGCCGGTTAAAAGAGCAAGGCGCCAGAGAATTAGTAGCTGTAACCAAAGCGTTTAATCAAATGGCTAAAGATGTCCATCAGCTTGAAGAAGATCGCACTTTGTTATTAGCCGGCATCTCTCACGATTTACGTACACCGATTACTCGAATTCGATTAGCAGCCGAGTTCTTAACCGACGAAGAAACCAAACAAGGTATTGTTACTGACACCGAAGACATGGATGCCATTATCGATCAATTCATATCCTTTGTTCGAGATGGTCGCGATGAAGCAATCGTAGCCATTGATCTCAATGAACTGTTAGAAAACATTGCTGAAACCCACCAGTTACATCAGCGCGATGTGATCACTGATTTACGTCCACTCCCTTTGCTTTCGGTTCGAGTTTTAGCGTTAAAAAGAGTATTTAATAATTTGATTGAAAACGCATTTCGATACGGCCGCGCACCGGTTGAACTTGGCTCTTACTTTGTTGAACAAGCGGGAAGTAAAAAGATTGTGGTGACGGTTTCGGATCATGGCGATGGCATTAAAGACAAAGATGTTGAAAGATTATTTCAACCTTTTGCTCGCGGAGAACAAGCCAGAACCGGACGAGGATCGGGACTGGGCCTTTCTATTGTTAAGCGAATTGTTGAAATGCACGGCGGCACAATTACATTAAGCAATTTAGATCGCGGCGGCCTCGAAGCTAAAGTTGAGTTTCCAGTTTAGCTTTTGAATTTTTTATGCTTTAAATAAGCTCCAACGTCGCATCAGTTTTTTAATATTTGGTGGATTATATAAAATTCGATTAGTTCGAGTTTTATCCGCTTTAAATAGAGACGTTTTTGTTTGCTCGCTCATTGCAAACGGATCACCATGAATATCCATGACTGAAGGATGCAAAACAGGATGCAAGTCTGCCGCGGGTTGATCATTTTTTAATACGGTAATTTTTCGAACGCTTTTTTTGAATCCTAATCCATGAAAATGAAATACGATCGGTTTTTGCTGTTGAAAACGTTCGCTGATTAAGTCTTCTCTAAAATGAATAGCATGCAAAGATTCCTGCTGGCAAAACGCTCTCATTTGACCAAGCATAAACTCCAATGAAATGTCCCCCAGTTTATCTTGGCTATAACCACCACCAACATCAGAATGAACACCAGAAAACCACACTTCGGTGACAACCGCAGGATTGTAATTCATTAATACTGGTTCAAAAGGATCACGCGTTTCATCAATAGCGACACAATGTACCGCTTTTTTTACATTCATCGATACATGCTTATCTTTAAATAAATTGTATTTACCAAAAGGAATACCGAATAACTTCACCGGAATACCGAAGGCATACACCGTATCCCAAACGCCTAAAAAGATATTGTCAATCGGGTCAGTGTTTCCTTTAGTTGTATATTTTCGAAAACGATACTCTAAATTACGAGTGGCTTTATTAGCATAGGTTTCTTGCTCAATGGTGATTTGGTCGGGCAAACCTTTTTTATGTAAATCCGATGCCAACATGCGAGCTGATGCGGCACCTCGACTAAAACCTAAAATAAATAGTTGATCACCCGGCTGATATTCTTTGCATATTGTGGCATAAGCATGATCTCTTATTTTTTTCTCTCCAGCACCAAAAGCGCCTTCGGTAAATTGCTCAAACCATCCGTTATCTTCATCGTTGCCAACACCGCGAAAATAGCGAGTAATTTGCGAATCACTATCGGGCCCTAACATCCGATACAGTTTAACAATATTGGTAACAACATCATCTCCATCATTACCTGTTTCATCATTCCAAGTACCATCAAGCAGCACAAAAAAATGTCGGGGCTTTTTAGGTGCGGATTTATTTAAGGTGTAGGTTTTTCTAAATTCCATTTTATGTTCCAGAGCTTTTCAGTGTTCATTGAATCGGCAATGAAAGATCACACAATCTTTCTTGAAAAAGCAGTTTACATAAGGCAAATCAATATGACCAGAAGTCAATTATCGCGTACACTGATTTCGCACAATCCACAAAAATTCAACCCTTAAGGCTGAGCACGATCGATCAGCTCACTAAGATTGCGAGAGAGAAAATGAATTTTTCCAATGCCTCCTTTAAAGATGTTTCATTATTAAAATTCGGTTCTTACATTAATGGAGAGTGGCTGAGCGGAACCAAAACATTTGCAGTAATCAATCCCGCTACTCAAGAAATCATTGGCGAAGTCAATGAAGCAAACTCGCATGACTGCATTACTGCAGTGCATGCTGCCAAAAAAGCGCAAGCTGAGTGGAAGCGATTAAGTGCAAACGCCAAACATAAAGTTCTAATGAAATGGTTTCAGTTAATCCTAGAACATCAAGATGACCTAGCTTTAATCATGACGCTTGAGCAAGGCAAGCCTTTAAAAGAAAGTTTGGGTGAAATAAAGTACGGCGCCACTTTCGTTGAGTGGTTTGCCGAACAAGCTAAACGAATAGCAGGAGAAACACTTCCGAGCACTGGGCCCGATAAACGAGTGGTCGTAACCAAGCAACCGATTGGTGTGGTCGGAGCGATCACACCTTGGAATTTCCCAAGCTCTATGATCACCCGAAAAGCAGCCCCCGCATTGGCAGCAGGTTGCAGTATTATCGTAAAACCAGCCGCAGAAACGCCTTTTTCGGCGCTGGCATTAGCTGAATTAGCCGATAGAGCGGGAATTCCTGCGGGTGTGTTTAATGTGGTGGTTTCAACTGATGCCCAGGCCATTGGCGAAGTGTTAACAACCCATCCAGATATTGCTAAATTTTCTTTTACCGGCTCTACGGCAGTGGGCAAAAAATTACTCGCACAATGTGCATCTACGGTGAAAAAAGTATCACTCGAACTTGGCGGCAATGCACCTTTTATTGTGTTTGAAGATGCCGATATTGATGCAGCAGTACAAGGTGCCATGGCTTCCAAGTTTCGCAACTCAGGTCAAACCTGCGTGTGCTCTAATCGCTTTTTAGTTCACACCTCAGTGTATGATCAATTTGCCAAAGCGTTAGCCGAACAGGTCAATCAATTAAATTTAGGCAATGGCTGGGAACAAGATACGCAAATTGCGCCTCTTATCCATCCGCAAGCATTTGAACGAGTCAAAAACTGGGTGACCGATGCCACTATGCAAGGCGCCAAGATCATTACTAAACATATAGTCGAAGATCTCAATCATGCGACTTTGTTTTCTCCAATGGTACTCACTCAGGTAAAACCAGAGATGACACTAGCCGCTGAAGAAATTTTTGGTCCGATTGCGCCTTTGATTCCATTCCAAACTGAACAACAAGCCATAGAACTGGCTAACGATACACGCTATGGCCTCGCAGCTTACTTTTATAGCCGAGATGTCGGCCGCTGTTTTAGAGTAGCAGATGCGCTGGAATACGGTATGGTAGGTATTAACGAAGGATTTATTTCCAATCCTACCGCGCCTTTTGGCGGCGTTAAAGAATCTGGTATTGGCCGCGAAGGTTCGCACTATGGCATAGAAGAGTTTTTAGAAACGAAATATATGTGCTTTGGAGGGCTTCAATAAACGGTGCTCCGCCCGAAACGAAACCTTTTAATTAAGCCAGCTTTTTGGATCAATTGATTCATCGATCAAATTTTCGAGCGCCACCGACTTTTTTTCTATCAGTAGTTTCTTCACCACCATAAATTCGACCGGTCGATTAACACAATCGGCCGCTATAAGCTGGCCATTTTTAAAATAGAAACAAACAAAGCTAGCAGATCCTACTGAGGTGTCTCCTCTTGTCACCGCTTGATCGTAACCTAAATTGAGTCCAGCAATTTGTAATTTGATGTGATATTGATCGGACCAAAACCACGGCAATGAATGGTGCGCAACTTGTTGGCCTAAAATACTGGCCGCGGCCGATTTTGCTTGCTCCATCGCATTAGGCACAGACTCTAGCCTGACGTTTGCGCCCACAAAAGCATTAGGATGAAAAGTACAGTCACCCGCAGCAACTATGAATGGATCTGCCGTTTGGCCAAACTCATCCACCACAATGCCATTATCTATTGTTAATCCTGCGCGCTGCGCCAACTCAACATTTGGAATTACACCAATCCCAACGATGATTTTATCGGCTTCGAAGGTGGCTCCAGACTGACAATGAAGCGTTAGCGTGCCGTTTTGTTCGGTAATTTTATTAACCGCTTGCTCGGTTACAATAGAAACGCCTTGCGACTGATGTAACTCACTAAAAAATTGAGAAACAGGCTCAGCGGTAACACGCTCGAGCACTCTAGGCGCCATTTCAAGCACCGTTACCTGACACCCTAATTGGCTTAAACTAGCGGCCGTTTCTAAACCGATGTAACCACCGCCAATCAACACCACACGACTACTTTTATTCAAACCCTTTTGAATCGTGCGAATATCTTGATCGGTGCGCAGATAATGAATGTTATTTAAATCAGCGCCTTCACAAATTAGCTTTCTAACCCGAGCACCAGTACAAAGTGCTAAATGACCGTATTCAAGTTGGCTATCATCATTGAGAGTAATAGTTTTAGCGTTTTTATCTATTGAAACGACTTTAGTGTCGAGTCTTAATACTATCTGATGCTTCTCATAAAACGCTGCTGGTCGAATCGCAATTTGCTCAAGCGTTTGCT
>JBFHSP010000030.1:0-22100 GCA_041591085.1 Kangiellaceae bacterium | reverse complement strand
TTTACCAAAGGTTCATCGTGGGACTCAAACAACAGCTCACAAGGGCTTCCCATTGCGGTGAAGTACGCTGAGAAGCCGTAGGCCTGTTGTTCGAGTCTAAATGAGTTCAATGTTCTTTAAATTTTTCAATGTTAAGTTACGTTAAAACGAATAGCTGAACTGAACGAAAAACGCATCTAAATCAGGGTAAATTTCAGCGTTAGCTAATTGGCCCGGATGGTTTCCTAAAACATCCTTAGGTGTTTGCTGATAATAAGATAGCCTAACCGCGATATCGTTTCCTGAATCGGTTTTCCAACCATATTTAAAGCCTAGGGTATAAGCGGTAAATTCACCTAGCCGGATGTCAGACGAAGCAAACTCAGGTTGTGCCTGGCTATCTAGCAAGTAAGGTAAATAAAAGTTAGCGGCTGATTGCTGGTAATACCGAAATTGCGGTTCGATATAACTGTTTTCACCAACATAGAATAGATGCTTATAATCTACGGTTTGTGAATCAATATCCCAATCATCGGTCATGTAACGTAACGAGAAGTCAGCAATCGATTCATCAAAGTGGTGTTTAACTTGACCAAAAATACTGTGCTTGGCTCGACTATCAGGACGATTTTCGTAGTAGTGAGCATATAGTCCATTAGTCTCAATGACAGTCCCAGTATTATCGACGACTGAATACACTTTAAATGGATCGCTCAAGTATCCATTTACACTCGAATAAGAGTAATTGAACTGCATGATGGTGCTGCGATTAACCACTTGAGTCCAACCCAGTAAAAGATCGGTGGTTTGTTTGGTATCATCGGCACGATCTCTGGTTGCATCAAAAGCGGCTCGATAAGCGTCATCATCTGCGAACTGAACTCTATCCACCACCATTTGAGAGTGGGCTACCGGAATGCCTCCGTAGGGAGAAAAAGTATCAGAGGCAACCGATAAGCCTAATGAGAACACACTGTTCTTTTGATTAAACTCCCAAGCTAATGAGCCATTTCCTGCTAAAGATAAATAGTCGAACTCTTTGGAAAAATGTAAACCATAACTCGTTGTCACTCCACTCCAAGCAGGCTTTGTCCACTGTGCATTAAGTTGTAAGCGGGTATCACGGAAGGTATCATCGAGAGGAATTTCCCCCGCTGCAACGGTGTATTGGCCATTACCTGATGGACGAGTAAATGTTTGTTCAGTGTTTTGGACTACCGCACCTAATGGCGTCGCACCTGTAAGACTATCGAGTGTAATTTTAAAGTTAAATTTGTCATCGACATCGGTTTCTCGAGTGGCAGAAACAATTGCTTCAAATGCTTGCACTCTATCGGCTTCACTGTAATAAAGTACCGCGGAATCAAAACTCCAGTCTTTAGAAAAGTCCCAAAAATCACCTTCGGCTTGTGCGGCATGACCGAGTAATAAAGCACTGGCTGCTGCAATCGCTTGGCATGCATTGCTGGCTTTAGGGCATGTTTTAAAAGTCGTTTTGGTTTGAGTATTCATCAGTTGCACCCGCAGCCTCCACCAGCAAAACTTCGACCGCCACTGGTCGCTTCTTTAGAAAAGTAGATGTGATCGTCTAAACTCGCTTCGAGCGGATCAGCCACAATCGCCATATGTTGTTTAGCCAACAAGTCTCGCTCCCAAGGTTCCACTCCCATTGAGGAGCAGCCAGCGAGCGCGGCTAACATGGAAATGATTAAAACGGGTTTACCATATCGCACTGAATTTCTCCTCACTGTTAATGTGACTGGCTAAGCAATTGCTTAAGGGCTGCTTCGTATTCGTCTTGTTTTTGGTCGTTAAAGCCAACATGAGAGCTATGAACCTCACCGTTTCGACCTAAAATAAAGCTATTTGGCATACCTTTTAATTGAAACGCCTTTGCAGTAACACCTTCAGCATCATAGATAACTTTGAAACTGGCAGGGTTTTCTGCAAGAAATTGATCGGCAAGTTTGCGCTCTTTATCTAAATTAACCGTAATAACGGTTAAACCTTGCTCACCGTATTTGCTCAGCATTTCATTCATCCACGGAAAGCTTTTGCGGCAGGGTTTACACCAGCTTGCCCAAAAATCAACATAAACCACCTTTCCTTTAGCTTGTTCAAGCTGACTGGTAAGCTCTGCCATAGCGTCATTGGCCAAAAGTTTTGAGTTCGCAAAACTAAGCGTGAGTAAAAACAGGGTTGACCAAACTTTAAAATCATTAACACCTTTCATTAAAAACTACCTGTTGAGTGAAGAAAAACTTCAGGGTGAATGTGTGTGATAAACTCAAAAACACGGGTTGAGTGTGAAGACTAGGTAAAAACTTGTGCTTTTTCTATTGGACATATGACTAAACTGTACAATATTGCTTTTAAATCAGCGACATATAAATTCCTTAGTGACGAACTTTTAGACTAAAGAACCATCTAATCTTTACCAAAATAATATGAGACATAAGGTGTAATGAAGTTAATCCAACGCATGCTAGGCCAAAAATTATTGATCGTGTTTTTAATTTTGGTGGTCCTATTTAATATTTGGGATATTTACGACGATTTATTTGATGGTTCTTCTTGGACTCATATTGCTGAAGAGTCGGTGATGATTCTTATTTTCATTGGCATTATTGTTTACTTAATTAACGAGTTGGTAGAATCGAATAACAAGTTTAAGCAAGTACATTTAGAGTTAGCCAATATAAAAGAGGTGATATCTAAGCAAAGCGATCAAATGAAAGAAGCAAGGCTTGGATATGCTGAAGTGATTAAAAAACAGTTTAATGACTGGCAGCTTTCGCCGAGTGAAGCAGAAGTCGGACTTTTAATGCTGAAAGGATTGAGCTTGAAAGAAATTGCAGAAATTAGAAATACCAAAGAAAAATCTACTCGTCAGCAAGCTTCGTCTATTTATCAAAAAGCTGGATTAACTGGACGTCATGAGTTTGCAGGTTGGTTCTTTGAAGATATTACCGCGTAATTATCATCCTAAATAGATTTAAAGAACCTGATCACAACCAAAATTCAATTTTGAGTCTATTCTTAATTAGAACAATAAAAATAAGTTGAAGGACATACTCTGAACTCTGGATCTATCGCCTTTTTAAAAATTCTGCTTGGAAGTTGCAAAGATCTGCTGCCTATTGTGGTGGTCGTGCTGATATTTCAGCTTGTGATTATAGGGCAACCTCTGCCTGATGCGGCAACTATTGTCGGCGGCATGGTCATGGTGGTTCTGGGCTTAACTTTTTTTATTCAAGGCCTCGAGATGGGACTGTTTCCCATTGGCGAGTCAATGGCGCATGCATTTGCTCGAAAAGGCAGTTTAATCGCACTAATTGCCTTTGCTTTTTGTTTAGGCTTTGGTACTACTATTGCAGAACCCGCTTTAATTGCGGTTGCCGAAGAAGCCGGTAAAGCGGCCGTGGGTTCAGGCTTTGTGGTTAACCATGAAGGCTCGCAAGTTCAATATTCAATGGGACTGCGCATTGCGGTGGCGTTATCGGTTGGGGTTGCCATTGTGCTTGGAGTGATCCGAATCATTAAAGGCTGGGCCTTACATAAAATGATTATGGTGGGTTATGGCTTAGTCATTGTTATGACCTATTTTGCGCCGAAAGAGATCATTGGCATTGCTTATGACTCTGGCGGTGTTACTACATCGACCATTACGGTTCCATTAATTACCGCTTTGGGTGTTGGATTAGCGCACTCAATTAAAGGTCGAAATCCAATGCTCGACGGTTTTGGCCTAGTTGCCTTTGCCTCCCTCACTCCTATTATTTTTGTCATGATTTATGGCTTAACGGTGAACTTATGGCTCACCTAGTTGCGCTGTGGCAAACCCTAATTTCCACTTTGTATGATGTGATCCCCATCATCGCTATTTTGATGTTTTTCCAATTCGGTATATTACGAAAACCCATTCCCAATGTGCGCCGGGTAGTGATTGGCTTTATTTATGTTTTAATTGGCTTAACCCTGTTTCTTGCGGGTCTAAATGAAGCTTTATTGCCCCTTGGAAAGCTGATGGCCACTCAGCTCACCGATCCTGCCTTTTTAGGTTTGGAACAAACCAGCGATGTTAACTGGAAAGATTATTATTGGGTGTACGCTTTCGCATTCTTTGTAGGTTTAAGTACAACCTTTGCCGAGCCATCACTGTTAGCCGTTGCAATTAAAGCAGAAGAAGTTTTTGGTGGTGCTATTGATGCAACCAAATTGCGAATGGCGGTTGCGGTAGGAGTTGGAACCGGTATTACGCTAGGCTGCTATCGAATTATTGTGGGTGATCCGCTGCACTATTACATAATCGTTGCGTACATTTTTGTGATATTGCAAACTCAGTTTGCACCGAAAATGATTATTCCGTTAGCCTATGACTCGGGTGGCGTCACCACATCGACAGTAACGGTTCCTTTAGTTGCCGCTTTAGGTATTGGACTAGCCTCAACTATTGAAGGGCGTAGTGTGCTCATCGACGGGTTTGGATTGATCGCTTTTGCCTGTTTGTTCCCAATAATGACAGTTATGGGCTATGCGCAATTGTCACAATATTTATTACATCGTAAAACTAAAATCGCTGAGGAGTAGCTCATGCATTTTAAATTAATCATTGCTTTTATCGAAGACGAAAAAACCCAAGCAGTACTAGATGCCGCTAGAACCGCTGGTGCAACGGGCTCGACCATTATTAATAACGCGCGTGGAGAGGGCATTAATAAGAAAACCACGTTTTTAGGTTTAGAGCTTGAGTCACAAAGAGACGTATTACTGTTTTTAGTTGAAGAGCATTTAAGTCGAAAAATTCTTGAAGAAATTGAACGCGCCGGTGAACTCGATTCGCGTGATGGTGCGGGCATTGCGGTACAAATTGATGTAGAAGATGCTGTGGGTATTTCTCACCATGTGCATGCACTTGAAAAGAAAGTGGAGGAAGAACTATGACTAAAACTAGCCGAATATTGGTACGCCAAGTTATGGGCGATCGAATAGAAATTATTGATGGCATGATGACTGTTCATGATGGAATTAAACTCGCTAAAGAGAAAAAACTTCGAGCGGTTCTCATTGAAAAACGCGATGAATTTGATGATTACGGTATTGTCACATTAGCCGATATTGCAAAAAAAATAGTCGCGGTAGATAGAGCACCAATGCGAGTGAATATGTATGAAATTATGACTAAACCTGTTTTAAAAGTTGAAGCTTCAATGAATGTGCGAAACTGCGCTCGATTATTTGATAATTTTGGTATTCATGCGGCACCGGTTTTCGATCACGGTAAGCTTGTGGGTATTGTCAGTTATAACGATATTATTTTAAAAGGCATGTTAGCTGAAGAATTAGAAAGCTAAACTTTATTTTAATCAGTAGAAAAATCATGTCATTTTTAATTAGAGATATACAGCGATCGGAATATGAAGCATTAGGAGCACTGATGGTATCGGTGTATTCAACGCTTGAAGGATTTCCAACGCCTAAGCAACAACCGGCTTATTATGACATGCTGCAAAACATTGGACGTTTAAGTGAACAAGCCGATACCCGAGTTTTGGTTGCAGTTGAAGGTAATACTTTATTGGGTGGCGTCGTGTTTTTTAGTCATATGAAACAATACGGATCGGGTGGTACTGCTACCAATGAAACTGATGCCTCTGGAATAAGGTTACTTGCAGTTAATCCAAATGTACGAGGCAAGGGCGTAGGTAAAGCCATTACTTTTTATTGTATTGAACAAGCTAAAAATTCTGGTCATAAACATGTTGTACTGCACACCACCAAAGCTATGAAAGTCGCTTGGGCAATGTATGAAAATTTAGGGTTTAAACGAGCGCCCGATTTAGATTTTATGCAACAAGAATTGCCTGTTTTTGGGTTTCGGTTAAAGCTTTTTATTTAAATAGAATTTTTAATCACTATTATTAAGTCAATTTTTCATTTTAGATAACGTTATTGGTTGTTTTTTCTTGTAAAATTTAAGGCGACTAAATTATTCATTTTAAAATACGAATTAATCAATGCTAACGTATATTTGCAAACCTTAGTTACATTTTATATATCATGAATATTATATCGTTAACAAAAACAGGGTTTAAATTTTACAGATACTTTATTAAACTTTGTTTTTTAGCGCGAACAGGAATTTTCATAAAATGTTTCATCTAGTTGAATGGACGATTAAAAAAATACAACTGAGAGAATCAATAACAATAATCAGAAAATGGATGTTTCTATTGTTTGCTTTTATGGTGACTCCACTGATTCAAGCCAAACAAAACAACTGGAATACTCTGCCATTTTTTAACCAAAATGGATTTAATTATATTAAAGCCACTATAAGTGGTTCCAATGGTCCAGTGGAGGTCGATCTTTTGTTGGATTTTGGTGATTATCAATCTATTTCATTGCATCAATCGATTATCGATAACACCAACATAAGCTTCATGGATGCTATGGTGCAATTCAGCGATTATAACGGTCAGATCCACACCGCAAAAACCTTTGTTGTTTCCGAGTTGGCAATTGCTGAAGAGTCTTTTACTCAAGTGTCAGGTTATGAGCTGCTGATTGATCCTGCTAATCCGGTTCCGGCAAAAGGAACTATTGGGTTGGGATTTTTTGGAAAGGACTCGTTTGTTTACGATTATCAAAATAAAGAAATCCGAAAACACCGAACCGACGAAGTGTGTAACAACTCGATTCAGGACGGCATGCTCATTCTGGAAGTTTTTTTTGGATCGAGTAAAGGACAATTTCTTGTCGATACAGGATCTCAATCGACTTTAATCGATATTGAGTTTGCGGCTCAATTAGATCCTTCTGCTAAAGCGAACCATTCGTTATCTTATGAGGGAAACATGGTAATCGATAATCAGTTTACCGCTCACTCTAAGCCTATTGTTTTTGAGCTTAAAATTCCTGGTATTGATGGCATTCTTGGTTTAGATTTTTTAGCAACGCATCCAATTTATATCAATGGAGCTAAAAATTGTTTCAGTCTGTTAAGTACTGATGTTTGAGCGATGTGATTGGAACAGTCAGAAAGCGGCGAGATTTGATTATTGGATCGGTTGGTCGTTATAAAGCCTAATACCGAGAAGATTAAATAGTCTATGGATCAGTGACAAGCTTTTTGCCTTTAATATCGGTTTTGCAATCACTTTCTTCATGACTATTTTTGCAGGTCATGCCATTTTTATCCGCAAAGACATCCTTGTCTTGGAGCCTCTAAAAATCTAAGCTTTGCCAGTTTTGTGGCGCTGTTTAATTTGGCATTATCTCAAACTTAAAATCCGGTATTTTGATTATTTTTATGAATTTTTGACCAAGGGCCATCAAGCAAACCAGTGCTATCGGTTTTTATTGAAAACAATAAACCATTGCCTTCTCCATTACCCATGGTTCCAATGTAAAGATTTCCTTGGCTATCGAGTGCGGGAGAAGACCAAGTCACGTCCCCATTCAATAGTATACTCGATTCTTCTTGCCCTTGTGTGTTGAGGATATGAACTCTTTGCGCTTCGGATGCGAAATAGATTTTGTAGTTATCCGTAATCAACGGAGCATTATAAATATCCTTGGCAGTCGCATATTCCCACACTAATTCACCTGTATCGAGACTTATGGCAAGCATTTTACTTTTTTCATTGCCTTTTGTTCCAACATAAAGCAGTCGATTTACTTCATCGATAGCTGCTGAAGAGCGAATGTAAGGGCCTGAATGAACATCAAAGTTGCTTGCTTGATAAATCCAGCGCGTTTGACCATCAGGTGTTACAGAAAATAATTTTCCACCCTCTGTACCAAAGTAAATATAACCCATTGAATCAATTGCCGGGGTACTCAGTACGGTATTAAGTAAATTATCGATTTCATGAGAGACTAATTGATAAGTTTCCACATTGAATTGATACAATCGACCGAAAAAAGCAAACACGACATTGTACATTTGATCAACGGCTGGATTTATTAAGTGGTCATCAATGGTTGCACAGCCCATACACGGGTCAAAGCTGTGCAATAAGTCGCCAGATTCCGCATCAAATACCAGTCCTAGTTGCATAATTGAAATGATTTTTCCCTGTACCGCAACCACTTTTGATAGGCCATTGCCGTATGTCCCGGGTGCATCGGAAATGCGTTGTCGCCAAGCCAGACTGCCATCTTGATTAATACTGAATAAATCGGCGTAGGATTTACTATAGGTTCCTGTTCTGTAGTTTGCTGTAAAATAGATTTTGTCGTTGTAAACAACTGGCGTAGACCTTATTTCTTCTCCGCCGCTTAGTTCATAACGCCAGAGCTGACTGCCATCTTTACTCACGGCTACTAACGCGTCCTGTCGACTTGGATTGCTCATGACTTTGCGGGAGGTGCCAACATAAATTGTTTGTTCATCTTCACTTAATGCAGGGGAAGCATAATATACATAAGTATCGCTTCCAACGTTAAACTGCCAATTAACCGCTCCACTACCAGGGACGGACGTGCCTTCATCGGGCGTACTGTTTTCGTCGCCATCACAGGCAATTAAGCTTAATACAACTAGGCTGGAAACAAACCACTGCCATAATACTTTCATAAATTTTCTCACTATTTTTAGCTATTAAAGTAAAGAGATTTAGAAAAGGGCTCAACCCCATAAATTCCGCCAAACCCCCAAAAAAAGCACCAAAACAAATCAATCGATGGAACAAAAAAATTGTTTGAACAAGCATTAAGCATTTTTGAAAATGAAAAAAGATAACTATGAAAACGTTAAAAAATGGTCGTAAATCCTAAAAATTTTACGACCAGTCATTTGTCCAAAAGCTACGATAACCCGCTAACGCTCTACTTAACCTGAACTCGGGATAAGAAAGGCTGAATAAAGCAACTAACTATTTCAAAAACAATAAGTTATAGCTATTTTATGTTTCAATTCTTCTAGTTTTGTGGCTAACAAGGCAAACAGACGCACGAATAACGGGTTATTTTAAGTCTGTTTAACGCCGTGAGACGCAAAAATAGAGGATTGCGCAGTTTTTCTTATCCCGAGTTCAGGTTACTTAGATAAACTAAAAATTATTCTCTGTGAGAGCGAACCAAGCGAACATAGAGATTTCTGCTTTTGTAGTAGCCTGAGCCATCGTCCCCACCAGCAGAGAAACTAATCCCCCAGGCACTCCCTTTATTATTCGCCAGTGGTGATGATGTCCAGAATTGACTAGAAGGAGTATCAGGAAAAACCGCCGTATCGATTGTTGGTTTATTGTAATGACCTTGACACCAACCACCGGCGCCTTTTTTGTCGAAGCCTTCTCTTTTCCCGCTACTGCAAACGACAATTGAGCTCAGTTCTTTCTTGGTCGGTAAGCGCCAGTCTTTTTTTCCAGCAAAAACAAAAGTCTTTGCTGCTTGCATGGCGGTATCCCAACTAAATGATTTAGCTTTTCCGCTGCAACTTGTGCCGTTCCAGCTTTGTTCCGGGCTGCACCGCATCCACATTAGATTACTTCGCAGATCGGTAACCGTACCATCACCATTATCTCGAAAGCCGTGCTTTTTCCATACCGTTTGTGCGTGAGATTCAAACTCTGAACGTTGCTTATCTGTTGGTACCATTTTACGATAAAAATCGGTTCCGCTTACTGTTGTCGCGTCGGCGAAAAGAACAGGTTCAATTTTCGCCTCTACCTCTGCACGACGCTTGCCGTTGGGCAGTTTTTCTAAGTAAGCTTTTATTCCTTCAAAGTTGGTAGCCTTATTGAAATAGGATTTTTCCTCGCGAGCCGCATTGCGATCCGCAATTCGAAGGTCGATTTCAGCCTGCGATGGTCCTGAGCGGGCGTTTGTGTTTTGCTTGACAACCAACGGGTTGCGATTGACGGCCTGGTTGATGGTCAGGCGTAAATTGTCGCGGCTTTTTCCCTTGCCTCGCAACACCAAACGATTGCGTTTACCGTTGACTATGATGACTTGTCCACTGGCTCCAAAATTGGGTTGATAGTCGATGACCAGGTCGTAACCACTCTTGTTGGTCAGATATGCTACCACTTCAGAGTCAAAATCGCGGTCGTAACGTGCTTCGGGTTGCAACTCAATTTCGATTCTACGTACCGCAGCCTCGGTGTAGCGTTGCTTTAGCACTTCGTGCCACTTGTCGGCTCTGGCATCGAGTAGATAGCTTTCTATTAGCTTGAGTCGATCTTCGGGTGCGGCTTGCTCTATGAGATCATCAAACAAACCGCTGACACTTTGCCAAAACGTATGGCTGTAATAGACGACTTGGTTCCAAAAGCCTTCGGGTACAGGATCTTCTTGCTCTTGCTCATCTTTTTCTGGTTCTAGTAGCTCTTGTAGTTTTTCAATCCATTCGTTAGAGACCGGTACTACCTCCAGAATATCCATTTTGAAATCTTCCGGTTTAGTTTCGCCTGCTATCAATTGATCCTTTATGGTTTCCCCTGCCCTAACCAGGTAACTGGTTTCTTGTGCCAACTGCACTGTTTTCTTCTGTTCTTTGTGGCGCTCTTCTCCTTCCCAAGCGCCTCCACCAACAACCTTCAGTTCGGTCATACTGCTTGAGCCCGACACGCGTAAACGAATAATGTAATTTTTTGCTGACTCGTTGAACAACTGATAAACCACCGTAAAGCCATAACGATTTTGATCGTAACCACCAGAGGTGCTGTCGTGATAGGTGGTCTCATTAACCGCATGGCCATTGATGTAACGGGTGTTAGTGGAAGAATAACTGTGTGACAACACCGGTACATAGCGCTCACCGATCTTACCTTCTCGGAAAGCAAAGCGAGTATCTAATCCTGAATGTTTGCGGACTAAGGATTGATATTCGTTCTTGGCTCGTTTAACTGGAAGTTCAAAGTCGGTAAATTCTCGTTGAAATTCAACTAGCCCAAGTAGATCTTGTTGCTCAGTCAGTTTCTGCACTAGTCGGGTAGCCGCGTCATTTAACTCATCACTTTCGGGATTCTCACGGATAAAGTGACGCAACTGGACGATTGTTCCATCTTCTTTTATTCGACTCCAATCGTCTGAACTTGATTCTTCAGCATAGCTAGTCAACGCGGTTAAAAGCAGTGAGGCATGCCACACTATCTGTGATATTAGAGAACGGCTTTTTTTATACATGTGTATTCCTCTTTGATTTCATTTTTTTTCGAATCTAATTTGAATTTCTGATTTATCCTAAGTTCTCAGTAGATAGCCACTCACTAAGATCAACACCAGTCCTTGGGTCAACAGCAAACATTTCTCTGAGTCACTCAAATACCAAGATAAAACCCAAAAAACTAAGGAAGCGGCGATAGGCAGAATCCATCCCAGTCCAAGAAAAAAGCCACAACACAACGCGGTCATGGCGATAGCCGTGGTCATTACGCGATAGACGCGGTGTTTTCCCCATAGACCTGCCAAGGTTGTGACGCCAACGAGTGGGTCGGCGTTGGTATCTTTAATGTCTTTGAGGTGGGCGGCAACAAAAAAGAGTGCGGTTAGACTGATGAAATACGCAAAATCCATATTCTTAAATGCTTGATTTCCATCGATAATAGCAAAACCCGCTAATATCACCGAACCCGCAATTAACGTTAATACCGCATGGGCCACGCCAAGAAAACGCTTGAGTCTAAAAGGCGGTGCGGAGTAAAGATGACTGAATGCGGCCAAAGCTAGAGCGATAAAAAAGAAGTGTTCATTGACCAATAGTGCCAATGCGAGTCCACCTAATAAAGCTATTTGTGCCATTTGGGCGAGTTCAGCCGGTTTGATGATTCCTGTTACTAATGGTCTTTGTGGATTGGAGATTTGGTCGCCGACTTGGTCGGTTAAATCGTTAATGGCCGTGGCATTGAAAAACAGTAAGCTAATGCTTAAAAATGCCGCAATGATTCGCAACAAATCGTATAAATTCAGTAACTCCCAGCCCAAAAGCGCATTGCGACTAGCCAATAAGAAAGAGAGAAATAATAGCCCTAAATAAATAGACTGGCGCTCAATTCGCAGTGAAGACCAAATACTGTATCGCCAACGCGAATTTAGCCATCCTACCGACAGCAAGAGTACGGATAAGATTGGTAAATACATTAACGCATAAAGATGGGTTTGTGAGCGAATGGGTAGTAGTGCTTGTTCAACGTATTGGCTAAAGATGTTATTCGATGGCGCGGAAATAATGGCAGGCAGATAGCCAAATAGAAAAATGATGTGATACACGGCCAAAATCGCAAGACAGGTGCGAATAAAGCCACATTGCATGATCCAGCCATATGCGCCAACCATTAACAATACAAACGATACTTCAACCCGAACCCCAGGACTGATTTGCGCCATAGGTTGCCATGGCACAAATAATTTGCTGTAAGTATGCCAAAAAGTTGAAAAATCAGCGCTGTAAGCGATTTGCACACCGCTTGGAAAAATGGCATCAATTAACGGTACGATACAAATTATAGGAAAAATAACTAAGCAGCTTCGAAGTATCTGGCTGTAAGGCAGGCCTAAAGTCAGTTTTAAGGCAGCCGCCAAAAAGAAAAAAAGACTCAGCCACGACAAACTAACGTGCACATAGTCGATTAAGGACATATAGAACGCCTGAAAAAAACTGATGCTACCTAACGGCTCCAGTAGGAATTCCAAATAGGTACGCACAACAATGACGGCCAGTAATCCTGTCATAAATCCTGCAGGCGTCGTTGGTTGTGAGTGGATTACATCCAGTTGACTGCGCAAATTTTCAGTTAGCGACCTTACTTTCAAATTCGGATTCACCTGTTATGTTAAAAATCTTTCTTTCGCTGCGTTTTTGCCCTTTAACCATTTAAAAAGGGCGTGCTGTCATCAATGGTTGATTATCGTCGACGGGTGACGCATGGTATGAAAATTGTTCTTTTTCTGGAGTTCGGTTAATACCACTAATAACCCGTATTCTGATTATTTCTATGGATTTTGGACCACGGGCCATATTGCAATCCGGTGCTGTTAGTGGTTATTGAATAAAGATATCCATTGCCGCCACCTCCGCCTTCTCCCATGGTGCCAATGTAAAGAACACCGTAATCATCTAAAGCTGGAGATGACCAAGTTACACTTCTCTCTAAGTTAACGCTCCAATCTTCAACTCCATCAGGTGTAATCGCATATAGGAACCCCGTTTCAGACGAAAAATAAAGGTTGCCGTTGTCGCCAATGGCCGGTGAACTGTACACATCCCGACCTATTTCAAGCTCCCATTTTAAAAGGCCTGAATCTAAATAAATGGCGAGCATTTTACTGGATTCATTAGCTTTGGTTCCTACGTATAACACTCCGTTAACTTCATCGATAGCCGGTGAAGAACGAATATGTGGCGTAGAATAAGGATCGACAGGGCCATCAGCGTAAGTCCATCGCAAATTACCAAAGGGGTCTAACGAAATGACTTGACCGCTTTCGGAGCCAAAGTAAATATTCCCAAGTGAATCCTGCGCTGGCGTACTGAGTACGCTATCTCCGCCTACCAGTGGCTCTATCGAGACGCTGGTATTCTCGTAAGTGGTAAGGTTCAATCTGTGCAATGCATTGCCATCGACATATACAACGTCATTGGATTGATTGATAACTGGGTTAATGAATTTCTCTGCGCTCGCGCAACCGTTACATAGATCGAGTTTATAGATTTCGTCACCTGTTTGAGGGTCAAGAATAAGCAAGTCTTTGCTGATAGCAATTATACGACCCAACGAAACTACAACTTTAGATAAACCCGACCCCTGCATTTGTTGGTTATCAGAAATGCGTTTACGCCACAGTTGTACCCCTTGATCATCTAAGCAAAAAAGGTCGGTATAAGATTTGGTGTACTGCCCAGTTCGATAGTCGGCAATGAAATAAATTTTACTATCATAAACTACTGGAGTAGAACGGACTTCTTCTCCATCAGTTAAGGCGTAGTGCCACTTGTGGCTGCCATCACGATTAATCGCCCAAAGAGCATCCTGTCGACTAGGATTTGCACGTACATTTTTAGCCGTCGCAATATATATGGTCTGCTGATCTTCGCTAAGAGCAGGGGATGAATAATAAGCAAAGGTGTTCGCCCCTAGATTAAACTTCCAATTCACAGCACCACTGCCTGGGAGGGAAGCGCCTTCATCGGGTGTACTGCTTTCGCCACCCCCGCCACAGGCTAATAAGCTTAAGATAAGTAGACTAGGCATTAACCACAGGAATAACGCACTCTTCATTTCATTCTCCGATTGTCTTTTATTTGCTTTGTTATTTTAAAAAGTAATATGGTCGAGAAATTAACGAAAATTCGAAAAAGGCACTACCCCAAAAATTCCGCCAAAACCCCAAAAAAAGCACCAAAATGAAACAACAAAGGAAAAATTAGGCCGTACGGTGGTGATTGGCTCTTGAGTATCGAGAGGAATACTGACTGTTCGGCAGGTCTGATCTGTCAGGTTGATTAAAAACCATTTCCTAACTTAGCTCGACCCAGTGTTATTATTTGACGCTCAAAACGTTATTTAAAAAAAAGACATTCGATCCTTTCAGAGTAAGTTGGCCAAGTCGATGAGTAAATTTGCTATTCTTAACGTCTGGGCAAAAGATACTTTTCATTAATGCCAAATCAAGCAGTTTACGGAGCCGTTTATCGTAATGGTGTGGTTAAAATATATTTTGCTTTTTTTAAGCCTGTCATGCTCGGGACTCTTATTCGCCACCAAGTCGCTCTCTATGCCCATGCGTCCCATCAATCACTCCGCGCTTAACGATTTGATGGTTCGAAAAATATTTATCGATGACACAAAAGTAGCTTGGATAGGTACCGACTCGGGTCTTTATCGATATAGCAATGGTTTTGTAGAGCACTTGGGCCACGATTATGCCGCAACAGCTGAGCCATTTAATGGCCCTATTGTAGCTATTTATGAATTGTCGAATCGCTATTTGCTTATTTCTGGGTTTCCGAACTCGGTCAGTTTTTTTGATCGTAAACAGGATCAGTTTGTCAGCAATCCCTTTCGGGAGACGCTTAACGATGCATCGATGTTGTACTTAGCGATACCCAAAAAGCTAAATGATAACCTTACGTTGCTATCGACTTTAAACCGGTTGTATCTGCTCTCGCATAACGATCATTCGATTCGGCTAGTGTTCAATACAACTTCATCAACCAATAGTATTCATTCTTATGTCATCGATGAGAGTAATAATATTTGGCTGACTACTAAAGACACATTGCATCTTATAAAACCACCTTATCAAACCGTTTTAACGCCGACCCGAATTCAATCTGAAGACACAAGAAACCAGTTAATTCTCGATGACTCTTATCAATTACATTTATTTCAAAAAGACCAACATTTGCGCTGGGTCAACGGCAGTTTTGAAAAAATGGGTTCTTTTAATACCTGCTCACCCCAACAATCACACCGCCTGTCGCAAATCATAGATGACGATATTATTGATAGCCCGCTCATAACTCCCGAATCGAATAGTGTCATTTATGCGAGTGAATGCGGCATTAGCCGATACGATTTGACGACACAAAAGCTCAGCTCATTAATCACGCCTCCCACCGAATTAATAGGCCCTTGGCTTAGAAACTATACCTTTATTTCTTCCGATGAGAAATTAGTCGCTACCCAAAGTGGTCTATTTTATTTGAATACTAACCAACCGATAGTAAAACTCGCCAATCACATTGAAGCCAGTAACGGCGGAGAAACGTTTGCTATAGGGCGCATTTCTGAAGATCAATTTTTGGTGGGTGATGGAACACCGGGCCTTAAACTCGCCTCGCCGTTTTTAAACAAGATTCAAGGACTTTCTCAACAAGAACTTGAACGACTCACCGGTAGTCACTCATTTCGTGATCTGATTAAACAAAACAATGAAACTTTGTGGCTGGCAAGTCAAGTGCATGGCTTATTTCTGGTGGTACGTGACCAAAGCAGATGGATGGTAAAGCGGCATTATTTCCCAGATACTCATGTGCGCGATTTGTTTCTGGATGGCAATAGGCTTTGGGTGGCAACCGAAGGCATTGGGTTGCACCAAATCAATATTGATAATGGTCAAGTTTCGCCTTTGTTGCAAACCATCGAGCCTAAACGGTTTTTAAGCATTCGCCCCATTAATGAAAAGCAACTGGCAATTGGTGGCTCTTATGGACTACTGATTGTTGATCGTAAAAATGGCGAGCTGATCAAAATCATTGATACACTCGAGACTCCAGATGGATCGCAAACATTAAGTTCCGTTTGGGCGATAGCTTCCGACAGCCAAGGCTATATTTGGTTTGCCTCGCATAATGCTAACTGGAATTTGTTTAAGCTCTCTCCCAACTTTGAACTAGTTGAGTCCTACTGCAATGAGAATAGCCTCGGAGAATACTCCATTTTTGATATGGTGTTGGATCATAACGAACAACCGGTTTTAGCAACTTGGGGAGGAGGTTTATTATACCGGCAAGATCAAGGGCTTGAATTTCAACGGTTAACTATGGTTCATGGCCTACCCAGTGATACGATATTTTCTATTAAACAAGTCGGTGAAAATTTTTGGGTGAGTACGGACCGAGGATTAGCACAGATCCGATTATGCCAGCAGGTAGGCTGTGAACACAAAGTAAAAGTAATGAATAGAAATGACGGTTTGTTTACCAATCTTCATGATTTAAACAGCGCGTCTTTGAACAAGGATGGTAGTCTCATTTATGGGGGTTTTTTTGGTATTCATTGGTTTCATCCTGAAAAAGATATTATTGCCAATACATCTTTGCCGACAGCACATTTTTGGTCTGCGATTCGCATTGATGAAATCAATGCTTGGAAAAAACTGGCTGAGCAAAATGCTGAATTTGGGTTAACCATTCCGTACAACACACGGTCACTCCAATTACAATTTCATAGCAACGACTTTGTTTTAGATAATAAAAAGCAATATCGTTTTCGCATCAATCAGGGGACTTGGCAAAATCTCGAATTGCCTCTGATTGAACTCAACTATTTAGCGAGTGGACGTTATCAAATCGATGCGCAAAGCAGTAATAGCGATGGCCTTTGGCCTGAGAACATGGTGAGTTTATCGCTAAAAGTGACCCCGCCTTGGTGGCATACTTATTGGGCCTACCTACTCTATGCAATAATGCTGGTTCTTTTGTTTTTGAGCATGTTACATTGGCGCCAAAAGCAGCTGGCCCAACAAAAAGCGCAGCTTAAAAATACTGTTGAGAAGCGCACCAAGGAACTGAACGAAAGCTATACCGCACTTGAAAATGCGATTCGCGAAAAAGAGCTGATGTTTCAAAACACCTCGCACGAACTAAGAACACCGCTGCAATCTATTTTGTCTTTTTCTCAAATGTTGTCAAAAGAAGTCCATTCTGTACAAGGATGCCGCAATCTTAGCTTGGTTCAGCAGGAAAGCAATTATTTACTTAGAAAAATAGAAACTATTCTTGATAAAGCTGAATTATCAATCAACCATAATCAATATAAAGTGCATGATGTTATTCATTGCATTAAGTTCGTGATGGACTCTCTTGCTGGTCTGGCTCAAGAAAGGGAACAGTCAGTCGAGTTGAAGGTCGAGCCTGACTACTATCCGGTGGTTCGTTTAAGTGTTGATGCTGAGAGAGCGATTTTTGGTAACTTATTAAAAAATGCCATTAGTTACTCACCAAAGAATAGCCTCATTGAAATTAGAGTTGCTCCGTATAATTCGCAGGTGTGTGTTTCTATTTGCGATGAAGGACCCGGTGTCAGTAATATTCAATCGATTCAACAACGTCGAGTTCGTGAAAATACTCAAGAGCCAGGTTATGGTTATGGACTTGATATTGTTATGGGTGCGGTTCGACTTAATCAAGGAAACATTGAATTTAAAAACAAGTCGCCTTGTGGATTTGAAGCTAGGGTGACTTTACCCTGTTATAGTATGGATAAGGATTGCTATTTCGAATCGTCGCAAGAACTGTTAGCTTGTAAAGGTATTCATAATCCTTTTTCCATCAAAAAGCATCTTTTGATTGCTGAAGATAGCCCGTTGCTTCAAGATATTTTTAAACAATATTTAGCGCCTTATTTTCAATTGTCTATTTATGAAAACGCTCGTTTGGCTCAGGCGAAGCTGATGAAGGATTCAAACTTTATTCCCGACCTAGTGATTTCAGACGTTATGATGCCAGAAATGAATGGTTTCGATTTTTGCCAGTGGTTGAAAAGTAATGAATCTCTTGGAATGATACCCGTCATACTTCTCACCGCTAAAGCCGATCAAGATTCGAAAACTATTGGTTTTAATTGTGGCGCAGACTTATATATTCGTAAGCCCATTGTCAACTTTAATAGTTTCATTCAACAAATTCTAAATTTGCTTAAAACGTTTGAATTAAGAGATAAGCTGATTCGAGACTTTGCCAAAAATCCTCGAACGATTCCAAAGGATGAATCAGACAACGAATTTGTCAGTCGAGTCTTTCAGTTTATTGAAGCCAATTACGCAGACCCTCTATATAAAATCGACCAATTAATAACACAGCTAAATTGCAGTGAAACTACATTTCGAAGACAGATGAAAGCCAATAATCTTGGCAATGCGAAAAAACTTTTGGAGGACTATCGATTGGAAAAAGCAATGCATTTACTGACCACTACCGATATGAAAATCAAAGAAATATCGCCAATGTGTGGCTATTCGAGATATGAAGAAATGCGAACCAAAATTAAAATAGCTTTTGGACAATCGCCTAATAAAATACGTGCGTCAGCGCTTAAATAGCGGTTTGTGATTTTAATGATTATCGATTTGCGAGAATACCGTGTTTCTAAAAAATTTTTATGCGCGCTCATAATATTTTAAAAATGAGAAATATATTAAAGGCCGTTTTTAATGTGTATTTTGCTTAGTGAATAACAATATGATCTAGCAATCAGTTAGAAAAAGTTAATCATTGAGAGGCTTACTAAAAGAACAAAAATGAAACTGTTTGCATTACAGACTTTATAATAACGTCAATTGTATCTCGATTGACGACTAGTTAGTGGGTTGTGTTGCCATTTTCACAGCACAACCCAAAGTTAACAGCCGTCTATTCGAAGCTGAACCTAACAAAATTAGTAACGAAAGGTTCAATAGTAATTTGTCCGGTAGAGTAATATTTTTTATTTCCTTCCCAGTTGTGGAATTTAACATAGTAGGTTCCCGCTGCCAAAGTAATTGTTGGATAATTTAAATCATTAAATGTAATTAAATCATCGCTTAACCATCCATTTTCAGTCACTTCATATAAATAACCCCCACAACGTACCGAACCAATTTTCGGATGAATACAAGAATCTATAGTGACCTTTGTTTGGCCTTTTGGATTTTGCTCTGTTTTAGTGACCGATATGTCACCATAATTGCGCTGCGTTCTGGTTGGTTTGTGGATCTTAATTTCCTCGCTGGAAACAGCTTCCTGATATCTGTTTTGATTAGGATTGCTGCTTTCAAAATCGGAGTCGTTGGAATCTCCGCTGATAGTTGAAACGGTATTAGAGATATCTGAAACAGTATTATCGATCTGGCCGGTGGTTTGTTTCAAACGATCTAAGGTTTTACAGCCAGATAGGCTTAATACGAGCGCAATGGTAAAGATAATCGAGTTTCTTAACATGTTCATGTCCTCTATGATTCAAATATAATTTCAATATATTATTTCGAATTAACCAATATATTGATAGTGCAATATTAACACGGTTAGCTGCATGATAGGCTCATCATAACTGTGATAGTGTCCACAGAATAACGCTAACTAGAAGTAAATTTGTAACAGTGAATTTTAGAGTCAACCCTTGAGTGCTTTTAATATGAGCCGAGTACAGATCAATACGACGCCAAACTGTCCAAACAAAAGAAATTTCAGCTTTAACCAGAAATTCAGTTCTTCAGTAAATAGTGGATGCCATATATAGGTTAAGGTTAAATTTCCTGGAAAAAGCAAAATCTGGTATCCAGACATGTTTCCATCAAAGAAATTCCAATTGAGCACAAATGCAATAAGACCGAGTATGGTCGCAATACTGGCGATTAAAAATGATAAAGACACACTATTAGTTATTTGCATACATTATTTGTGTTGAGCTTGAGTTGTATTCAATAGGTTGAAGCCCTTTTATACTTCGCATGACTTGCAATCACAAGCCTCCACTGGCATCTTAACCACCAAGCAAAAAAATGGAAGGAACTTATAATGTCTGAGGCTAGCCAACCGTCAATGCTTATGCGGGCATTGAACTCGATAGAACGCGTTGGGAACAAACTACCTGATCCCGCGATGATCTTTTTAATTGCTATGTTGATTATTTGGGGACTGTCGTTTTTGTTCTCGATGATGACTTTTGAAGCGCTCGATCCGCGAACCGGTAAGGCAATTGTCGTCAATAATCTTTTAACCGGTGATTCGCTCGCCAGTTTTCTTGCGGGTATGGTGAAAACCTTTACCGGGTTTGCTCCGTTGGGTGTTGTGTTAGTAGCTATGCTGGGTGTTGGCGTTGCCGAACATTCAGGGTTTATCAACTCTGGCCTCAAGTTGATGCTAAAAGTGACACCGAAAGTTTTGTTAACGCCTTCAATAATTCTCATTGCGATTGTCAGTCATACCGCCACCGATGCGGGTTATGTACTGGTTATTCCATTAGCTGGGATTATTTTCTACGCCATGGGTCGGCACCCCATTGCAGGTATTGCGGCGGCTTTTGCTGGGGTTTCTGGTGGCTTCAGTGCCAACTTTATTCCTTCAGGGATCGATCCATTGTTGCAAAGTTTTACATTAAGTGGCGCTCAAATCATTCAGCCCGATATTCAAATCAATCCGCTTAACAATTGGTTTTTTACTTCGGCCTCTAGTCTATTTATTATTTTATTAGGCTGGTATATCACCGATAAAATCATTGAGCCTCGTTTAGCTAATACTAAAGTAGAAACTGAAAAAGGGGACACGCTGCCCACCTTTGATGAGATATCGACAAAAGAAAAACGCAGTTTTCAAATAGCATCGGGCGTTATGCTACTTGGGCTGGTATTACTGTACCTAGCGACCAGTTATGAAACGTCTCCTTTACGATCACCGGAAGGTGAGCTTTCTAGTTTTACCGCGCCATTAATGCAATCCATTGTACCGCTGATCTTTTTATTATTTGTTATTCCGGGCGCCGTTTACGGTTTTGTTTCGGGTAACTTTAAAACTTCGAAAGATATGATTGATGCCATGAGTAAATCAATGAACTCAATGGCTTATTACATTGTAATGGCATTTTTCTGTGCGCTGTTTATTGATGCCTTTAATAAATCGAATATCGGTGCATTAATGGCAATTGAAGGAGCCGAGCTTTTGAAGTCGGCGCAATTACCTTCATGGCTAACCATTATTGGAATTATTTTCTTAACCGGTATTGTGAATTTATTTGTCGGTTCAAGTTCTGCAAAGTGGGGGTTACTCGCACCGATTTTTGTGCCCATGTTAATGCAGTTAGGAATATCTCCCGATTTAACTCAAGCGGCGTATCGAGTTGGTGATTCAACCTCGAATATTATTACGCCACTTATGCCGTACTTTCCATTAGTGGTTGTTTATTGTCAGCGATATGTTAAGTCGACTGGTATCGGCACATTGATATCGATAATGTTGCCATATAGTATTGCGCTAATGATCGGCTGGACAATTTTCTTATTGATCTATTGGATGATTGGCATTCCGCTCGGATTGCAATCGAGCTATGTTTATCCTTAATTGTTTTGTCATTCTCGCGAAAGCGAGAATCCATATTAAATAGTTTTGGAATATTAAGATTGTCGTTGGGTTAGGCTTTACTCAAGCGTAACCCAACATACTTTACTACTTACCTAACTGGTTCGTACGAACTTCAAAGCATTTAGTTCGTTTTAGCTTTCGAATTTTCTTAATAGATTTTTTGCGTAATTGATAGCGTCGCGCTCAATTTTAGTGAGAGGATCGGCTTTGCCTTTTTTCGGGTCGTTCACTATTGATTGTGCAAATTCAATCGCTTCCATTTCTATTTCGTTGATCATTATCGAATTAGAACCATCGTTTTGTTTTGAGGTTGTCATAGATTGCTCCTGTTTCAGTG
>JBFHSP010000029.1:0-22265 GCA_041591085.1 Kangiellaceae bacterium | reverse complement strand
TGCCATACCATCTTCTAGGGCAATACCTGATTTAAGGGCTTTTAAGGTATCTTCTGTCACTTCACCATTCACTCTTACCGAATATTCTCGATCAAGCTCATAACTGGGGTGCATTAATCGATTGGCTAATTCGCCATCGTTAGTGAACAATAATAACCCACAGGTGTTTAAATCGAGTCGACCTATGGCGATCCAACGGCCTTTACCGGCTGAGGGTAATTTATCGAACACGGTGGGACGTCCTTCAGGATCTTTGCGGGTACACACTTCTCCTTCAGGTTTGTTATAGGCAATAACTCGGCGAACCATTTGCTCTGCATCAGGCACGGCTACTATTTTGCCATCGAGCCTTATTTTATCTTTATCGGTTGCTCGTGCTCCGAGCTGTACAATACTGCCATTGACTGAAACCCGCCCTTGCTCAATAAAGGTTTCCATTTCGCGGCGCGAACCTAAACCGGCTCTTGCTAACAGTTTTTGTACTTTTTCAGTTGATTCACTCAAAGTTACTTTCTCTTGGGTAATGCTAAGGATCGGTGGATCCTAGTTAATCGTTATATTTTAGACTCATCGGTAACCGAAGTTTCAGATGGTTCATCTAATTCTTCTGGTTCAATGGCGTCATTAAATGCTTGGTCGTCGATGTTGCTTTCGGCTTTTTCAAACTCAAGGTCTTCTAATATTTCTGCATCGGTTGCTTTAGAACTTTCGTACTCGGCAATGATCTCTTGTGAGACTTCCCTTTCTTCAGACACTACCGTTTCTTCAAACGCTTCTGTATCTTCTAAGACACTAGGGTCAGCTCGTTCTAACTCAACATCAACGTTTTTATTAGCTGTATCTGAATCACCATCTGAGTCAATTGCACGCTCTACATCAGATGCATTTTCATTTGAAGTTTGGTCGACTGTTGTTGAAATTTGCGACTCATCACTGGCATCACCGGTTTGTTCTAAATCAAGCTCGACATTGATGTTGTCTAGGTCTCTTATTTCGGACAAGCTCGGTAAGTCTTCTAATTTTTTCAAATTAAAATAATCTAAAAACTCTTTAGTTGTAGCATACAGCGCTGGGCGACCTGGCACATCACGATGACCTACCACACGGATCCAATCGCGCTCTAATAAAGTTTTCACAATGTGAGAACTCACGCTTACACCACGCACATCTTCAATTTCAGAACGAGTCACTGGTTGGCGATAAGCCACAAGTGCTAAGGTTTCTAACAAAGCTCTAGAATAGCGCGGCGCTTTTTCCTCCCACAAACGAGAGATCCACTCGGCATACTCTTGCTTAGATTGATACCGATAACCGCTAGCCACTTCTTTAAGTTCAACACCACGATCCGCGCATTGCTGTTCTAGTACCGCTAAGGCGGCTTTTAACTCTGCGGTACTTGGCTGCTTATCTTCGTCAAATAATTGCAACATTTTATCGAGCGACATGGGCTTACCGTAAGCCATCATGGCCGCTTCAAGAAGTTGAACTAATCGCTCTTGACTCATACTGCTCATGCTAATAACTCATCCGTTTCAGTTTGTGCTCTGGCTCTTACATGGATTGGTCCGTAGGGTTCGGTTTGGACTAATTCAATAAGCTTTTCTTTGGATAATTCCATGATTGATAAGAAACTGACTACCACGCCCATGCGACCTTCTTCAACGGTGAATAAGGTGACGAAGTCAGTAAAGGTTTCTGAAGATAACACTGCTAACACTTGTCCCATTTTAGCGCGGACCGACAGGGTTTCGCGTTGAATGTGATGGTGGGTGAACATGTCCGCTCGTTGCAATACATCTTTAAACGCTAACAATATTTCTTTTAAGTCAACTTCAGGTTGCGGTCTTACCAAATTTAGCTCTGGTACTTGTGCCGAGCTTTGGAAAAATTCACGACCCACACGAGGTAACTCATCCACATCTTCGGCGGCTTTTTTAAAGCGTTCGTACTCTTGTAAACGGCGAATTAAATCCATTCTTGGATCAATTTCTTCGTCATCATCAATGGTGACTCTAGGTAACAGCACGCGACTTTTTATTTCGCACAGTACCGATGCCATCACCAAGTATTCCGCAGCTAACTCTAGGTTGAGCGACTTCATCAGCTCAACATATTCCATATATTGCTCGGTAATATCAGCAATTTGAATGTTGGTGATATCTAAATTTTGCCGACGAATTAAATACAACAATAAGTCGAGAGGCCCCTCAAACGCTTCTAAAAATACTTCGAGCGCATCGGGTGGAATGTACAAGTCTTTCGGCATTTCTTTAACGGGCTCGCCGTTAATTAATGCAAAAGCCATTTCTTCTTGTATCGGCTGATGCGCGCTTTCAAACAATTCACCTGAATTCGGTGTTGGCTCTGAATGTGATTCAGCCGTAGCAACCGCAGTTTCAGCTGTTTCAACGTCGAGATGTTCAGAATTTGGCATAACCGGATCACTCATCAAACCAATCTCGCTTAAGAGTATCTTAAACCCATGGCGTGACGAACGTCTTCCATGGTTTCTTTAGCAATGGCGCGCGCTTTTTCGCTGCCTTCGGCCACAATATTACGAACCAGCGCGGGGTTTGCTATGTATTCTTCAGCATTTTGATGAAATACTTTTTGTTCTTTAATTACGCAATCAATCACTGGCTGCTTACACTCAATGCAGCCTATTCCAGCAGTAGTACAGCCTTCTTTTACCCATGATTGAACTTCATCGTTGGAATATACTTTATGAAGCTCCCATACTGGGCAGTTATCTGGATTACCCGGATCATCGCGGCGCACCCGAGCGGGATCGGTTCGCATGGTTCTAATTTTCTTTTCTACCGACACGGGATCTTCGCGCAAACTGATGGTGTTGTTGTACGACTTAGACATTTTTTGTCCGTCTAACCCAGGCATTTTTGAAACCGGAGTCAGTAACGCTTGCGGCTCTGGCAAAATCACCTTACCACCGCCTTCTAAGTAACCCAGTAAGCGCTCGCCGTCACTCAAACTAATAGACGCGTTACTTTCAACCAAGACTTTTGCTGTGGCTAATGCTTCATCATCACCCGCTTCTTGGTAGCGTTTACGCAAACTGTTGTAGAGTTTAGCGTTTTTCTTGCCAAGCTTTTTAATCGCGAGTTCTGCTTTTTCTTCAAAGCCAATTTCTTTGCCGTACAAGTGATTAAAACGACGCGCAATTTCTCGCGACAACTCAATATGCGGCACTTGATCGGCCCCTACTGGCACCAGTCCTGCTTTGTAAACCAAAATATCAGCGGTTTGCAGTAACGGATAACCTAAAAAGCCGTAGGTCGATAAATCTTTTTCTTTTAACTTGTCTTGCTGTTCTTTGTAAGTCGGCTGACGTTCTAACCAGCCCATAGGCGTTATCATTGACAACAACAAATGCAGCTCCGCATGCTCTGGTACGTGCGACTGAATAAAAATGGTGGAGTTTCCTGGGTTCACACCAGCGGCTAACCAATCGATCACCATATCCCAGATACTGGGTTCAATGATGGAAGGATCTTCGTAATGGGTGGTTAATGCATGCCAGTCGACCGCACAAAAAAAGCAGTCATATTCGTGTTGTAGCTTTACCCAATTTTTCAAAACGCCATGATAATGACCAAGATGCAGTTTCCCTGAAGGCCTCATGCCCGATAGGATCCGTTGATGCTGCTGTGCCACTGAACTCAAATTCAGCCCCTTGTTATTTTAATGCGGTTGTTTAAATCGAACCGAGCATTATACAGGCAGGTAGGCAATTCACACAGCGAAAATTGCGCGCAGTTGAGATTTTCAATTTGGCTAAAAAACTCGAATGTTCAACCGCTCTTAAGAACAATTTAAACTTCAAATAAGTCGGGATCACCAGCACCGCGGCGTAAAATTTGCGCATAACCTTCGGTTAAATCAACCACCGTGGTGGGATTATCACCGCAAAATCCACCGTTAATCACCAAATCGAGGCGTTTCCCATAAGTTTCAAAAATATCTTGTGGATCAGAAGGTTGCACCTCTAAATCGGGCAGTAACAAACTGCATGACATGATGGGTTCACCCAGCTCTTCTAATAATGCCAAGGTAATGGGCGTATTGGGAACCCGAATACCGATGGTTTTACGTTTAGGGTGCATCAGCCTGCGCGGCACTTCACTGGTGGCTTTTAAGATGAAAGTGTAAGGACCAGGAGTAAAATTTCGCAAAATTCGAAACACCGCATTATCGACTCTGGCGTACTCGGCTAATTCAGAAAGATCACGACACACCAAAGTAAAATTATGGTGTTTGTCTAAATCTCTTAAACGGCGCATTCTATCGAGGGCGTCTTTATCACCAATATGACAGCCAAGCGCGTAGCCCGAATCAGTGGGGTACACCATCAATCCGCCTTTACGCACAAGATCGACTGCTTGTTTAATCAGTCGCGGTTGCGGATTCTCTGGGTGGATCTCTAAATATTGGGTCATTGATAGGCCTTATTAACCTGAGTTCAAGTTTATTAGAACCATTTGCGCCATCGCAATTGGCCGCTGTTAACTATTAGTTTATACCATCAAGGGCAGATTGAAGATTTAACTTTGAAAAAACCAATAAAAATCAGTGACCTATTTCAATTTGAAATAACTAACCGAAATAACTTTTCGCGCGAGGATGTTGCCATACAGGGCAGAGCTCTTTTGGCATAGGCGCAAAATAACCAGGTCGCACCCACTTCCACTCGGGTCCATGATAATCACTACCCTGAGAAGCATACAGTTTTCGTTGTAATAACACCTTTGTTAGCCATTGATTCACTTGCACATTAATATTGGGATAAGCCATTTCCACCGCTTCGCCACCGGCATCAACAAAATCATCAATCAACATTTGTAGCTGCTTTCGAGATAATTGATAACGCTGAGGATGGGCAATCACTGCCACACCGCCAGCTTCCTTGATAACCGATACCACTTCTTCCAAGGCAGGCCAGGCCATCGCTACATAAGCAGAACCTTTACGGCCAATATAACGCTTAAACACTTTATCAATTGAGGCTACTGCTCCCGATTGCACCATGATTTGCGATAAATGAGTTCGGGTTAAAGAGTCTGCTTTAACTTCTGCTATTGCTTCGGAAAAGTCGGGTAGACCACATTTAACCAGCTTTTCAACATATTGCTGCATTCGTTCTTTGCGCTGGTGTTGTTGGCGTTTGATAAACGCTTTTAATTTAGGCTCATTAGGATCAATGAACAAACCAACTATATGAATCTCTCGATTGCCGTATTGGCAGGAGATTTCTGTACCGGGAATAACATTAATCCCTTCAATGCTCGTGGCATCTTCGAAATGTGCTGAAATGGCATCATGATCAGTTACCGCAAGGTGTGTTACCCCCTGCTGTTTAGCCTGCTCAAGTAACTCAGGTAGGGTTAAAGTACCATCGGAATACCGAGTATGACTGTGTAAATCGATGGTGTGGTTAATCGCGGTATGATTCATAAGAATGTTTGTCTAGAGGATTTGCCCGCAGTATCATGTGCGGCTCACCCCCATTAAGTTTAAAAAATGTTATGAAGTTATTGCTCGATTTTTTTCCGGTACTGGCCTTCTTTATCACCTTTAAGTGGTTAGGGATTTACCCAGCAACCGCTGTTTTAATCGTAGGCAGCTTAATTCAAACCCTAGGCCATTGGCTAATTAAAAAAGAATTCGAGAAGTTGCATCTTATCACTTTAGCAGCGTCGGTGATATTAGGCGGCATGACATTAGCGTTTCAAGATGATCGCTTTATTAAATGGAAAGTGTCGGTTATCTACTGGATTTTTTCTTTGGTTATTATTGGCTTTTGGGTGTTAAAAAAACAAATTGCGATTCAAAAACTGTTTGAAGGTTTATTAAAAATGGAACTAGGGATAGCCCCTTCTTTTTGGCATAAAGTTAACCTAAGTTGGTTGATGGTGTTTATTGCCATGGGACTGGTTAATTTATGGATTGCCTATTCATTTGAACTCGATGTGTGGGTGAACTTCAAAGTATGGGGCATTATGATCATTCAAATGGTGTTAATGCTGGCAACTTTTGCTTTTGTTTTTAATGCCATGCCAGAAGATAAACGCAATGCGCTGACCGAAAATGACTCAAAAGAATCATCAACAAGCTCCAACTCAACGGAAAAACAGGATTAACTATGTGGTATGTCATTATGGCGCAAGATGTGCCTAATTCTTTAGCTAAACGAAAAGTAGCTCGTCCAGCTCATGTTGAAAGATTGCAGCAATTAAAAGAGCAAGGAAGGTTGATGGTGGCAGGCCCATTACCAGCAGTTGATAATCCAGATCCAGACGCCGCCGGATTTACCGGAAGCCTTGTGATTGCTGAGTTTGGTTCACTTGAAGAAGCGCAAACTTGGGCCAATGACGACCCTTATTTTGCGGGCGGCGTATATGAATCAGTCATTGTAAAACCCTTTAATCGAGTATTACCCTAATGGATAATTCACCAAGAATTGAGCTAATCGAACATGCGTTGAATCAACATTTATCGCCGACATTTTTACAAGTGATAGATGATAGCCATTTGCACGCAGGCCATGCTGGAGCCAAATCGGGCAAAGGCCATTTCACTGTTGTAATAAGCAGTGAGCAATTTGCAGGGCTCAGACCATTAAAGTGCCATCAATTAATTTACAGCGCATTAGGATCTTTGATGGACACAGACATTCACGCGCTTTCAATAAAAATCCAATAAATTTTGGCTACAGTCTCGCCTACTCCAAACGTAAACAGAACGCTTGTCGGCATTTGATGCCGACTTATACCGTTAAGAATATTAATCCGACCAGATCTGGAATAGAGTGAAACTAAGATTATCAAACTCAACACTCTATGAGCACTGGATCGAATCAACACTGGCTCGACTTTTGTCGACACGAACGGCCTGACAACAAAGGACGGATGTTGGAAGATTTATGGATGATGACTTTCGATGAAATCGAAAAGACTCACGACTTTATTCAATGGTTATTTCCGCTGCCAGAAGCCAGCCCCATCAACCCTGAAGCCCCATTGTTAACCCAACAACTGCAAATTGCAGTGATGCAAGATAAAGCCCTACAAGAACAACTGTTACGCTCATTCGATTTAATGGCGGCATTTTGGGGATTTTGCCGCGATGAAGACAACTTGATTACCTCCTCTCCTCAGTTTACAACTCAAAATGTTCGTTGGATTTGCGAGCACAATCATAATCACTTGAGGATCACCCGAGTGATAAAATGTTTATCGTTAGTTGGGTTGAACGAGTTATCCAACGCAACCTGCCAATTTTTACTATCATCCATTAACAATGCTGGACTTAGCTTAAGTTCAATTCCAGCGACTCAATACTGGCTTAATGCCATCAGCGCTGAAGAAGAAATAGAACTCACCCTACAAGACTTTAACTCTGCCGAATAAATATCTGTTTTAATTTGAAAAATCCGCTTCTATTTGCCATGCTTCAAAGATAACTCTATTCGTTAACTCTTTGTTAAATATGACTAAATCTTGTGCAATTTTAGCCTCAGTTTTGCTTATTTCAAATGCTCTGTCTGCCGAAGACAATCGCTCTGTACTGGATTTATCATTTGAAGAGCTGTTTAAGGTTAAAGTTTCAACCGCATCGAAAATGAGTGAGCCTAAATCGGAAATAGTCGTTCCGCTTACAGTAATCACTCGAGAAATGATCAATGGTAGCCAAGCTCGTACGTTAAAAGATTTACTGATTACTTATGTTCCTGGCATGACCAATGTGCAAGATCAAAATGAAGTTAATATCGCTATGCGAGGTATTTACACTTCAGCCCAACAAAAAATTCTATTTTTACTTAATGGTCATCGATTGAATTCTCATGTGTACTCAATGGCCACGCCCGATCACGCGATGAGTTTACAAAAAATAAAGCAAGTTGAAATTTTAAGAGGACCAGGCTCTTCCGTTTACGGTAATGTTGCTTTGACCGCTGTAGTCAATATAGTCACGTTCGAAGGCAGTGAAGTTGATGGATGGCAAAGTGAATTGGGCTTGGGCAACTTTGGTCAAAAGCAAGTATCAACCATTTATGGTCAGTCTTTCGATCAGGGCGATTTTTTCACTTGGTTTAATTTCTATCAAAGTGACGGAGAAGTAAATACCATCACCCCTGAAAATAATTACGCACGATCTCCACTTAATGAACCTGTTGACTCTTTAATTGGGGCCTTTAAAGATCAGCCTTCTATAGATACAGGATTCACCCTTGACTACAAAAACTGGAGCTTTATTTTTAATTATCATCGCAGCCATTTAGTCTCATCGTTTTCTGACGCGTCACTCAGTGGAGAAGCTTATCATTACGATGATTATGAGAGACTTCACGGAATTGGCCCAGGCAATCAATCGAAGAGCTTACATTTTGGCTTATCTCATGTCACCGAATTAGATAATGGATTATCTTGGAAGAATGATCTCTTCTATGACAGAAATGATTTAGAAGCGACCTTTGTTTTTGATCCCTCTGTTCAATTATTTGGACTCGCCGCCATGTATGACAAGTCTCATGGCATTTCATCACAACTTATGTCAAAACAAGAACGCAGCGAGTGGTTGCTAGGTTATCGCTTTGAAACCTTTAAGGCTTATAAAAGTAAATTCCCCTTCGGTGTGGGAGGTACATTTATCGGACAATTGTTTGACGATAATTCTCCATTAGTCACCCCCGGAAAAGAAGACACACACTCAATTTATGCTTTACATAAGTATCGACTAAATCGTCATTGGCTGAGCAATATTGGTGCGCGTTTTGATTCGAAAGATCGCTTAACCAGAGAACATCAAAAAAAACTCAGTCCAAGATTAGGCTTAGTATACGATTCACTTGAAGATTTCACTTTTAAAGTCAGTTACTCAGAATCTTTTGTAGATCCGGCTTACTGGAATCGCTATGGCAACTTACCCTCGTTTAGAGGCTCGGTCGATTTGGAGCCGGAAGAGTTATCCAGCTTTCAAATTACGCCTTCTTGGTTTTTCTTAGATAGCCATATGAGCTGGCAGGTAAATTTTTTCTACAACTCAGTAGAAAATTTTATTTTTAGAAATAATCAAGCAGCAGCCAATGAACCTATCTTTACCAATTCAGGCAAGCTTGAATCTTATGGCATTGAAAACGAATTAGGATTCCAAAAAGACAACTGGAAGTTTCATTGGGTGAGCTACTTTCAAAAAGTAAAAAGCTTTGAAAATTTTTCGGCCAGTGACGATAAAATTTATAACATTCCCAATATTACTATGTCGTTTATTTTAACTCATCAATGGAATGACCGATGGAATACTGAGTTGACCACCCGCTATATCGGAACACGGCATTCACCAATAATCATCAGTTTAGATGGCGTTCAAGTCACCGATCCATTTCCAAATGCAGGTGTCGATTATTATCAACCCAATAATAAAGAACCAGCAGAATGGTTGGTCAACGCATCGATCAACTACAAAGTCTCTTCAACTTTTAATATTGGGTTTTCAGCATTCAATTTATTCGATGAAGATTATTATGAAGGTGGTACAACGCTCCACCCTTACAAACAAGAGGGACGATGGTGGATGTTAAAACTTAACTGGCAGCCAGAATAAGCAAAAGTATTTTTGATAGTTATTCTCTTCGTCGGCAGTAAAAGAGATTATGGTGTTAATTCAGTAATTTTAAGTCAGTATTCTTTTGAATCAGCTTTTGGTCATTTATAACCTTTGCGGCGCTTACTTTTAAATTAGATACTTAGGCTTTAAGTCTTGCAATGGTTTGTAAGGCACAATTATTTCGTAAAGTAATTGCAATCGCCTTAAGTCCACTATTATATAAAACATTCGCTAAAGGAATTTAGTTACTCAAGCTATTTATGGTGAGTACCAGAATAACTTGAGTATTTGCAAATCGATGCAATTGCGAATATTTAGAACACATTGATGTTGAATTTATCTGTTTAAATTGCGCGAGCTTAAGGAGCCCAGTAGATTTGCAATTTTGGCTCATTATTGTGCAAAAAATATCGAATCGGCATTTTATCTTCGTCCCCTTCTTTTTCTGCTTTTGCTAACGATTTGAGTTTTTCTTCTCCAAAAACGAGTAAATAAATATTTCTCGAAGCAAGCAATCGATTAAGGGTTAAAGAAATACGAGGATGTGGTGCTATTTTAGGAAAAAGAGCAGCGGTGTAGTTGGCGTTTTCAGCACTGACCGCATTTTCAATACCTTCTGCGTTTGGAAACAAAGAAGCAACGTGACCATCGTTACCCATGCCTAATATCACAACATCAAGAGCTCCTTTTACTTTGGCTCGTAATGATTGCTCTACACGCTCTCGGTTTTCTTCTACTGATGGAGTGACATGAAAAAAAGGAATAAATTCACTGGCTTCAGCATTATTGATGAGTAAATTTTCTCGAATAATTCGTTCATTACTGGCTTCATCGGTTGGAGGAACACAACGTTCATCGACTAATGAAATAACAATTTTACTCCAATCGATATCAGCGGTTGAAAGGCTTTTATAGAATTCAGTTGGCGTTTCACCACCGCTAGCCCACAAAGAAGCGTGGCCTCTTTCTGAAATAGAATCTGTTAAATTTTTTTCAATGGCTTGCTTAAGCGCTAAGTTAGCTTCTTCACGAGACTCGAAATAATGTAACCCCGATAGTTCTAACATGGTCCGTCCTTTATTTAATTATAATAGTGACCATTTTAATGATTAATTAATCGCTGCGCCATTAAGATATAGAAATTTCATAACACAGCGGAGCAGCTAAGCCATATTCAATAAAGCTATCTCCTTATTGTTTTAAGTTGTACCTTCGTAGAGAATTATCGTATTTTTACTACATTAAAACAGATCAAGCGTGCAATTTTTATCAAAATCGAGCGTCACTAGTGCTTTTAGAGTCGTAATATTTCATTTTATTGTAAGTTTCTTTCACTAAAATGGCCGTTGTTGCTATATTTAACACTGTGATTTTTAACTCATTGACCGAGACACTCTTTTGAAACTAATTAATCGAATTGAACAAGCTTTAACCACTCTGAGTAAGTCGGAAAAAAAAGTTGCTGAACAGGTTCTATTAGATCCGCAAAAAGCTTATCAATCGAGTATTGCGACGTTAGCCAAAGCTTCGAGTGTCAGTGAACCAACCGTTAATCGATTTTGCCGAACCATGCAATGCAAAGGCTTTCCTGATTTCAAGTTACAACTGGCGCAAAGTTTGGTGGCAGGAACGCCTTATTTTACAGGAAGCGTGGGCTTAGAAGACTCCACTGAAGAGTTTACTAATAAACTATTTGATGCCACTTTAATGTCAATCAACGATACACGAAAAACAATAGACCTTAATCTGATTAACCGAGTGGTTGATACGTTGGCTCAAGCAAAAAAAATTCTAATTTATGGATTAGGCAGCTCAGGAGCGGTAGCCATTGATGCTGAAAACCGATTTTTCAGATTGGGAACACCGACTATTGTTTATGATGACGTTTTAAAACAACGGATGGCTGCAGCGGCAGCACAAACTGGCGATGTATTATTGATTTATTCATACACAGGAAGAACTATTCCGATTATAGAAGCGGCGCAAATGGCAAGAGATTCAGGAGCAACCATCATAGGCATTACGTGTAACCAATCACCCTTGGCGAATATTTGTCATTTAGTGATTAACGTATCGAATGATCGCGAAGATACTGACATTTATACACCGATGACATCGCGGATTGTACACTTAACCATCACCGATATTTTAGCGACCGGCGTGATGCTAAAAAGAGGCCCCGCATTTCAGCAGCACTTAAAACGGATCAAAGAATCTCTTAAACAAACTCGAATGCCCAAAGCTTAGGGTCTGTTGATCTAATCTATAAAGAAAGGTTTTAATCAAAATTTCTTATCTTTAAGAGAAATTATTAAACGCGTGAAATGTAACCAATCGGTATACACTCGCGTTTTCTTTTGAAGCTGAAAAACAATGCTGCAAACTGCATTTTCTTGCCCGTTATCAACCCAGTTCGACTTTAATCCAGACTCAGCATCAATCCACTCAGTTGTTTCTGATTTAATTGAGCAAGGCTACTCGATTAGTGACGATTTAATTCCTTATGAACTTTGTAAGAGCATTTATCAGCACATTATAAAACTACCCAATGCTGAGTTTAAGTCGGCTGAAGTTGGGCAAGGGATCAGTCAACAACGACACTCCACCATTCGCTCAGATTCCATAGTTTGGCTAGAAGACGATGCATCATCTCTTGGCGATTATTATCGATATATGGATCAACTTCGTACCGCTCTATCTCGTCAATTGCTTATATGCTTGCCAGAGTTAGAGGCCCACGTCGCCCGTTACGCAGCGGGTGCTTTTTATAAAAAGCATTTGGACAACTTTAAAGGCAACTCACTTCGAACCATCACCACGGTGCTCTATTTAAATCCAAATTGGCAAGAAGAGTTTGGTGGAGAACTACTAATGTATCACCCACAGCAAAATGCACCATTTTTAAAAGTAGTGCCACAGTTTGGTCGGATTGCTTTATTTATGAGTGAACGTTTTCCGCATGAGGTGTTACCAGCCTCAAACGATCGCTACTCCATTGCATGTTGGTTTCGACAACGTCCTTTAGTGGGATTTTGAAGCCATAAGGTGATTGAAGCGCTGCTCTAAAATAGCTACTTTCTTGCTCACTACCATCTGACAATAAGGTTGGGATTGGTTGTTATTAAAATAATTTTGATGGTAGTTTTCTGCTGGCCAAAAGGTTTTAAGCATATCGACCTCGGTCACAATGGGATCTCCAAAATGAGGACCTAATGACTCGATAAAAGAGTTCGCCGCTTGTATTTGCTCTTGTGTAACGCCGTATATTACGGATCGATATTGCGTACCAACATCATTCCCTTGACGATTAAGTGTAGTGGGATCATGAATAGAAAAAAATACGGTGAATAAATCACTGAGTGAAACATGGATTGGATCGAATTCAATTTTCACCACTTCTGCATGACCCGTAATTTCTTGGCACACACTTTTGTAATCGGGGTTTGCAACTTTGCCTCCAGCATAACCTGACTCAACTTTTTGCACGCCACTTAATCGTTGAAACACCGCTTCTAAACACCAAAAACAACCGCCACCAAGCACAATTGATTCTATCATCACGCCCCCTTTTGGACATTCTCTTCCGCATTTGGCGTCTCTTCTTGCTCTTCTTCGCCTTCACACAAATCATGTAGTTCATTAAGCTTTTTACTGATTGCTTGATGGGCTTTCTCAAGCTGCTTTTTATTGAGGCCACACAATACCTGAAACGCTTGATCGACCGAAGAAACCGCATATATATTAAACAGGCCTTGCTGAACTGCATCAATGACTTCTTGTTTTAATAACAAGTGAGGAACATTTGCAGTAGGGATAACAACGCCTTGATTTCCAGTAAGCTCTCTCGCCTTACAAATTCCAAAAAATCCTTCTATTTTTTCATTGACGCCACCAATCGCTTGCACTTCACCGAACTGGTTAATTGATCCGGTTACCGCTAATCCTTGTCGTATAGGACTTTCGATAATGGCAGAAAGTAAAGCACAGAGTTCAGCAAGGGAAGCACTGTCACCATCAATCAGACCATAACTTTGTTCCATCACAATATTGGCCGAAAGCGTTAATGCAAATTCTCTTGCATACCGATTGGCTAAATAGCCAGATAAGATCAAGACGCCTTTTGAATGTATTGAAAGACCTAAATCACTTTCGCGCTCAATATCGACAATGCCCTTGTTACCAGGAAAAACCGTAGCGGTAATTCGAGCCGGAGTACCAAAGTCGGTTGATCCAATTTCCCAAACGGTTAGTCCATTAATGCTACCAACCACTTCGCCATCAGTATTTATGAGTATTTGTTTATCGAGCACTTCCTGTTGCATTTCATTTCTTATTCTCGAATGACGAAATTCTCGTTCATTCAGTGCTGCCAAAATATGTTGCTGCTCAATGGCATCATCATTTAACTCTAATCGTATCGCATCGGCTTCGCCAATAAGTTCAAATACTTCGCCAAATCGAGTCGATAACTTGTTTTGATTACCGGCAAGACGAGCACTGTATTTAACTAGCTCAATAAAAGCACTGACCTTAATTTCAGCGAATCCTTCTGATTCGCTGTGGGTTTTAAGCAGCTGAGCAAAATGAGTAACGGTGTCATTATTTCTTGGTAACGACTCATCAAAATCAACCAATACTCGAAACAACTCTGAAAACTCAGAGTCATGGTCTTGCAACATGTAATAAACTTCACGACTACCCACCAAAATCACTTTTAAATTTAGCGGCACACCATGAGGACTAAGACCAATAGTGACCGCAGTTTGCCCTTCCATCATAGGAGGCTCAAGTTTGAGTTCTTGAGTTTGTAAAGATCGTTTCAGTTGTCCCCAAATATAAGGGTCTTCAAAAATTTTTTCTGCTTCTAAAATTAAGTAGCCACCGTTAGCTCGGTGTAACGCTCCTGCTCGGATATTTTGAAAGTTAGTGGTTATAGCGCCACCTTCATTCCAATATTCAACTCGCCCAAACAAATTAGCGAAAGTTGGATGCGGCTCATAAATAACCGGCGCTCCAAGTGAGGGATTATTAGTGACCAGTAAATTAGGAACAAAGGTTTGCTGAAGTAACTCTCTTAAGTAATGGTCATTTTTTAATTCTGGAGATTCCAATAAATTAAAGTTTTCTAGAATTATCTTAACTACATGTTTTTTTAACTCTTTAAAATAAATTTGGATCCCGGTTAAACCTTTATACTTAAGTTGCAATTCTTCGATAATACTTTCAGTTGCTTGCTCAATTGTTTTTGAATTAAGAATTTGCATTGAATCGAACGACTCACGTTTCCACTGAGGCATTTCTAACAAGGCTTCATTAAGTTTGTCTTCTAAGTCGTCGATAACTTGATTAATGGCGTCGCGCTGTTCTTGCGGTAACGAAGTAAAGGTAATATCGTCGATAGGCTTGCCATCAATAATAGGCGAAAATGAAATATTGGATGCATCTTGATATAAAGCAAAACTATTTAAGTTTGCCTCTTTTTCAACTTGCTCAATGGCGTTATCAAACTTTTGATTAAACGATTTATCAATTGCTGATTTTTTACGTTGATAGCTTGGGTTTTCAAATGCAGCAGGAATAGTAACTAACAACCTCCCTACCATCTTTTCTGTATCTTCAACCAGTTTTTTACCATAACTCGCGGGTAACTGGATCACCCAAGGTTCTCGACTTTCATCAAAATTGTTAACGTATATCCAATCGGGCTGCGACCCTTGGATCTGAGCTTTGGCTTCTAGATGACGCATTACTAGGGAGATTCTTCCGGTACCACTGTTTCCCATAACAAACAGGTTGTAGCCGCGTCTGCTGGTACTAAGACCAAACTTAAGAGCACGCTTGGCACGCTCTTGACCTAAAAAGTCTACCGTATCATCAAGATCTGACAGTGACTTTACCGGACATTCAATTAACGATTCGTCGATATTTAGAGCACTCGAAGAAAGAGGTTGAATATTGACTGGCGTTTTCGTCATTAAAATCTCAGTTTTTTTCAGTTGGTTTTAAGCAAGAATAACGCATAATCAAAAAAAACACACGAGCAACCATTTAAGCTAGGTTGCATTGGTATAAAAGTTGCCCACGCAATAAGACTAGAGCAAATTATATGACTCATCTAAGAGTTGTTCGGTTGTATTCCAATTGATGCAGGCATCCGTTACCGAAACGCCATATTGCATTTGAGTGCGATCAGAATTAAGGTTTTGCATTCCTTCAAAAAGATGACTTTCAAGCATTAAACCTATGATGGATTTATTACCTTGCTTAACTTGATTAATCACGTTACGAAAAACCAACGGTTGAATACGATAATCTTTTTGAGAATTGCCATGGGAGCAATCCACCACAAAACGAGCTTCAATATTGGCACTAGTTAGTTTTTGCGAAAGCATAGCAAGGTGGACTGAGTCATAATTTGGATGCTTTCCTCCCCGTAAAATAATATGGCTGCTAGGATTTCCCGAGGTAGAAATAAGCGCAACTTTACCTTCACTATTAATACCTATGAAATGATGTTTTGATGAGGCTGAACGAAGCGCATTAATAGCCACATCGATATTGCCATCAGTACCATTTTTAAACCCAACTGGCATTGACAGTCCAGATGCAATTTCTCGGTGTGTTTGCGATTCCGTGGTGCGCGCGCCAATGGCGGCCCAACTAAAAAGCTCAGCCAAATATTGTGGAGAAATAGGATCTAAAACTTCGGTGCCTGCCGGTATTCCTAAATCGGCAAGCCAACAAAGCAACTCTCTAGCTTGCCGTAATCCAGTTTCAACATCGAAGGTATCATTTAGATGGGGATCATTGACCAGCCCTTTCCAACCAACCGTGGTTCTTGGCTTTTCAAAATAGACACGCATTATAATAAACAATTTATCTGCGTACTTATCGTGTAATTTTTTAAGCTTTAAGGCATATTCTTTGGCCGCATCAATGTCATGGATAGAACAAGGTCCGGTAACAATCATTAAGCGCTGGTTCTTGCCCGCAATAATATCAGCAATTTGCTGCCGATAAGACAATATATTGATTCGACCTTGTTCAGATAAAGTTATTTCTAGTTTTAATTGATCGGGCGCAGAAATGACCTTTTCATCAATAATGTTAACGTTATTTAATTTGTTCATCATATTTACTTCGGTCTACAAGCTGGTTTGACGAATTATGCGGTTTAGATCAAATTGAGAAAATACCAAAAGGTTATGTTCATTCCGCTAAGTTTGCTTCTCTAACCAATTGTTCATACAGGGCAATGGCTTTTTCTTCGCAGTCATCTTCTTCAAGTAAGTATTGCTTAAACTCTAAATCAAGCGGTAGCAATTGAGCGAGTTGATTAACCACCTTATCACAAGAGTCAAAATCTGAGCTCTTAAATTGAAGATTGACCTCAGGAAGCTCACAGAGCTTTTCCAGTATATCAGCCAGTCCGGTAAGATCATGAGGAATAGGAATATCAGCAACAGGCTCAATTAACTTACATGCTTTTGCTACATGTAACTGCTGCAAATTGATATAACTGTCTTTAATAACAACCCGCGAACCTCCTTTAACTCGAATCAATAATGAGCCGTTGGCTGTTTTATCAAAATCGACAATAAAAGCTTCCGTCGCAAAAAGATTATAACTTATGGCGGATTCTTGATTTTGCTTAACCACCTCTTGCCCGCTAATGAGCTGCGCAACCAAAAAAGGCTGATTATGCTCAAGGCAATAACTCACCATTTCTAAGTATCTGGGTTCAAAAATAACCAGCGGCATTTCAGCATGAGGGAACAACACTGTTTTAAGCGGGAATATCGCCCGTTCTTGATCATTTAATTGCACAGCTTAACTCTTCAAACCTTTTCCGGTATTCAGCAAGTACATTGCAAAAACAAATAAAGCACTAATAAATCCAATGATGACCACAAAAGCAATTTCTAAAGTAATATCAGACTGTCCTAGAAAACCATAGCGAAATGCGTTAACCATATACAAAATAGGATTCGCCATCGAAACGCTCTGCCAAAAATCAGGCAATAAAGAAATGGAATAAAACACTCCACCTAAATAGGTTAAAGGAGTAAGAATAAAAGTAGGTACAATGGAAATATCATCAAATTTTTTCGCAAAGACGGCATTAATCAAACCTCCTAAACTAAAAAGAGTTGAGGTTAATAGTATGACAACAAATATCACAAAGAAGTTATGAATACTTAAATCAACAAAAAACAGGCTAATAAAAGTAACAATAAGTCCTGTGAGCAATCCTCTGCTAACGCCGCCACCAACATAACCGAGTAATATAATGATATTCGGCACAGGAGCTACCAATAACTCTTCAATATGACGTTGAAATTTTGCGCTAAAAAATGAAGATACAACATTAGAGTAAGAGTTAGTAATAACCGACATCATGATGATGCCGGGTGTTATATACTCCATATAGGAAACGCCATTCATCTGACCAATTCGCGAACCGATCAGGTTGCCAAAAATAACAAAGTAGAGGCTCATGGTGATGGCTGGTGGTAGTAAAGTTTGCACCCAAATTCGAAAATATCGCGTTACTTCTTTAGTAAAGATACTATTCAACGCAACCCAGTTATTCTGCATTATTTAAGCCTTTTTGTTTTCTACAATTCGAACAAACAGTTCTTCTAATCGATTGGTTTTATTACGCATGCTCAACACTCTTATACCAACTTGTGTCAATGCTTCAAATAATTCATTCACACTATCAGTGCGTTTAACTTCCACTTCGAGAGTTTGCTCATCAATTTGCCTTAAAATTTTATTTTCAATTTGCGGTAAACTGCCACTCCAAGCTTCAATATCAAGCAAAAAGGTTTCAACATCTAGCTTTGCCAAAAGTTCTTTTTTACTACTGTTAACAATGATGTCACCTTGATCAATGATGGCAATATTTCTACATAGACTTTCGGCCTCTTCTAAATAATGAGTAGTAAGAACAATGGTTGTACCACTTTGATTAAGTTCCGTTAAAAAGTCCCACATTGAACGTCTAAGTTCAATATCAACCCCCGCAGTGGGCTCATCTAAAATTAACATTTTAGGTTCATGAATAAGCGCTCTTGCAATCATTAACCGTCTTTTCATACCTCCCGATAAGTTTCTTGAAGGCTGATGGGCTTTTTCACTTAAGCCTAGCTGAGCCAGTAACTTCTGTGCTTTGGGAAGCGCTTCAGATCGCTTAATACCATAATATCCGGCTTGATTGAGTACAATTTGCAGAGGGGTTTCAAACATTGAAAAATTAAACTCTTGCGGCACAAGCCCAATACACTGTTTAGCTTGATTAAGCTCAGTATCGAGCGAATGCCCAAAAACGAATGCTTCTCCTGAGGTTTTATTCACCAAACTAGTCAAAATACCTATTGTGGTACTTTTACCGGCGCCATTGGGGCCGAGTAATGCGTAAAAATCCCCTTGTTCGACGGTCAAGTTGATCCCTTTTAACGCTTCGAAACCGTTGTCATAGCGCTTTTTTAACTGCCTAATTAATAAGGCTGGTGTTGTCATAAATGAATCCAGTTGCTTTTCTATTTAACAATTTGATTGATATTTGAGCAGTCATTAATGAACTAGCTCACATTCTTTTAATCAGCCCTATCTCTAAATATCCATTTTCGGTATATTAAAAACATTATAATAACAAAAATTCCAATTTATGCCGAAACGACAACCAACTTCAATTTGGCCAACTTTTATAAAAGCAAATGTGCCGTTCTTTGGTTGCACAAGTTCGCTTGCTGTCGAGACACCAACGTGAGTAATTTAGAGTCCATCAGTCTAGTAACCCTATTATTATTGGTAACGACTCTTTTAACCCTTGCCATTATAAAGGGACGTTCCTTCTACCTGTCTATTCAATCACTCAAATATACTAAAGAGCAGCTTCAATTTGCTCTACTTGGCAGCGGAGATAGTTTGTGGGATTGGGATATCGAACACAATATTATTAAACGACAAGGAAATTTGAATCAGCTTGGTTACTCAGAAAACGAGCTGCCAGTTTCATCAGAGCAATTTGAAAAGTTGGTCCATCCCGACGATGTAGAGCGAATATTCACTCAGTTAAATGCAGCTAAAGTTGGGATACAAGATCATTTTGAAGCAGAATACCGCGTATTAACCAAAGATGGGCGTTGGTGCTGGGTTTTAGACAAAGGGCGTATTGTCGGACGAGATCAAGAAGGGAATCCTACGAGAGCCGCGGGCACACTGACCGATATTACCGCTCGCAAGCAAACAGAGCAGGAATTAAGACTCGCTGCAGAAGTGATTCAGAGCATGAATGAAGTGGTGGTATTGACTGATGCTGATTTTAACATCACCCTTATCAACCATGCGTTCTCAAAGCTCATGGGACAACAAGAGCATGAGGTGCTAAACCAGCCTTTAGCTAAATATTTCTCAGACAGACACGATCATTCTTTTTATAAGTCCATCCACCAATCAATTAAACAAAATCACTATTGGCAAGGTGAAATTTGGCAAAAACGAATTAATCAAAAAGAAATATTAACCAGGTTAGAAATTAAAAAAATCCAACATTTTAAGCAAAGCAAAGAGTTTTATGTGGTAATTTTTTCAGATATTACCGCAAAGAAACGAGCCGAAGATAAGCTGATTTATCTAGCTAATTACGATACCTTAACCGGATTACCTAATCGTGCATTATTTCATCAACGTCTAGCTGAAGCTTTACACGAAAACAATCCCAAAGGTTTTAGTTTAGTTTGTTTCGATGTCGATCATTTCAAACATATAAATGACTCTTTAGGCTCTGGGATAGGTGATATCTTATTACAACAAGTCGCGTTACAACTAAGGCAACAGGCGCCGCATGGCAATACCACGCTTGCTCGATTTTCTGGTGATGAGTTTATTTTTTTGATTAAAAACGCAACAGAAAAAGCTAGCATTCAACAGTTTGCCTCTCAATTACTTAGCAATTTTGAAAAACCATTGATGGTTGAGCAGCACGAAATTTCCATTAGTCCTTCCATTGGAATCAGTCGATTTCCAAGCGATGGAAAAGACAGTATAACTCTGTTAAAAAATGCTCAAACCGCTTTACACTTTGCAAAAGCGCGCGGACGCAATGGAATTCAGTTTTATGACCATGATATTCAAACCCAGAATTTAAGAAAACTGTTGGTAGGCAATCAACTTAGAAAAGCTCTAGAAAAAAATGAACTGCAATTGGTTTATCAACCAAAATTAGATTTACAAACAAACTCGATAGTCGGAGTTGAAGCATTGCTCAGATGGCATAACGCCAACATCGGAGCGATTGAACCTGATGAATTCATTCAAATCGCAGAAGAAACCGGGCTTGTAAATGAAATTGGCAATTGGGTTTTACATGAAGCGATTAAACAGATCCAAATTTGGCAATACCGATTTCCTGGGCTAACCATTTCGGTCAATATTTCAACTCGGCAATTTCAGCAATCTGGCCTTTATAAATCAATTGCAAACCTATTAGCAAACAGTGGATTAAAACCGGAACTGTTAGAACTAGAGATTACCGAAACCATGCTTATGGAAGATCCTGACTCCGCAATTGCAACCTTAAGCCTGTTACAAAAAATGGGGGTTAAGATAGCCGTTGATGATTTTGGCACGGGGTATTCGTCGCTTAGTTATTTAAAAAGACTGCCGATTAACACCTTGAAAATTGATAAAACGTTTATTCAAGACTTAGGACTTGAAAGTGATGATGAGGCAATTACCCGCGCGATTATCTCTTTAGCAAAAAACTTGAACTTAAAAGTCGTCGCAGAAGGAGTTGAAACTTCACAACAAGAAAAATTTTTAAAAGAGTCCAATTGCGACCAAATTCAAGGCTATTACATCACACAAGCTTTATCTGCAGATGAATGCAGTCAATTTTTAACCCATCATATTTAACTCTAAAATATATGTTTAACTTTCAAAGCTATTGCTAATTAGACTCTGCAGATTTTTATTTAGCCAAATTTCTATTTTAGCAAATGTCTTTTTATGGCAATCTGAGTTTAAACTTTTAGAATACTGGCTTGTTTCTACAGTCCAGTTAACTCGGATAATGTTTATATCGGAGTTTTCAACTTTACAATGACTCGTTTGGCTCACCTCGATTAAAAGCTCTCGAACTTCTTCTAACTGCTTATCGCTAAGCTGCAGCTTTTTCTCTCCGACAACCGCTACAAATGCTACCCCTTGAAAATTAGCATCTCCATTTTTTAACACATGTAAAGCGTAAATAGGACATCGCGAGCCGCATCCTTCAACTTTTATCATCAAACTCGTAAAGTTTATGTCCATTAACGAAGCATTATTTATAGAATGAGCTACCTCCGGTTGCGGTTGGTTTTGAATTTTTATTGAAGCGTTATCATTGGTACAAGCAGAGACCATCATTGCTATTAAGATCAACATTATAAAAGTAGACTTACTCATAACCATCCTTCATAAAATTTGTAATTAATAAAAAAGGGAGAGCTTTCACCCTCCCTTTGGCAGATATTGCTTAGTTAACTGCGCTTGCGTCTGCCCAAGCCAACTAATCCAAGAACAAGCATGACTCCCCAATGAATACTACCAAGGAAACCACTGTCTTTTTTTACATTAACAGTGTGCTCTGCTGTTGC
>JBFHSP010000028.1:0-22544 GCA_041591085.1 Kangiellaceae bacterium | reverse complement strand
TGAACCTGAAATTATGCTGGCGTTTTTAACTGATTGGGAATTTTTAGGGGGCCATATTCCATTAGTCACCGCTGGTTTTTCTCATCAGAGTAATGGTCAGTCGGGTAACTTATCTCGCAGCTGGAATCGCCTTTATTTAGATTGGTTATTTGAATACGATAACTGGTACTTGAGCTTTAAGCCCTGGTGGCGTATCCCGGAACGACAAAAAACGGATATTAATGATGTTAAAGGTGATGATAATCCCGATATTGATGACTATTTCGGCTATTTTGAATTGCGCGCATTTCGGCGCATGAACGATAATGAATTATCGGTGTTATTTAGAAACAACTTACGCAGCGAAAATCGCGGTGCAATTGAGCTAGGTTATTCAAAGCCCCTTAATGAAAAAGTAAAACTGCATATTCAACTATTTCACGGTTATGGCGAAACACTGCTCGATTACAATCACAAGAATACGCGCATTGGCGTTGGGTTTATGCTGAATAATTGGTTGTGATTACAAAACACTGTCTAATTTTGTGCTCAGACAAACCTTACTAAAAACCTCATAACAAACCAAGTCGTTTTCTATTATTGGCGCTTCACCTGTATAAGAATTTATATACTCTTTCCTCTTGATCACATCATTAATTGAGTCATTTTTAGAGCTAATCAGTAACCTTAGAAGTGAAATTTTTAAGTCTAGTTCTATTTTATCCTTGGTTAAATCAATGATTAGTGGTCTTGCGATAATAAGAAGATTATGACCTACTACATTTTTGTAGTTTTTTATTGAAGTCAAATATAGATTTTCCGCCTCTGACTTTAGTAACTTATCAAGAACTTTTTCTTGATTTTTAGTTTTCTCAAACTCATGAATAAAATCTTTTTTATAGATGCCTTTTGGAATCAAAAGCTGCTTCGCATGCTCGAAACTTTCGTTAATTGTCATACTTTCTTTAAACTTTAGTTTAGATAAATAAATTGAGAAAAAACTCCGATCCTCTAAGCTTTCTAAAGACTTAGAAATATGCTTCATTGTTATCACTGTATTATTGAATTGTTGAAGCCAGTCGTGATTCATAGACATAAAATTGATATCTATGTTAGACAATAATACCGAAAGCTTTTCCCAATGTTGAAAATTAATTTCTAAAAGCTTTTTAACCAAGGGGATGTATACTGATTCGTAGTGGAATAATAATAGAAAATCGAAATTAACTTCTAAATTACTTTGAAAAAAAATCGTTCTATTCGTGCTAATTTTTCAAGCATTTCCACAGCTCTGTTTACATTTCCTTCTTGTATTTGATAATAAATTTGAATCCCTGTTAACTTTACTAATTTAATAAGAACCTCAAGGCTAGGCTCTGTTATTGTGGCATTAATAGGTTGAAAATTTTCGTAATCTGATATAGCTAGAAATTTAGTTAAGACATCTTCGCTAGTAGTCAAATCTTCCCCTATTTCGGATTTATTGGTCTCTAGTTTCTCAAAACAGCCTTCTTCTCCCATCGTGCAATACTTATCATCAATGACCGATGTTGGAAGATTTACTATTCTTGGATATTCAAGAATGTTTTCATATATATCCAAGGTGTTGTTTAGCCTTTCTACGTAATCTAAATACTCTTTTGTAGCTCTTTGATAAGAGTCATCCGTGTCATATCCTAGTGCAATCAATGCAATAAAAGCATTGTTGTCTAAGTTTGGTTCCGTGGAATAGTGCTCAATCCATTTTTGAGCTTCTGGATCTAATGGATCGTCAGTAACTAAATGAATTGGTAAGACAATCGCAAAAACAATAAATGCAATCGCAGAAATTATTTTCTTCATATCTTTTTGTTATCCATAAATAAAAAAAGCACCATCAATTACTTGAAAATGCTTTTTTTTATTTTTTGTAAAGATCATTAAATTATTTTTTAGAAGCACCTGGATCTTTTTGGCTTGGCTTTAAAACTTCGGTCAAGCCATTGATGTCTTTTGAATTCATTCCAATTTCAGAAAGCAAGGAGTCTATTAGCGGTGATTGCGCTCGATATCTTAATGCACTATTGACTACTTGATCTGCAAGATTTCCTCCATCAACATTGCCTCCACTTCCATTATTAACGCCTGAAGCCGTTCCGCCATTTAAGCCATCAACTTGGATAATTTTAATCCCATCAATTTGCTCCATTGGCTTAACACTTTCGCGAATAATATCAGGTAATACTTTCAATAACTCAATTCTAACTTGCATTGCGATTTGATCTGCAGATAACAAGTTTGCAGCTTCGTTTAACGATTTTTTACCTTCAGCTTCAACTTGATAACGCTTAGCATCAGCGTCTGCTCGAAGCTTGACAGCTTCAGCTTCACCAGATGCTTCGATTCTATTTCGTTCGGCATTAGCATTAGCCATTATTCGAATTGCCTCTGACTGATCATCAGCTGCTTGTTTATCGGCGGTTGCTGCTACCGTAATGGATATAGCTTGTCGCTCCGCCTCTTCTCGAGCTTTAACAAGTTCAATTTGCTTCTTACGTTCTGCTATTGCAGTTTCTTTTACGGTTTGAACTTGCTCTTGCTCTTTAATTGCTTTTTGACGGGCAATATCAGCTTCAGCTTGTGCGTGCGACTTTTCTTTTGATTTTTCAGCAACAGCAATTTCTTTATCTTGCCCTGCTATTTCAATCGATTTAATTCGCTCAATGTCAGCAGTTTCTATCGATTTCTCCCTCATAATATCCTTTTCACGAATCAGCCGTTCCTTTTCTATTCGTTGCTCTTCGATTGCACGATCGGCTTCTATTCTTGCTAATTCAACTTGTCTACTTGCAGTAATACTTGCTTCTTGTGCATCTCTTTCCCTATCTGCACGCTCTCTTGCAATCTCAGCAATTTGTGCCGCTCTTCTTATTTCGACCTCTCGCTCCTGTAAAAGTCTTGCGTATTCTTCTTCTTTTCTTATTTCTAAAGTGAGTTGCTCTGCCTCTAAGTTCTTTTTCGCAATTTGAACATTGGTATCTTGCTGAATGTCATTTCGCATTTTTCTACGCTGTTCGATTTCTTCGGTTAAACGAGTTAAACCTTCAGCGTCAAACGCATTATCAGGATTGAAAAACTCTTTAGTAGTTTGATCAAGTCCAGTCAAAGAAACTGACTCTAACTCTAAACCATTTTTTAACAAATCTTCAGAAACGACTTGTTGTACTTTCTGAACAAAATCCACTCGCTGCTCATGTAACTCAGTCATTTTCATTTCCGCAGCTACTGCCCTTAAAGCGTCGACAAATTTACCCTCAACCAGCTCTTTTAAGGCTTCAGGGTTCATTGTTTTCATACCGAGTGTTTGGGCGGCATTTGCAATAGAGTCTGCCGAAGGCTTTACACGAACATAAAACTCAGCCGTAACGTCTACACGCATTCGATCACGAGTAATCAAAGCCTGTTCATTTGCTCTTCTCACTTCGAGCCTCAGTGTGTTCATGTTAACCGGAATAATTTCATGAAGAACAGGGAATACCAAGGCACCGCCATTCATAATAACTTTTTGACCACTAAATCCCGTTCTAACAAATGAAACTTCCTTTGTCGCCCTTCGATAAAGCCGAGCTAAAATCATTCCCATGGCTAACAACGAAATAATAATTGTGCCAGCAATAGTTAGTATGTCGATTAAATTACTGCTCATATTTAGATTCCCTAAAAATAACTCGTTAAAGTTAATTGTCTACGAGTGACTGATTTTCATTACGGATCGCTTTAAAAAGTGAACCTTCTTTTTTTATTAATAATACTGATTGTGTGGCACTAAATGTCTCTTCTAGATTATCAGGTTCAACCATAATGTAATGAGTTAATCCATGCTGATCTTTTACTTTAGCTTGAGCCGCATTTCCATATGAAGATGTTCCTAATGTTATTGTTGCAATTCTCCCCAAAAGCGAATCTTCTGACACAGCATCAGTTTCGTCTTTAGGCATAATCGCTCCTATTCCACCACCCAATACACGGACTATCGGAAGTGACAAGAAAAAAGCTATAGAACTCGCTACTAAGCTTGGTAGATATAGATTAAACAACGAGTTCGAAATTGACTGTATCAACAAACCAATTAGTCCAAAGCCGGTTAAAAAAATTACAAGTAAAACCAAAACCGGTACTTTTCCAACCCTAAGCCATCCTAAAAAACGACTTAAAGCAGAAGCAGAAGGGACTTCCGAGCCATCTATCGAAGCACTAGCATTTACATCAATATCACTGTCAGGCAACAGAGAATCTAGAAAGCTAGAAACTCCAGCTCCGAGTAAACTCGCAAGTCCCTCCAACAGAGCTATTCCCAACATAACCAATAGTGCTACAGCAAATGGCCAATTTTGGTCAGCAGTGATTAACTCTAACATTCTTATTTATCCATATTACTCTTAATAGCAGCAAGTCTTTCTGCAATTCGGTTTTTATTAACCAGTGCTTCCAATTCTGCAACCTTCGCTTCTGATTCCATCGAAGTTGTTCTTTTAGAACTTGATAAGCCAGTTGCTTTTTCTAACACACGATCAAAAGCTTGTGTTGCCTTTTCGGCTTTGACTCCAACTCCTGATGCTTTATTAGTACTACCAGGTACACTTCCAGTAGCATTTGCAATAGACTCTTTTTTTGCTTCTCTGAAACGAAGTAATTCATCTTGCATTTCTCGTTTCTTTGCTTGCAAAGCTGCAATAAAGCTTTCTAGCTCCTTCTCTTTCTGTGCGCTTTCGCTAATTGTTGCTTCGAGAACAGGAATTTGAACTTCAATATCCATTTGCTTCGCTATTGCAGCTTCAGCTAAATCATCTCTGCCTTCTTTTACGGCAACTTCAATACTTTCAGCAAGCGATTCATGTTTAGTGTTTTCATCAAGAAGCCGAGTATTTGCCAAATGTTTATTGGCAATGGCTCTACCTAGCTCAGTTCGAACATCATCAATCGTACCTTCAATTTCTCTAATAGCCTCTTCCATCACGGACTCAGGAACCGAGTTTTCAACCGCATCGACAAGCGCGTTAAAACCACCACTAATCAGTCTACCTACTCTACTGGTTAAGCTCTCTTTCATTTACTTTCTCCTTTTAAATTTAATTTCTAATAACCTTTGCGATATCTAATATAGGATCGAGACGACTTGAAATTGCTTCAACGTCATAACAATTGCTTCTTTTGGTTATACCCATCTGTAAAGTTGATTCTATTAGCCGAAATATCCTATCTGCAATAGCAGCCTCAATTTCAACTAGCTCTTGCTTTGAGGTATTTTTATCTAAGTTAACCTCTGAAGATACAATAAACGCCAACATATCAGGTAACCAGTGTAAAACTCTAGATATCAATTCCGAATGAGTGTTATTTGTTAATTCAAGCTCTCTAAATTCTCCAGCTATAGGGGCTAACATCTCATGGAATAAATCAATGCTCCCTCTAAAGTCTCGTAACTTTTCATTTCTTTCACGAGCTTCAGTCAAGATAGCTCTAAGTTTATCGCTCGGCGTAACACAGCCCGCAGCTTTATAACGAGCAAGAAATTCAGCATCTTCTTGGGAAATTCGCGCACTAATATTGATTGCCTTTCCTGCGCTCTTTATTGAGTTATTACTTGATTTTGGATTTGGCATAGTCAATTATCAGCCTTTTATTACAAATGCGTACATACGTATACATACTCATACGAAACGAAAGCTCTGTCAACAAAAATGTATTTAATTAATAACCTATAATTATTCTAAGAACTGTTAGCTAGTGAATTTACCCTGAATTTCAATGAGTTATCATATTGCATAAATGAGGCTATGTGCCAAATGCACATCAGGCTTTGCTTGCCTAAAAAGGCTTATTTATCGAACGATAAACTAGATGTAAATTATAAAAACTGTGATTTTTAAAAAGGGCAGCGCAAACCATCCGGTTTTTGCGCCGCCTCTTTTATTACTCGTCTATTTTCGAATTTTTAATTGATCGGAAAAACCAAGTAACCAATAAAGTAAACGCTATAGCGCCTGCAATCATGGCAATTAAATCACTACCCGCCCAACCGGTGCCAATACCTGCCGGTTTTTGCGATTGAATAAAGGCAACCGCCGCAATACCTACACCCAGCAAACCTTCACCGCCCACAAAACCTGAACCCAGCAATACACCTTTTTCACGGCGTGCTTCAAGTTGCTCGTTATTTTTTGTGCGCGATTCAAAGTAGTGTCTGATCATGCCGCCAATAAAAATAGGGGTCATGGTTGATACCGGTAAATACACACCCACTGCAAAAGGCAGAGAAGGAATTTTAAAAAGCTCACACACAATAGCTATGCCGGCACCAAGCCCAACTAAGGTCCAAGGTAAGTTTTGATCGAGCACCCCATCAATAACTAGCTTCATTAACGTGGCTTGAGGCGCAGGTAATTCACGGCTGCCAAAGCCAAACGTTTCGGCGAGTAACAATACCGCTAAACAAACAAAGGTGGCTGAAGTGAGCACGCCAATGAGTTCAGCTAGTTGTTGGTTACGGGGTGTTGCACCAAGTAAGTAACCACTTTTTAAATCTTGCGAGGTATCACCAGAAATAGATGCGGCAATCGCTACCACACAGCCGACAATTAAAGTGGCCGCTTTACCCGACGTATCGGTCCAGCCCATGGCTAAGAAAACCGTTGCCGTACCGAGTAATGCTGCGATGGTCATGCCCGAAGTTGGGTTGGAGGTTACCCCCACCAAGCCAACAATGCGCGATGCAACCGTAACAAAAAAGAACGAGAAAATAGCCACACAAATAGCCGCGACTAAACGGGTATCAATGCCACCAACAGCGCCAAACGCATTTGGAGCCAAAGTTAAAACCAGTACAACTGCAAATAAGCCAATGCCTACTGCTTTTAACGGTAAATCACGGCTGGTACGCGGTTGCGAACCAGCACCACCACCCATGTTGATATGCTTCGAGCCCACTTTAAAGCTTTCAATCATAACGGGAATACTGCGAATTAACGTAATGATCCCAGCGGTTGCTACCGCACCGGCACCAATATAGCGCACGTATCGCGTCCAAATTTGGCTGGCCGACATATCTTTAATCAGGTTAACTGTTTCTGGGTACAGCGGCAGCATCCGAGCATCGCCCCAATAAGCAATGGCAGGAATAATGATTAAGGATGACAACAATCCGCCACCCACCATGATAAGCGCAATGCGAGGCCCTAAAATATAACCGACACCAAACAGCGCTGCCGATAGATCAACCCCTACTGCAGCCTTCTTTACAAATGGAATGTTAAAGGTGACGTGATCGGGGATCACTTTAAGCCATGAAGTCAGCGTTTTAAAAAGCGCCGCAACCCCAATCCCAATAAAAATATGTTTAGCGCGATTACCACCGGCTTCATTAGCCACTAACACTTCTGCACAGGCGGTGCCTTCTGGGTAAGGTAAGTTGCCATGCTCGCGCTCGATCAAATATTTTCTAAGCGGGATCATAAACAAAATACCGAGTAATCCACCGCACATAGCCAATATGGTCATTTGCAGTAAATCGGGCGCAACTCCCCACATAAAAAGGGCTGGCAGGGTAAAAATGACACCGCTGGCCACCGAGCTTGAGGCCGATCCTGTGGTTTGGGCAATATTGGTTTCTAATATGGTGCTTTTGATGCCGCCTTTGGCCAAAATTTTAAATACCGCCACCGCCATAACCGCCACCGGTATTGAAGTAGAAATCGTTAATCCGGCACGCAGCCCTAAATACGCATTGGCTGCGCCGAATATCACCCCAAAAATAATCCCAAGGCCAATCGATTTAAACGTAAATTCGGCGATGTTTTCTTGTGCCCCTACATAGGGCTCGTATTGTTCACCGGGCTTTAATGGCCGATAGGCCTTTGAATCTAACCCGCGCGATGGGCTAACAGCCTGCTCTTTTCCGTCGCTCACAGTCTCCACCTTATTGTTGTATTTGTGAAATTAAAGTGCGATCAAACCAGTATCTGAGATAAAAGGCAAACCTTTCGACTGTTTGCAAAAGATTGGCTATGCAAAAAATGCATTTGGCAGTCAATGAGCATTAGGGCATAGTGACTATCCTTTTACCTGCCGCGCTATTCATGAAAACCAAGTTACCTTTTCAAGTAAAACTGCTCACCATCTGCTATGCATTAATGCTATGTGGCACTTCAATGGTAGTGCTAACCGCAGGATTAATTGGTCAAACCTTAGCGCCTGATCCCAAGTGGGCAACCTTACCCGTTGCCTTGATGATTGTAGGGGTAGCCGCAAACACCATTCCTATTGCTATGTTGATGAGCCGATTTGGCCGTAAGAAAGTATTTTTAAGCTACGCTATATTTGCGATTGCTTCAGCTTTATTGGCCGGTTATAGCTTACATATAAGTTCTTTCAATTTGTTTTGTATGGCCGCTTTTGCCATTGGCGCAGCCGCTGGTTCTGCCCAGCAATATCGGTTTGTTGCCATGGAAAGTGTTGCTCCAGAGATGATGTCGCGCGCTGCCTCAACTATTTTGTTGGGTGGAATCTTGGCGGCCTTTTTGGGGCCAGAATTATCAGTGTTCGGTAAAGATGGTTTTCAACAAACGTTTGTGGGCTCTTTTGTATTGTTAGCCGCAGTCAATGCCATCGGCTTTTTGTTGCTCACTCAAGTTCGCAGTGATGAAGCAGCTACATTTGACCATGACATTAAGGGCCGTCCATTACTCCAAATTTTGACTCAACCTAATATCTTGATTGCGATAGCGGCAGCCGCGCTTGCCTATGCGGTGATGAGTTTTTTAATGACGGCAACCCCACTCAGTATGCACCATCACCATGGTCACTCGCTGACCGATACCAAGTGGGTGATTCAAGCACACATTGCCGCCATGTATTTACCTAGCCTTTTTTCTGGTGCTTGGGTGGCTCGTTTTGGATATTACAAAATGATGGGACTGGGAGCACTCGCCTTTGCTATCTGTTTAATCGTGGCATTTAGTTCACAAACCATGATCGGCTTTATGCTTGCACTGATATTGCTCGGAGTGGGTTGGAACTTTTTATTTGTGGCCGGCACAGCACTCTTGCCAACCGGCTACTCGGCCAATGAACGATTCAAAGTTCAGGCTACCAATGACTTTTTGGTGTTCGGCACCCAAGCGTTAGCGGCACTCAGCTCCGGTTGGCTGCTGTTTCAATATGCTTGGCAGGGCATTTTGCTGATGAGCAGCGTTCCATTAGTGTTATTTATTACCCTTTTGATTTATCGACTGCGCCAGTCATCCTTACAAAGTACCGATACTTCGATCCCGGTAACTGAAAACCGTTAAAGCGAAGTATGTAATCACTAACCTAAACTCGGGATAACTACCAAGGCCTATCAATCAGTTTTTTCAGTGGCAGAGCCAGTAAACTGGCTCTTATGATCATAAAACCTAAAAACGCGATCCAAAGCCCATGGTTACCCCAAATCAAAACCAGCAGAGCTAACGGAAAGAACCCCAATAACACCGACACCACCATCGAGTTACGCATTGAACGCGAGTCGGTAATGCCAATAAAAATGCCATCCAGCCAATAACTCCAAACCGCAATAAGCGGCAAAACCACTAAATAGACTGAATAATTAGCCGCCGTCATTTGAATAGCCCATTGATCCGACATCAACCCAATCAGCTCATTTGAAAACAAACTGTATACCAAGCAAAAGCCCAACGCCGTTATTAAAGACCAAACCGCAGCGGTGGTTATGGCTTGTTTAAAGTTATCTTTCTGTTTAGCACCAAAGGCATGCCCCGCTAAAGCCTCAACCGCATGGGCAAATCCATCAAGACCATACGAAAGCAACAAAACAAAATTCATTAAAATGGCGTTGGCGGCAAGCACCAGAGTATCGAATGAGCTTGAGATCACCGTGTGACTATAAAACACCGCTTCAAGTGCAAGGGTGCGAATAAAAATGTCACGATTTAAATGAAACAGGCGCTTTATTTTATCGGGGTTAAACCATTTTGTTTGACTGAGTTTAGGCAGCTCCAGTATGGCGAAAACTTTTACAACAAACCAAAAGCCTACGGCTAAACCAACCCAGTCTGCAACCAAACTGGCGTAAGCTACGCCTTCAATATTCCAGCCACAGTACACCACCCAGTAAATATCGAGCACAATGTTAATTAGATTGGTCACAATTAAAATAAGCAGAGGCCCCCGTGCGCGTTGAACACCGAGCAACCAGCCAATCAACACAAATCTTAATAGCACCGCCGGCAACGCCCAAATGCGAATAGAAAAGTAAGTATTTGCTAGCTCTAAAACCGATTGCTCGGCAGTCATTAAATAACTAGTGACTAACCAAATAGGTTTTTGCAGCGCGATCCCAATCACTCCAATGGCTAAGGCCAATAACCCCGCTCGATAAAGCACCGCAATCAACTCATGGTTTTGCTCAGCGCCTTGCGCTTGCGCTGTAAGACCCGTGGTGCTCATACGCAAAAACCCCATCAGCCACAGCAGTAAGGTAAACAAAGTGGCACCGATGGCGCTGGCAGCCAAAAATGATGCATCCTCTAAATGCCCCATCACAGCAGTATCGACCATGCCGGTTAATGGCACGGTTAAATTGGTCAAAATCATCGGGAGTGCCAGTGCTAACGTACGCTTATGCCATGGCCATGAAGAAAGGAAGTTCATTTTTTAATTTAAGTGAGTATTAAGTGGCTTGTTTAATTAAGCTCGGAGTGTAGCAGAATGCGTAAGTTCAATTCGCAACTTTGTCGATTTCAGGCTAAGGAACCACTGAATTTAAAGTACAGGGGTTAAACGCCGATAACCTAGGTATGTGATGCACTTGCAAAAGGGAGAGCACGTGAATTTTTCAACCATTTTTGGAATTATTTTTGGCCTAGCGGTTGTCGTTTTGGTCATCTTTTTAAGCGCTGTCGACTTAACTGCCTTTTTAAACTTGCCTGGCATTATCATTGTGCTCGGTGGAACCATTGCCGCAACATTAGTTAGCTACCCCTTCCGTGAATTCTTTCGCCTGTTCAAACTCGTTGCGATCGTTTTGTACGACAAGCGGATCGATCCGCAGAGCCAAATAGAAGAAATCGAAGAAATGGCGCGCAAATGGTTTAGAGATGATATTCGCGGAGTTGAAAAAGATTTGACTACCGTTGCCAATCCTTTTTTAAAAACAGGAGTACAGTTAGTTATTGATAAAACGCCTCTGCCAGACATTATCGATTTACTCCATTGGCGGATCACCCGACTGAGAGCGCGAGAACAAGCTGAAGCTCAAATGTTTATGTCGATGGCCAATTTTGCCCCAGCGTTTGGGATGCTCGGCACCTTAATTGGGCTGATTAATATGCTAAACATTCTCGATAACAAAAACTTTTCTGAAATAGGATTTCATCTAGCCATTGCTTTAGTCACCACATTTTATGGCTTACTCATGGCTAACCTCATTTTTAAACCGATTGCCACCAAACTTGAGCGCCGTACCGAAAAGAGGGTGATGTTGATGACCATGGTGATGGAAGGTGTGACCTTAATGAGTCAAAGACGCAGTCCAGCATTTATTCGTGCAACACTCGACTCATTTGTAGCCCACCATGAAGATGAACTCAACCAAAGTCTGCATATGGCTGAGCTATCGTCTCCCTCGTTACGGAGTGATGAACTGATCCGCAATGCCGATCGTGAAGCCGAAAACAGGCTGTAGATAATGGACAATCAATCTCATATCAGCCTCAATCGCAGCAGCCTAGCCGATGAGCTATTACTCAACAAAGCATCATCACACGAGCAAGAACATTGGATATTGCCTTATTTAGACGTTTTCATTTTGCTCACCATGATGTTTATTGTGCTGCTTTCAATGTCGAGCTATGAGCTATTAAATTCGCGAAGTACGGTTGAAAATCAACAACAAACCATTGAAGCACTGAATGAAGAAATAGAGCCTTTAAGGCAACTAGAAATGGAAGGACGTAGCGCTATTGTACTTCAGCACTGGCAAGAACGAGTCCATCAAGTGCTGGACTCACTTAAACTCAAAGATGATGTGGCGCTTACTTTGGAAGACGAATTCATCTCACTGCAAATCGAAGACCGAATGTTATTCGATTCAGGTAATGCGCAGTTAAAAACAACCGGACAACAAATACTCGACAATCTATTACCTGTATTTGAATTAGCCGCAGGCACCATTTTAATTGAAGGACACACCGACAATATTCCTATCGATACCACTCAGTTTCCATCAAATTGGGAACTCGGAGCGGCAAGAGCGAGTAATGTTGTGAAATACTTGGCGAGCCGCGGGATGCCCGCCAGTAGACTTAGAGCAATCAGCTATGCCGATAGTAAACCGGTTGCAGCAAATGACACCGAAGAAGGACGACAAAAAAATCGCCGTGTTGCTATGCTACTAAGAATGCCTGATACGGTCGACTGAATTGGACTGAGTTTAATGCTTACTTTGGTTTGCAATTAAACAGCTTCATTAGCCGTTTTTTCGCTTTATGATAATCAACATCACTAAGCCAGCCTTTTTGCGCAAGCTCTCTATGCCAAGCCATTTCTTTAGCTAAGTAAGCATGAGACTTAGGAAGAGGGTTAGCTTTTATACGCTCAGAGAGCACTTCAATGAACTGACACAAACTTTTATTGCACTCACAACGGTGACTTAAATGCAGCAAAGGCACATCGCCCGAACGAGTATAAAACATTGAAGTTTCGCGATATGAATAATAATGCACTGCAAATAACAAAGTACTTAACAGCCCAGTGCCCGCAATAAGCGTCCAGTCCTCTTGTAAGTAAACAAGCCCGCCGGTTGCTAGTAAAAGAAGAATGGCACCAGTAAACATCAGCCAAGCGGTACTTTTACTCTTTTTGAACTCAGCAGTTAATAAACCCACATGAAACTCAGTAGAGCCTAACTCTTTACCCTTAAGGTCGACTCGATCAAGCTTTAAATAGCGTGAATTAAACAGCCTAAAACGATAGTGAAACTTCGAAAATTTTGGCCTTAACCAATAATCGAGTTCTGCTAACTCAAAACTAGGAACCATCATTTCGCGGGCAGTATCAGCCGATTCCATGACGATTTGTTCAACGTCCGCAGATTGAATATCTGTGGTTGTGTGTAAATGTTCCATGCCTTGTTGAACCCGTTCCTGTCTCACCTGTTCTAATCGACTGGCTTGTCGATCAATGACTGGTTGCTTATCTTTTAGCTGCTGTGCCGTATTGCTTTTGTGCTGCATTATGGTGTTCTATGGTAACTGGGTTGGATTAACTTACACTGAATTGGACTGATTTACTGCGTTATTGGACACATTTTCACCAGAAAAACAGTTTAACACTCTCCGCGGCAGGTGCAATCACTGAATCGATCATTTTTTCCTTCTTTTGTATTAGCAGGTTACCAATCTTACTTATCACAAGGTAACAGCTACTTTTAAAACATCGAGTTATTCGCTTACTTGCTTTTTGATTGGCCTGAAGTTTAAACCGATCGCTTTTATTATGTGGGAACTGTGCGAAGAATCTTTTATTGCGGCTATAATACCACCCCAATCAAATTATCCTTTTCGGTCAATACGAGCAATTCGCATGAATCTAAACAAATTACTTCTTAAGAAAAACGAAGAACGGCGGATCAAAAGTGGTCATCTTTGGATTTATTCGAATGAAATCGATACCCAAGCGACCCCATTAAAGTCGATTGAAGTTGGAGAACTTGTTGAAATTTATTCAAGTCAAAACCAGTTTTTAGCAACGGCTTACATAAACCCCAATAACTTATTATGTGGCAGAATTTTATCGCGAGATAAATCTATTTCTGTGGATAAATCACTATTAGTTCACCGGCTTAATATTGCCCTTTCGTTGCGGCAAAACCTGTTTGATAAACCTTTCTACCGGTTAGTGTATGGTGAATCCGATTTATTGCCAGGTCTTATCGTTGATCGGTTTGGCGATCACTTGGTTGCACAAATTACAACGGCTGGAATGGAATCGATGAAAGACGCCATTATCGAAGCCTTACTCAAAGTACTCAAACCCGCCAGCATTCTACTGCGTAATGACAGTCGCTCACGTATTGCCGAAAACCTGAGTAATGAAAACCAGCAAGCCTTTGGTGAGACACCTGAACAGATTGAAATCGAGGAAAATGGCACTCGCTTTAGCATTTATCCTTGGAGCGGACAAAAAACCGGCTGGTTCTTTGATCATCGAGTCAGCCGTCAGCAGATTTCGAAATACTGTCACGATAAAAAAGTGCTCGACGTGTTCAGTTATATTGGTGCTTTTGGTTTGCAAGCCGCCTCGGCCGGTGCCAAAGAAATTTGGTGTATCGATATTTCAGCCAAAGCACTCGATGAGCTCGAAGCCAATGCCAAATTAAACGGTTTCGATGACAAACTCACTTGTGTTGAAGGCGATGCTCATTCTGCTATGCAAGAATTGAAACAACAGCAGCAAAAGTTTGATGTGGTCATTATTGATCCTCCCGCTTTCATCAAAAAGAAAAAAGACCACAAGGCAGGCCTCAATGCTTATCGAAAAGTGATTGAAATGGGTATGAGGCTATTGGAAAGAGACGGAATTTTATTAGCAGCTTCCTGCTCGATGCACTTAAAAGCCGAAGATTTACTAGAATGTATTCGAGCAGCAGGCAGACATTTAGATAAAACCGTACAAATAATTGAACAGTGTCATCAAGGGCAAGATCACCCGATCCACCCATCCATTCCTGAGACCCAATACATTAAAGGATTTATTTGTAGAGTACTGCCTCATTAAGCATGAGGCAGCTTGATGACAATTCTATAGCACTTATTCAGTTAGATTCAGAATTAAGAACCAGCTCCGCCATTTCAATAGCGTCTTTTAAAATACGCTCACTCTTATTATTACCACGAGCCACTTCGCCTTCGAGCATGGCTTTTTCGGTTAAGATCCGGCTTTTTAACAACACATTAAGCTCATCGGTTTTACCAAGTTTCAATAGCGTTTGATACTGAATTTGTTCGCTGAGCATTTCAGCTTTTTGTAAATTGGCATGATGCCGTTGTAACTCTCGAGTTTGCTGCTGTCCATTTTGCATGCCCCAAAAGTAAGTAGCTACCGAAGCAAAAATGGCAACAATGATAATGACTATACGCTCCATAAATTTCCCCTTATATTTATTCGCCTTCGGCCTTTAGCTCTCTTCCTAACAGCTCATAAGCTTGCTGTTCTGGATCGGCTCCGCAATGAACAATATTATAAATCGACTCAGCAATTGGCATATCAACTTGATATTTTTCGCTCAGTAATTTGGCCTGATGAGCATTTTTAGCGCCTTCAACCACTTGGCCAATGCCTTTAATTGCATCTTCAACCGAAGCACCTTTGCCAAGCGCCAAACCAAAACGGCGATTTCTCGACTGATCATCAGTGCAAGTCAGCACAAGGTCACCCAAACCGGCTAAACCTTGAAAAGTTTCTGGTTTGCCACCTAAGGTAAGCCCTAGTCGCTGAATTTCAGCAAGCCCTCTGGTAATCAGTGCGGTTCGACAGTTCGCTCCAAATCCCATTCCATCAGAAATACCCGCACCGACAGCAATAATATTTTTTAAAGCGCCTCCCAGTTGCACTCCTACCATATCTTCTGAGGTGTAAACCCTAAAGGCGCCATTAACCATTCTTTGCGCCATATCGTTTGCAAACTCTGAGTTATTTGAAGCCAAAGTCACTGCTGTGGGCATAGCTTTAGCTAATTCAGCCGCAAAGGTAGGCCCTGACAAAACGGCTAAGGGCGTTTGTGCTCCTAGCTCTTGTTCAGCAATTTGGTGTAAAAACCGACCTGATCCAGGCTCAAGTCCTTTGCAGGCCCAAGCAATACGAATATCGCCGTTAACATGTTTTTTGATGGACTTTAATGTTTCACCAAAAGCACCGCTTGGAGTCACAATAAGGATATCTTTAACACCTGCTAAAGCAGTGGCTAAGTCATTAGTTACTTCTAGAGTTGATGGAAACTGAACTTTTGGAAGGTATTTAGCATTACAGCGATGAAGCTGCATTTCGGTGGCTTGTGATTCATCGCGACACCATAATCGGGTCGGATTGCCGTTACCGGCTAATAAAATAGCTAATGCGGTGCCAAAAGAGCCAGCTCCTAGCACCGCAATCGGTGAAAACTGCGAGGTTGCAGTAGTCACGCTTAGTTTACAGCCTGTCCTTCTGCTGGCGCAGCTTGAGCTTGCTGAGCAGCTTGTTGCATTTGTGCTTGGTATAACGCATTGAAATTAACTGGCGCTAAATAAATTGGAGGGAAGCCACCACGTTGAATGTTAGTAGACATCACTTCACGCGCATAAGGATATAAGGTTTCTGGAGCAAAGGTGCTCAAAAGTCCGCGAAGTTGATCATCGTTTAAACCACGAACACCGAATAAACCGGCTTGTTGCACTTCAACTAAGAAACCAGTGGTTTCACCAGATTTAGCAGTTAATGTAACTGTTAAAACTACTTCGTATAAATCATCCGCTACTTTACGAGACTTACTGTTCATTTCCATTTTAACTTCTGGCTTGAAGTTTGGATCCATAAATACTTCAGGGGCATTAGGTGCTTCAAATGAAACATCTTTAGTATAAATGCGTTGAATACCTACCTGCACGCCATCTGCAGTTTGTGCCGTCGCTTCCGCGCCTTCTGGTTTAATTTCTACATTATCAGTCATGTTAATCTCTCTAACTTCTTCTTAATTACTTAATTAGTTACGCTATCTTATTTTAATTAATTCGATGAGCCCCAAACCTTGTTAGCTGCGAACAACTGGAAGATTCTCTCCTACCCAGCCATTATGACCACCTGCCAACTTATGCACTTGTTCAAATCCGGCTTTTTTAAGCTCAGAGCAGGCCGATCCTGCGGTTATCCCATTGGCACAAACCATGATAATGGGTGTGCTTTTGTACTTTTCAAGTTCTTTAATGCTGTCTTTTAATTTTGACTGCGGAATATTCTTGGCACCCGCGATATGCCCCTTGTTAAAATCAGCCACCGCCCGCATATCGATCACCAAGCCATCTTGCTTATTGATTAAGTGGGTCACTTCGGCCGGAACCAAGGACTTAACTCCACTGGTCATATGCTTCAACTGTGCTAATAACAATAAAATGGCAATAACCACCCATGCTAAAGAAAGCATCCAATGGTTGGAAATAAACTGAGTCAGCTGTTCCATGAAAATCCTAAACTATTTGATTTGAAAAGAGGGAGAGCGCTCCCAAGGTGCGACCGCATTATGCCGCAAAGGGCATAATGGGTGCAAAGAGGATTTGTGACAAATTGATAGAATTAAAAGCTTTGCCTAATTTATTACTCGACCGCCTTCACTTTAAGGGTAGCGCCATCCACTTCAATCACTTGAACTTTGGTGCCTTTGGGCATATCGTCCCCTTCAATTCGCCAAAAGGTATCATCTAGCTGAATTCGGCCAATGCCGTTTTTAACCGCCTCATTCAATACACCTCGACGCCCTATCAGTGACTTAGAACGCTGATTAAGGGTATTTGGTACATCTTCTTTGTCGTAGCCTTTGCGCTTAGCGATTTCGCGCCAACCAAAGAAGGTCGCAATTGACAAACTACCAAACAATACGAACAAAACGTGCCAGCTAAGCGCTGGGAACAACCAAGCGATCACACTCACAACAATGGCACTCACGCCCATCCACAAAAACAAGGTAGCCGGAGCCAACATTTCTAAAATCAGCAACACAAAACCAAAGGTCATCCAATGCCAAGGTTCAATTTGTGAAAATAACTCGTTCACGCAACCCTCTCTTAGTTAGACTTAAAGGTATTTTTAGCAAGCTCTGCTATGCCGCCAATAGAACTGATAACCGAGCTCGCTTCCATGGGCATAAAAACCAATTTTTCGTTAGGCGATTTGGCAAACTCTTTCAAGGCTTCAACATATTTTTGTGCCACAAAGTAATTGATGGCATTTAAATCACCCTTGGCAATCGCTTGCGAAACCATATGGGTCGCTTTTGCTTCCGCCTCGGCCAAGCGCTCTCTCGCTTCGGCTTCTAAAAACGATGCAGCTCTCTCACCTTCTGCTCGACGAATTTCCGCTTCCTTATCACCTTCTGCCCGTAAAATAGCCGACTGCTTTTCACCTTGAGCTTCTAAAATTTGCGCTCGTTTAATCCGCTCCGCTTTCATTTGTTGCGCCATCGCATCCACTAAATCTCTAGGCGGTAGAATGTCTTTAATTTCAATACGAGTAATTTTAACTCCCCATGGATTGGTCGCTTCATCAACAATCACTAAAATTCGCGCGTTAATTTGATCACGTTTAGACAACATTTCATCTAAGTCCATACTGCCTAACACGGTACGAATGTTGGTCATGACTAAATTTTGCATAGCGCGGGTTAAGTCGTTGACCTCATAAGTGGCTTTAGCGGCATCAATCACTTGATAAAAACATACTGCATCAATGGTTACCGTAGCGTTATCTTGTGAAATAACTTGCTGCTCTGGAATATCCAGCACCTGCTCCATCACATTAACTTTTGCGCCTACGCTTTCGATGAGCGGCGTAATAAATCCTAAACCTGGGTAAAGAGTTCGCTGCTACTTTCCAAAACGCTCAATGTTGTATTGATATCCTTGTTGTACCTGCTTGACCGACATCAGCAAGAACACCACCAAAAATCCGAGAACAATTAAAAACGTTAAATCCATTCTTATCTCCAACCAAGTTTAAATAACGACTTTATCTGCCCAGCTTATGCGAGCCTTAAACCGTTAGTCAGTCGCTCTATCCTTTTATTACAGGGCTCGATAGTGATGCTTATAAGGGCCTATCTAAAATCATTAAAGGGATGAGACCAGGAGGATTTTGGCGAAAATGCATAATTGACATCAATAGATCAGCATGTTGAATCAAGATTCAACAATCTTGTTTGAGTGTTGCCCGTTTGATAGTGCCTCTAACTCAGCTCAATCACCTTATTAACCAACTTTTGAATGCCTTCTGCCGCTTCAGAAATAGAACCCGCTAACATATAGGCAGGGGTTGAAACTACCTTATGGGCTTCATCTACGACAAACTCACTTACCGAACACGCTTGGTGGCTTCCGCCCATTGAGTCAATGACGCGGGCCGTCTCTTCATCGGTACCAATTGTTAGGTTGATCCCCTTGCCGAATATTTTTGGGATCATTGCAGGCGCAATGCATATAAAGCCCAGCGGTTTTTGCTGTTGGCGCATGGCTTTACAAAAATTTATGACATCGGTGTTAACTTCACAGTTCGCGCCTTTAAATGCAAAGTTAGATAAGTTTTTAGCCGCGCCAAAACCACCCGGTAAAATAACGCCATCAAACTCATCAGCATTTGCCTGCGCCAAATCCTTAATATTGCCTCGAGCTATGCGAGCGCTTTCAATCAGCACATTTCGCTGCTCTGACATTTCTTCACCAGTAACATGATTAATGACATGGGCTTGTGCAATATTAGGGGCAAAGCATTGATAAATGGCTCCTGCTTGCTCTAATGACCAGAGAGTTAGAACAGATTCATGTATTTCAGCACCATCGAATACTCCACAACCCGACAAAATCACTGCGATCTTTTTCATTGGTTCTCTCCTTTATTATCTGAAACTAAATAACCTGAACTCGGGATAAGAAAAACCGCTCAATACCTCTATTTTTGCGTCTTACTGCGTTAAACAGACTTAAAATAACCAGTTATTCTTTCGCCTATTTGCCTTGTTAGCCACAAAACTAGAAGAATTGAAACATAAAGTAGCTATAACTTATTGTTTTTAAGATAGTTAGTCAGTTTATTCAGCTTTTCTTATCCCGAGTTCAGGTTAAATAATCTACCTTGACTAAGAAAAAATCTATCACCTCAAGGTTGGTACAGTGTAATTAACTTAATAGTCATATATTGGAGCAATGAAAGAGGAATATATAGGGCAGATAGTGCAAGTCAAACTAGGGTTGATTGTAGAAAAAAAGAAGAGTTTTATTCGATTAAAGTTTGAAAGCAGTTTTAAATTTTTAAATAGATAGGTCTTTAATTCATAATGCTTAAATTAATAAAATCTAAAGGGGCACTAGCCCCTTTAATGTAAATAGTACAACTAGAACTGAGCACCTACAGAAAACACTAACTGATCTGCATCATACTTTAATTCACTGAAAAAGGGATTTTTAGCTTCTGGAAAAGCATTGTAGTTAAGTTCCAAATAAACTTTTTCTAACTGAACTCCAGCGCCAACGCCATAAGCAAAACCAACAGTACGCTTTGCCTCATCTTCATAACCCGAAGCTGAATATGAAAAAGTTGAAATACCTAGTCCAACTCGACCTTTCACATAAAACTGGCCAGATGTTTTTCCCATAAAATAAAAGCCCATCGCATCGTAACGTGCTTTGGCATCGACATTTAAGTTAGGGGAAACTAAAGCGTCATCTTTTCCATTAGTCGCAAAAGAACCAATAAATTCCCAACCAAAATTAGGGTTAACGGCATAACCAATAGTTCCACCTATTGACAAAAAGGTGAAGTCTTGAGGTGCTTGCTGCATACTGGTGGTGGTATTACCCATATGAATATCACCGTACCAATGTGGAGCAAAATCCTCTTCTGCTTGAGTGTTTAATCCGAAAACCGCCAAACTCAAAACGGTTAAAACATGTACTAATTTCATTTGTATCCCCAAATAACTAATCATCTCAATTCGAATCTCGGCGATAGCCGAAAAAGCGCGCGCGGATGATAACAAAACAGAAAAAGAATTCATCAGTAATAAAAAGTAATGTGAATATTCACGAATTTAGTTATTTGTGAAACTCGTTTACTTTTAAAACTAGAAATCACAAATTGAGTTTAATAGAATGCGCCAGCTCACTGAATAAGCAGGACATTTATATATTTAGGACGTGAAGCGCAAGCTTTTGCAGAATCGAATTAAAGATGCTTTGGCATCTCTAATATACTAAGTTAAGGACTTAATTATTATGAAATTAAAACTCGCACTCCTTTCTATTATCACAGGAACTATACTCGGAGGCTGTTCATCTAGTAGTGATTCAGAACCTGCTCCAGTTGCAAACCAACTAAAGTTAAACTTGCTTGTAGAAAATGCCTGTGGCGCTTATGAGCCCAAAAGCGGAGTAAAGTTTTTTAGACATGCTGACAATCCAAATCTTAACCCCAACACCAGTAATACCGAGATAGCGGCTTCTGCTCCTGGAACTTTTCTTATCAATGACCTAACAGAGACTGCTTATTTCACTATTTATTTCGGCGAAAATGGTATGAATCGAGCTTGGTCAATTTATGGCCTTGAAGCTGGCGAGTACAATATGGTTGTGGATTATTTAGATGAAAATGAATCTAGTAATTGCAGTTGCTCCGATTACACTGTGACCGCAAGTTTGCCGAATGGTTATTTTGAAAGCGATGTCAACGACGCTCAAATTGAATGGGGCACTGGGGCAGATCCAAGAAGCTATGTTGGTAATTTACAGTTTGAACTCAGAAAGTGCGGCAGCACTAATCAACCCATTTCTGTTGGATTTTCTTTTTATGATGGGACTTCAGCCTATGGTTCTTTAACACCTACCTCAAGCAGTTCAAATTACACGGTGCAAACTCAAAACAACCTACCTGAGCAACAGTTTCCTGCTTTTGATCAAAATACTGGAATTGATATTTCCAAAACATACCAAAGTAGAAGTCATTTTGGTAATTTTTATCTCTATCCTAACGAATTAAGCTATACCCAATTTGATCAGGTGTTTAACGGAACCTATGAATTTAATGTAAGTCAATGGGGTAACGGAGTAGTCGATGATGCGACTTTTCCAGCTAATACATCGGATGTTTACCAAGGTCGAATTAATCGAATATTCTCATCAAATTCTAATTCTATAGATTTAAATTACTTTGAAGGATCACAAGAACTGTACCTAACCAATGTTGGCACGCGTCAGTTTGAAATGACTGGTTCGCAGTTGGATGAAAACATCGACTTTAGTGCCAGTTTTTTCCGGTTAAATGGTGATTCCTTATATTGGTACGTCTATAGCGAAGCAAGCGATCAAATACAAATACCCCAAGTCGACACTTATCTGAACTCTTTCCCAGACTCAGGAGAACTCGAATATCGAACCAATCGAAAAATCAGAGTAATTGCTGCCTCAACATTTACATCCGCAATAAAAGATGCTCGATTTGAATCAAACAACGGACAACAATTCCCTGCTAACCATGAAGATCAATCTGAATACATTTCTGTTTTTGATAACTCTTTTAATAAAACTAAACTTGATAAAAGGTTAATTGAAGATCGACGATAGACATCGCGGATTATTTAGAAATTAATCGTTTCTAAGAAAAGAAAGCCTCCAGCGCTAGCACGTTGGAGGCAATACGAGTTGAGCTTGGGGAAACTCTAACCCAATGTCCCGCTTAAGAAGGAGGGTAAAGCGGGAAGACGCCGTCAATGGCATCTGTAGGTTAAGAGTTTGTAACTT
>JBFHSP010000027.1:0-23212 GCA_041591085.1 Kangiellaceae bacterium | reverse complement strand
TAAAGTTGACTGTTGAAGCGATTATGGCAAAAAACTACTCAAATAGATAGTATTATTTTAACACCCTATTTTAAATGAGTATTTATTCGAGTAATAACTTGTTAAGGCCTTTTATAGCAGTCGCTACGGTTTTAAAACGAATCATATCTCGATCACCACTGAATAAGAATCTCTGCGTTGCAATTTTTGATGAAGGCAACTGCCAGGCTATCCAAACGGTTCCTACGGGCTTCTCTATTGAACCACCCGAAGGTCCCGCAACACCACTTACCGCGACGCCACATACTTTAATATCAGCCTGCTTGGTAATACCAGATACCATCTCTGTTACTACTGTGTCTGATACCGCACCAAAACGCTCTAAACTGTCTTTTTTAACACCCAGCAGCTTTTGCTTGGCCGCATTACTGTAGCTATTCACGCCAAACTCATACCATTGACTGCTCCCAGACTGATCGGTTAATGCCTTTGCAATCCAGCCACAAGTGCAGGATTCTGCGGTAACCACTTTGTACTTTTTGTCGATAAGCATGGCTATAAGCTGACCTAAATCATTCTCACATTGTTTTATCAGTTCATCTTTGCCCAGCTGGTAATCAGTAAACGGGAATAAAGGATTCATCATTTTCTCGGTTCAATATATTAAGATCGACTGGTGAAATTTGATTAGGTTCGGGTACAATTCGTCGCTATGAAAACATCATCCACCTCAATAGTTCAAGATCTTCAAGCGCACACCCCAATGATGCGTCAATATTTATCAATTAAAGCTGCCCATGCAGAGCATTTATTGTTCTACCGGATGGGTGACTTTTATGAGCTATTTTTTGATGATGCCATAAAAACCTCACAACTACTCGATATCACCCTAACCAAACGAGGGCAATCGGGTGGAGAGCCCATTCCAATGGCTGGGGTACCATTTCATGCCGTAGACGGTTATCTATCTCGTTTACTTAAAATGGGGGAGTCGGTTGCTATCTGCGAGCAAATTGGCGATCCTGCCACCAGTAAAGGTCCTGTTGAACGCAAAGTAGTACGAATTTTAACTCCAGGAACTGTCAGCGACGAGTCGTTAATTGCTAGCGACAATGTGCAATTGCTCGCCGCGGTGTGTCCAACCAAAACACAATTTGGTTTGGCTTGGCTCGATTTAGCGGGCGGACGATTTTGGCTTGCCGAATACGACGGTTTAAATGATTTACAATCAGAAATTGCACGCTTACATATCGCAGAATTGCTGATTCCTGAGTCACTCAATAAGAATTCTAAATGGCAAGAATTAGCCGAGTTATTAACTTGTCAGATAAAAACTCAGCCAGACTTACAGTTTGATATTGAAGAAAACGAAGCGCGATTATTAAGGGCTTTTAAAGTAAACAGCCTTGCTAGTTTTGGCTGTGAAAGCTTTAAATCAGCAATTGGTGCAGCAGGAGCGGTATTACAATACGCAGAAGACACCAGTAAAAGTTGTTTACCGCATATTCAACAGCTGTTGCCCTACTTTCCAGATAATTACTTACGCCTCGATGCCACCACACGCAAAAACTTAGAACTGACTGAAAATTTAAAGGGTAGCTGCGATAACACGCTTTTTTCTGTGCTGGATTTTACCCACAATGTGATGGGGCAACGCCTATTAAAACGTTGGCTTCATGAACCCCTAACAGAGGTAAAGTCTGTTGAGTCGCGCTTAGATTCCGTCGAAGAACTTATCGCTGGTTTAAAAGAACATTATCATGAGCCTTTAAAATCAATTTCTGATATTGAACGGATCGCTACTCGAATTGCGCTTAAAAGCGCACGGCCACGAGACTTAGAACGATTATCAGCGAGCCTCCCTGCCATTAAAGCAATCTTGTCCTCCAAACCGGTCACCAAAAAGCTACTACAAATTAAGCACAACTTAAGTGAGCTTGATGAACTGAGCGAGTTACTCAACCGAGCAATCATTGACTGCCCACCAGTGACCATTCGTGATGGCGGCGTATTAAAAACTGGCTATAACCAAGAACTCGATCATTTACGCGACTTATCAGCCAATGCCGATGAGTATTTAGTTGGATTAGAAATTAACGAAAAGAAAGCGACAAACTTATCAACATTAAAAGTGGGCTACAACAAAGTTCATGGTTTTTATATTGAAATATCAAAGGCGCAAAGCCATTTAGCTCCCGATCATTACCATCGCCGACAAACCTTAAAAAATGCGGAACGCTTTATAACGCCCGAGCTAAAAGAATATGAAGAAAAGGTTCTCACCGCAAAGTCAAAGTCCTTAGCGTTAGAAAAACAGCTCTATGAAGATTTATTAGAATCACTGCAAATCTGGGTAAAAAAACTACATTCTACTGCTAGTGCCATTGCTGAACTCGATGTACTTTGCTCTTTTGCCGAAGCAGCCATAGTTAATAACTATGTAAAACCAAGTTTTAGTGAAGACAAAGGGCTCTCAATTAAAAATGGTCGGCACCCAGTAGTCGAACATAAAGCCAACCCTTTCATTGGCAACAACATAACGATTAATAACAGCAACAGAACTCAAATAATTACCGGACCTAATATGGGCGGTAAATCGACTTATATGCGGCAAACCGCTTTAATCGTTCTTATGGCCTATATCGGCAGCTATGTTCCAGCAAAGCAAGCAACAATAGGCCCTGTCGATCGAATATTTACCCGTATTGGTGCATCCGATGATCTGGCTTCAGGTCGTTCAACCTTTATGGTGGAAATGACCGAAACAGCCTTTATCTTAAATAACGCAACCACTCATTCTTTAATTTTACTCGATGAAATTGGTCGTGGCACCAGCACCTTTGATGGGTTATCTCTAGCATGGGCCATTGCTGAGCATGTGCATCAAAAAATATGCGCCCTGACTTTTTTCGCTACTCACTACTTTGAATTGACTGAGTTGGCTAATAATTACCCTAGTCTTGTCAATAAGCACTTTGGGGCTCAGGAGTACGCAGGCAATCTAGTGTTAGGGCATAACATATTAAATGGTGCAGCCAGCCAAAGCTTTGGCATTCAAGTGGGACAACTGGCAGGACTACCCACAACGGTGATTGAAGGTGCACGTTTTCAATTAGAACAGTTAGAATCTGGCACTATGCATCAGAAACTTGAAGCAAGCCCTGAAAACTTGATCAGCGAAAAAGTTAAGCAGCACCAGCAAAAACGTATATTAGAACAGATTAGACACATCGATCTGGATGAAATCAGCCCACGGCAAGCGCACGACTGGCTCAGCCAATGGCAAACCAGCTTAAAATCGGAGTAAAACATGACCTTTGTTGTCACAGAGAATTGTATTCAGTGTAAATACACCGACTGCGTAGAAGTATGCCCTGTAGACTGCTTTTACGAAGGCCCCAACTTCTTAGTAATTGATCCGGATGAGTGCATCGATTGCGCTTTGTGTGTTCCAGAGTGTCCTGCAGAAGCCATTTTTGAAGAAGATGATCTGCCTTCCGATCAAAAGCATTTTGTTGAGCTAAATGCAGAGCTTGCGAAAAAGTGGCCAAATATCACCGAGAAGAAAGAGCCACTTGAAAATGCTGAGCAGTGGGATGGCAAAAGCGACAAACTCGCTATGTTAAAAAGAGAGGTTTAACTGGCGAAATTGAGATCCAACTAGGCGCAGGCTAGAACCGCAAAAGGACACTGTTCCTAGGCTTGTTACAACATCAATCCGAGTTGATTGGATTCGTTTTTCTGAACATCTTGGGCCGTCTTTCCATTCAGGCCGTCGTTGCTCAGAAATCTTTGTACATACATCTGCGCGCCGACGTTCAAAAAAGCTTCATCGCTGTTTTGTCGAACGGTTCTCACCCTTTTCCCTCGCGCAAAAAAAAGACGCTCTCATTGAGCGTCTTTTTGAATGAGTGGCGGAGGGACAGGGATTACTTTAAAGCTAACTAAGTTAGCTTTTTCGCCTTTCAGGCCGTCGTTGCTCAGAAATCTTTGTACAGACGTCTTCGCGCCGACGTTCAAAACAGCTTCATCGCTGTTTTGTCGAACGGTTCTCACCCTTTTCCCTCGCGCAAAAAAAAAGACGCTCTCATTGAGCGTCTTTTTGAATGAGTGGCGGAGGGACAGGGATTCGAACCCTGGATGGGCTATTAACCCATGCCGGTTTTCAAGACCGGTGCATTCAACCGCTCTGCCATCCCTCCGCGGTGGAGCCGAATAATACTAGAACCTAAAATAGAATCAAGCCTTTTAATCAACTTTTTTTACTAAATATTGCGATTGGATGAGAAATGAACGAATTGCACTCTGAAATGAGTTGATACAGCTATTTTATTTGTAGAAAAGCTGCAATTTGGTATATTAAGGTGTTCATAAATTTTACCGCTTAGGAGAATAATCCCTATGGATCAAAACGTTAATGTAATTGATAGATCGGCCTCAACCGGTATTGAAATTAACAAAGTATTAAAAAATACCTATATGCTTTTAGGTATGACTTTGGTGTTTTCAGGCCTAGTTGCTTATGTGGCAGCGGCCATGCAACTTCCTCACCCAGGTTTAATCATCACCTTAGTAGGATTTTACGGTTTACTTTTTGCTATTCATAAAACTCAAGATAGCGGATTCAGCGTTGTATTAGTTTTCGCTTTAACCGGCTTTATGGGTTATACCTTAGGTCCTATTGTTGGTTATCTTTCTAATACCGCTCCGCAAATACTAATGACCGCATTAAGTGGAACTGGACTAACCTTTTTTGGTCTTTCTGCTTATGTATTAATGACTAAAAAAGACATGAGCTTTTTGTCTGGAACTTTAATGGCGGGCTTTTGGGTTTTATTATTAGGAATCGTCGCCAACTTAATCTTTAACATCCCTGCACTTAGCTTAGCTATTTCAGCTGCTTTCATTCTTTTCTCTTCAATGATAATCATGTACCAAACCAGTGAAATCATTCATGGTGGAGAGACTAACTATGTCACCGCAACCGTTACTTTATTCGTGAGCATTTATAATATTTTCGTAAGCTTATTGAATCTTTTAATGGCTTTTTCAGGCGACGATTGATAGTTAAGTAATGCTAAAGCCCAGAATGAAATTTCTGGGCTTTTTTTTAACTCAAAGCTTTATAGAAATCACGCATGTTATCATTCAGTGTTCTCATCAGTGGCTCCCCTTTTCAGTCTAGTGCTCACCACTCTGCTTTAAGATTTATTGAAGCCGTTTATAAGCAAGGTCACACCGTAAACTGTGCATTTTTTTATAGTGAAGCGGTACAAGTCGCCAATGACTTAATATGCCCAGCCAATGATGAAATCAATTATCATCAAGCATGGAAGAAACTCTCGTTGCAACATAATTTTCCCTTATATGCTTGCGTTTCAGTAGCCAACAAGCAAGGTGTTATAGGAAAAGAAGAATCTATGTTGTATGAATTAAGTTACACTAATGCAAAGGCACCATTTGAAATTGTTGGGTTAGGAGCTTGGGCCAAATCCATCAACGATTCAGATAAAGTGATTCAGTTTCAATGAAAGTTTTGGTGGTTATTTCATCTTCTCCATTTAAAGGAGATAAAGCAAAAGAATCAGTCGACTTAAGCCTATCGTTAGCGGCTTTTGATCATGAAGTTTCGTTACTGTTTAAAGGTGAAGGGCTTCTGTGTTTATTGGAAGATCACCAACCTAAATCCTCTGGATTGAAAGATTATTTTAGAATTTTAAAAGCTCTCGACCTTTATGAAATTGAGTCGGTTTACGCTTTTGAATGTCAGCAGTACCCAATCAATCAATTAAAGCTTTCTCAACGGATTAGCCCATTGTGGTGCACTGCTGATAAATTGCAAGAATTGTTAGCTTCACATGAAATGGTGTTTCACCTATGAAGTCACTTTTTCTAATTAATCGCTCCTTTACTCAAGAAAAACTGAATGAATGTCTCTCAATTATGAGTGACCAGGATTTATTACTGTTCATTGAAGATGGTGTTAATAATCTTTTGAATCACAACCTTAGTTTTAACAAGCAGTGCAAAGCATTCTTACCTGATATGGTGTTACGTGGCATTCCAAATACTGTTCACTCATTACCCATCGTCAACAATTATCAAGAATGGGTGGATTTGTGTATAGATTTCGATAAAGCCATCAGTTGGAAATAACTTCATGCTTGAATCACTCAAAACCGACAAAGAAGGTTATTTGATAAACAGTGAAGACTGGAGCGAAGCGTTAGTCGCTGAAATAGCCGAAATAGAAAACTTAGTGCTAACATCTGATCATTGGGAAGTCATCAACTATGTCCGAAAATTCTATTTAGAATTCAATACCAGCCCTTCTATTCGGCCTCTAGTTAAATATTTGGGTAAAGAATTAGGCGCTGAAAAAGGCAACAGCTTGTATTTACATAAGTTGTTCCCAAAAGGACCTGCAAAACAGGCCACCAAATTGGCAGGATTACCAAAACCGAAACGTTGTATTTAACTTTATTCAGCTTTAGTTAATAATGCTCAATATAAACTCGCAGCACATCTTTAAAAAGGGCTTTTATGAAAAACTTAATTTCTACTTTTATTTTAGCGATGGTCTTTATCATGACCTCGCAAACCTCGCAAGCCAACAGTGACGTCAAAGTCGATCCAAAAGTCGTTGTTTCAGCAGCTACCGGTCGCATTGTTGATTTTTTAAAATCAAACCAAGATAAAATCAAACAAGATGAGTCCTTAACCGAAGCACTCGTTAAAAAAGAGCTTGTTCCCTTAATAGATGAGGAAGGTTTAGCGCGTAGAGTCCTAGGCAGTTATTGGAAAGAGTCTAGTTCCGAACAACAAGCCATGTTTTCTGCAAAGTTCATGGATATTGTCATTAATACCTTTGCCAAAAGTTTAGCCCAATACAGCGGACAAACATTTGAGTTTGAAGATTCTATAGTTAAAGGCAATAAAGCATTACTAAAAAGTAAGATGCTTCAGCCTGCTGGTGAGCCGGTACAAATAGACTTTTATTTCTCAGTTCCTAAGTCCGTAGGAGACTGGAGAATTGGTGATGTTAAAATTGAAGGTGTCAGTATGGTGAAAAACTATAACTCTCAGTATGAAATGATCATCAAAAAGGATGGTCTTGCTTCATTTTTCACCCAATTGGAAAATAATCAAATCACTGTAAAATAAGGTGCAAGGATGCTTCGCCTCAAAACTCGTTTATTTAATACACTTGTTTTACTACTTATCCCAATTTTAGGCGTAAGTAATGAAACTAAAGTATATTTAGAAAGTTCTGAGGCTGATGTATCTCAGGCAAAAATTCAGCTTGAATCTACCGCCAAAATAATTACCGAGTGGATTGATACACATAAAAGCGAAACGGAAGCTGATCCTACGCTCATTGATAGTACAGTTAGAAAGTTTCTTTTGCCGCTTATTGATACTGATGGATTAGGACGACGATTGTTAACTCGTGACAAGTGGAATCAGCTTTCAGAGATAGAGCAAAGTAGCTTTACGGAAGCCTTTCTCGATCACCTTATCCATACTTACGCCAATGGCTTATTGCTTTACTCCGGCGAAACCTTTTTATTTGAAGAGCCCCAAATCAATGTGAGAAAGAATTCTATTCGAGTTGAATCTACTATGTTTTCTCCCGATGGCAAGCAATATTCTATCGATTACACTTTGATTTACAGAAACAACGATGAACAATGGAAAGTAATCGATATTTCTGTCGACGGGATTAAAATTATTCAAAATTATCGAGAGCAATTAAAAGGCATTGATACCTCATCGGGGATCCAACCTGTTATCGATAAATTACGATCTGGTATAACTTATAAAAAAGCCGGATAAACTCCGGCTTTTTTATTTTGGCTGATTAATCGTTTAAATCACTTCTTTATTATCGATATAGGGTCTTAAAATTTCAGGTATTTCAATTTGTCCATTGGCCAATTGATAATTCTCCATCAATGCGACAAGTGTACGCCCTACCGCTAAACCTGAACCATTTAATGTGTGTAACAGCTCTGGTTTCGATTGAGCATCGGCGCGATAGCGCGCCTGCATTCTGCGAGCTTGAAAATCGCCTAAATTACTGCAAGAGGAAATTTCGCGATAGGCATTTTGCCCCGGTAACCAAACTTCTAAATCATAAGTTTTGGTCGCGCCAAAAGTAATATCACCACTACACAATGCAACTGTTCTAAATGGCAAGCCTAACAGTTTAAGAATGTTTTCAGCATGACTGGTTAAGTCTTCAAGTGCTTGCATTGACTGCTCAGGATGAACCACTTGAACCAACTCTACTTTTTCAAACTGGTGTTGCCGAATTAAGCCTTTTACATCTTTACCGTATGAGCCCGCTTCCGAACGAAAACAAGGCGTATGACAAACCATTTTTAAAGGCAATTGTTCCGCATCAATAATTTCATCCCTTACTAAATTGGTAACGGGTACTTCGGCTGTTGGGATCAAATAAAGAGGACGATCATCTTGAGTCGAACCTTTTACCGCAAATAAGTCGGCCTCAAATTTAGGTAATTGCCCAGTTCCAGTAAGACTCTCTCGATTAACCATATAAGGCACATATACTTCTTGATAATCATGTTCTTTGGTATGGACATCAAGCATAAATTGAATAAGTGCACGATGAAGTCGAGCAATGCGACTGCGCATTACCACAAAACGAGAACCTGTTAGCTTAGCTGATGCGGCAAAGTCTAAACCGTTATCAATTTCTCCGAGGGCAATATGGTCGAGCGGCGTGAAATCAAATTCTCTTGGTGTACCCCATCGCCTAACTTCCACATTGTCGTGTTCATCGTTGCCATCGGGTACTGAATCATGCAGCAAGTTCGGAATTGAGTAATGGATATCTTGTAGCTGGGCTTGAACCGATTTTAATTCAATTTCTGATTGCTCTCGCTCGGCTTTTAATTGCGCAACTTCGTCAAATATAGCCTGCGTATCTTTTCCTTGCGCTTTATATTGCCCAATTAATTTGCTTTTAGTTTTACTTTGGTTTTGTAAGTCTTCCGTTTTAATTTGGATGGACTTTCGCTTTTCTTCCAACTCTGTAATTAACGCTTTGTCGAGGGCAAAGCCGCGGCGAGATAAATTGGCCGCAACATGGTCTAACTCATTTCTTAATAATTTAGGATCGATCATGATTTATCCGTCATGCTTTTTAGTGATTAAAAACTATTGCTGTATTCTACCACCAATCCAAGCACCAATTGAAACGGCAAGTAGGCTAAAACTTAAATTTCCTAATATATAAAACATCGCCCTTAAGAACTCTTGTTTTTGCCAATAAATCAATGTTTCGGTGGAAAATGTAGAAAAAGTGGTTAATGAGCCTAAAAACCCAATCACAATGGCAGCCCTCCAATTAGGAGAAATTTCAACACCTGACCAATAAATGAGCAAAAATCCAGCAATAAAACTACCGATGACGTTAACCACAAGGGTGGATAAGGTGACATAAGTCCAGCCATAAACCACCATAAATTCTCTTGCTAGGAAACGAGTTAAAGCCCCTAATGCACCGCCAACCATCACAGCAAAGAGCATTGAAATATTCACGACTGCCCTCTTCCCGATTGATTCTTTTGTTGTTGAATCCATTGCATTTTTTGCTGAATTTTAATCTCTAACCCGCGCTCAACTGGTTGATAAAAATATGGTTTTGCTAGTCCTTTTGGCCAATAATCTTGACAAGGAGAAATCCCATTAGGTCCATCGTGAGAGTAATGATAATTCTGACCGTAGCCCGCTTTTTTCATCATCTTGGTTGGCGCATTTCTTAGATGCATTGGCACTTCAGCATCCTTAGATTCTTTAATAAATGACATCATTTTATTAAACGCCATATAGACTGCATTACTTTTAGGTGCAACCGCTAAATATAAAGTACATTGAGCTAAAGCCAGTTCACCTTCTGGCGAACCTAATCGTGTTTGAACGTCCCATGCATTTAACGCTAAAGACAACGCTTTAGGATCGGCATTACCGATATCTTCGGAAGCGATTCTTAATAGCCTTCGTGCAATATAAATAGGGTCACATCCACTGCTTAGCATACGACAACACCAATACAACGCCGAGTCTGGATCGGAGCCGCGGATACTTTTATGCAAAGCCGAAACCTGATCGTAAAAATATTCCCCTTTATTGTCATAACGCTTAATGCTTTCTGTAGCAATTTCTTCGACTATCTTCATATCAATTTGTGAGCTTTCGGATTCCGCAACAAAATCGAAACAAATTTGCAAAAAGTTGAGCAGTTTACGAGAATCTCCATCGGCCATTTGAACTAAACATTCACTGGCCTCCTCAGAAATGGAAAGCTGATCAATCCCTGATTCATTGATTGCGCGCTTTAAAATTTGGCTAAGCTCGCTTTCATTTAGGGACTTTAATCGATAGACTCGACATCTTGATAACAAAGCATTATTAAGCTCAAAGGACGGATTTTCAGTAGTTGCGCCGATAAAAATAACTAAACCACTTTCAATATGAGGTAAAAACGCATCTTGTTGGGTTTTATTAAAACGATGTACTTCGTCAACAAACAACACAGTCTTTTTATTAAAGTTTTTATTATATTCTGCTTGCTCTATAGCCGCTCTAATCTCTTTTATGCCACTGGTTACAGCAGATAAAGATAAAAATTCTGATTGAGTTTGTTCTGACAGCAACAGAGCTAAAGTTGTTTTACCAACGCCAGGAGGTCCCCAAAAAATCATTGAGTGAAGATTATTATTTTTTATGGCTTGAAAAACCGGTTTGCCGTTAGCAAGTATATGAGACTGCCCTGCATAGTCTTCTAAACGTTTAGGTCGCAACTTTTCTGCAAGTGGAACAAAAGGTGATTCAGATTGAAATAAATCCATTGCTTTAATTAATTTGCGCGAGAATCTAAAACATCCACATCACTGGGTGCGACAAAAACAAATACTTCAGGCTGAAGTTGAATATTAATTTCGGCATTGACAAACTCAACTACCGTTTTTTGTCCTAAAGTATCAAACAGTAAAATTTCTGATAAGACACTTTTTTTGAACTGAACCAGCATTCTTTCAAAAGCCATTCCTTGCTGTTTAGGTGTTAATTCAAAAGTAAAAACATCCGGATTGCCCGACTCCAATTTAACGACATTAAAGGTTTCGTTTAGTTCCTCTCCGCCTGCGGTGAATAAAAATACGGGAGTATTGGACATCGCAGTGTTTAAAGTTTGAACATTTACTTGTTCTAAATCGATATCGTAGGTCCACAAATCAGTTCCATCAGAAACAATTTGTTGTTCGAAAGGAGACTTGGTATGCCAGTTAAATTTAAACGGTTTTTCAAAGAAGAATTGGCCTAGCGAATCCTCTTTTTTAGCACCGGCTTGGTCGGAAATTTTCTGTTTAAACTGAGCTGAAAAGTTCTGGGTTTTTGCGGTCAGCTGACTTAAAATCTGAGCGTCATTGGCATGACTTATCCCGAAAGAGACGAGCAGTAAAACAACTAAATTTTTCATAATAAATTCTTAATGTTTAGGTGGTGGAGGTGCAATCACCTCACGCATTCCATTAGATTGCATTTCAGAAACAACACCCGCTGCTTCCATTTCTTCAATCATACGAGCCGCGCGATTGTAACCAATTTTTAAACGACGTTGAATTCCTGATATCGAAGCTCGACGCGACTCTGTCACTATGGCAACAGCCTGATCATAAAGTTCATCTCGCTCTGCTGAAGATTCTTCATCACTGCCCTTAGGAATACCCATCATTTCAGTTTCAGATACACCGGATGTAATAGCTTCTTCATAAACCGGTTCACCTCGTTTATGCCAGTCAGCTACAACACGATGAACTTCATCATCATCGACAAAAGCGCCATGGACTCGGGTTGGAATGTTTTTTCCAGCTGGCAAATACAACATATCACCCTGCCCTAATAATTGCTCTGCTCCCATTTGATCTAATATGGTTCTTGAATCAATTCGGGAGGAAACTTGAAAGGCGATTCGTGAAGGAACATTGGCTTTGATCAATCCGGTAATCACATCCACAGATGGACGCTGCGTTGCTAGAATTAAATGAATACCGGCGGCCCGCGCTTTTTGCGCAATTCGAGCAATCAGCTCTTCTACTTTTTTACCGACAATCATCATCATATCGGCAAGTTCGTCAATTACGATGACTATTTGCGGTAAAGTATCGAGCTCTGGCGCTGACTCTTCCATGTCGTCAGTGGGTTGCCAAATCGGATCCACCAGTGGCTGACCAGATTTTTTACCATCTTTTATCTTCCGATTAAATCCGGCTAAATTTCGTACACCAAGGGCTGCCATTAAACGATAACGCCGTTCCATTTCAGCAACACCCCAACGTAATGCGTTGGCCGCTTCTTTCATATCGGTCACAACCGGCGATAATAAATGCGGAATGCCATCATAAACCGACAACTCCAGCATTTTCGGGTCAATCATAATAAAACGGACATCTTCAGGGCTCGACTTATACAAAATACTGACTAACATGGCATTTAAGCCAACCGACTTACCCGAGCCAGTCGTACCCGCTACCAAAAGATGTGGCATTTTCGCTAAATCAATGCATATCGGATTGCCCGAAATATCCTTGCCTAAGGCCATGGTCAAATTAGATTTAGAATGGTCGAATTCTTTCGAGGCTATGACCTCTTTCAGACGCACCATTTCGCGGTGTTCATTCGGAATTTCTAGACCCACATATGGTTTACCAGGAATAATTTCAACCACACGCACCGATACCGAACTTAGTGCTCTTGCAAGATCTTTTGCCAAATTAGTTATTTTGCCAACTTTGATTCCTGGTGCGAGATCAAGTTCGAACCGTGTGATTACTGGCCCTGGGTTAACGGCGACCACTTCCGCTTGAACATTAAAGTCAGCCAGTTTCAACTCAACTAACCTTGACATCGCCTCAAGCGATTCTTCTGAAATCGGGTATTTAGTTGGAACCGGATCATCGAGAAGACCCACTTGTGGTAACTCGCCAACAACAGGATCATCAAATAGCTTTTGCTGCTTTTCTAGAACCACTCTTGGGCTTTCTTCGATTTTACTCACCACAGGTTCAATTCGGATCGGCTTTCGGGTTTGTTGTTTTTCCTGCGATTGCTCTATAACCTTTTTGCGCTCTTCTCTTTTATCGGCCACTGCCTTTTGTTCACGGCGCTGCTCTTTACGATCGAGATAAAACTCATAGCTCTTTTCAAATCCGCTAAGTATTTTGGCACCAATCGCATCCATTATTTGAAACCAAGAAATCCCGGTAAATAATGTAAAGCCGGCAAGAAAAATAGCTAATAAAAATAAGGTGGTTCCCAAAAGGTTTAGGTTATCGATTAACCAAGAGCCGAGTAATTGACCAAACACTCCACCAGAAGTGTAACTAGGTTGCACAATTGGATCAGGAAAGTTTAAGTTAGCAAGCCCAGCTCCGGCAAATAAAGTAAGTGCAAATCCTAAACTTCTAAACAACCAATATTGCCAGTTGTGGTAGTGACTTAATTTACGTTCTTTAAATACTAAGAACGCAAAATATCCGACCATAAAAGGAAAAACATAAGCCAAATATCCAAATAGATTTAAAAAGAAATCGGCAAGCCAGGCACCGGTTCTGCCTCCCGAGTTTGCAATATGAATATCTTTGGCGGCATGAGTCCAACCCGGATCGCTCGGATGGTAAGTAGCTAAAGCTAATAGCAAAAACAACGCGAGCGCTCCGGTTATAATTACACCACCTTCTCTGATCCGCCAGCCTAGCGAAGTTGCTTTTCCAGATTCTTGTTTCGTTGTTGATCCCAAAAGGACTTCCTTAGTTTTTTTATTGTGTGCAGTTTACCATTAGAGCGGACAAATTTAAGTGAAAGATCATCAGTTAAGTCTCTAAATTTTAACTTTATCCATTCAAGGGAACCGCTACGTAGCTTGTTTCTTTAACTTCTTCCATAACCACATAGGTTCTTGATTCGCTAACACCGGGTAAAGTGAGTAAAGTTTCACCCAACAAAGTGCGATATGCGCCCATATCGCTCACTCTTGCCTTGAGTAAATAATCAAAATCTCCGGAGACTAGATGACATTCTTGAACTTCGATTAAATCTTTAACCGCTTCTTTAAACTGATCAAAAACTGCTGGAGATGTTTTTTCTAGCGTTATTTCAACGAACACCAATAACCCGACACCCAATTTTAAAGGGTCAACCTTGGCGTAATACCCTTTTAAAAAACCATCCTGCTCTAACCGTTTAACCCGCTCTAAGCAAGGCGTTGCACTCAGTCCAACCTTCTTTGCTAATTCAACATTCGAAATTTTTCCATTGAGTTGCAGTGCTTTCAGAATTGATCGGTCAATCCTATCGAGTGATCGTCGGCTATCTTTCATAATTTAAGAATAAAACGCTTAGCTTTTACAGATAAGCAGAATAATACACTAAGATTACTTAAAATTCAGAGGAATAATTTGTTTGCTTAGCATTATACTTGCGCCAACCAAATGACCGGCCAAAATCTACGGAGAATTAAGTATGTTGATAGGTGTACCGAAGGAAATTAAAAATCACGAATATCGTGTAGGAATGGTTCCAGCGAGTGTTCGCGAACTTATTGCTCATGGCCATAAGGTCATTGTTGAGCATAATGCCGGAATAGGTATTGGCTTTACTGATACCGACTATGAAGCTGTTGGCGCAACCATTAAAGCCACAGCTGATGAAATTTTTTCGGATGCAGAAATGATCGTAAAGGTAAAAGAGCCTTTAGCCGAAGAGCGCAGTAAAATTAAAGACGGGCAAATTCTCTTTACCTATTTGCATTTAGCACCCGATGTACCACAAACCGAAGATTTAATTAAAAGTGGCGCAGTATGTATCGCTTATGAAACCGTCACCTCTGCCACTGGTGGGTTGCCTCTTCTTGCTCCTATGTCTGAAGTCGCAGGGAGAATGTCTATTCAAGCGGGTGCACAATGCTTAGAAAAATCACGAGCTGGTCGTGGCATGCTTTTAGGTGGCGTTCCAGGCGTATCACCCGCTAAAGTTGTTATCATAGGCGGCGGTGTTGTTGGTAGTAATGCGGCCCAAATCGCGATAGGAATGGGAGCTCAAGTGGTATTACTTGATCGAAATATCGACGTATTACGCAGAATCAACGTTCAATTTGGTTCGGCGGTTGAAACTGTATTCTCAAGCAAAGATGCCTTAGAGAAGCATGTACTCGATGCTGATATGGTAGTCGGTGGCGTCCTTATTCCTGGCGCTTCTGCGCCAAAACTGGTCACTAAAGAAATGGTGCACCAAATGAAACCAGGCGCAGCTGTCGTTGATGTCGCGATTGATCAAGGAGGCTGTTTTGAAACTTCAAAAGCAACCACTCATGCCGATCCTACTTACATCGTTGACGGAGTTGTTCACTACTGCGTAGCCAATATGCCGGGTGCGGTTCCGTTGACTTCTACATTTGCCCTTAACAACGCCACTTTGCCTTTTATCATTGCATTGGCAAATAAAGGATATAAGAAAGCACTTCTCGAAGATCCACATTTACTGAACGGTTTAAACATTTACCGTGGCAAAGTCACTCATAAAAGCGTGGCTGAAAGCCAAAATCTTGAGTTTATCGATCCTAAAGTAGCGATCGGACTCTAATTGTAAGCTTGAAGCGTTAAACAAAAGCCACCGCGTCGGTGGCTTTTTTTATGATTGATTTTTTTAAACTAGATAATCGATTTAATCCCATTGAGTGGTGAAGCTTTTGTCTTTACACTAGCTGCCACAAATTAAAGCGATCATTGTGGAGTTCAAATGAGCGAAGTTAAACATCAAAGATTATTAATATTAGGTTCTGGCCCAGCTGGATATACAGCAGCTGTTTACGCGGCACGCGCCAATTTAAACCCAGTGATTATCACTGGCATGCAACAAGGCGGTCAACTCACTACTACCACCGATGTTGACAACTGGCCTGGCGATAATGAAGGTGTTCAAGGACCTGAACTGATGATTCGAATGCAGAAACATGCCGAGCGATTTGGAACTGAAATAATCTTTGATCACATCAATGAAGTCAACTTAAAAGCCAGACCATTCCAACTTACTGGCGATTCAGGCAAATACACTTGCGATGCGCTTATTATTGCAACTGGAGCCTCAGCTAAATACCTAGGCTTAGAGTCAGAAGAAGCTTTTAAAGGTAAAGGTGTTTCAGCATGTGCGACTTGTGATGGATTCTTTTATAGAGGTCAAAAAGTTGCTGTAATTGGTGGTGGAAACACTGCAGTTGAAGAAGCATTATACCTTTCTAATATTGCTGAAGAAGTACATTTAATTCACCGTCGAGATGATGTGAGAAGTGAAAAGATTTTACGCGACAAGCTTTTTGAAAAAGCGAAAAATGGCAATGTTGTGCTTCACTGGAATAGAACTCTAGACGAAGTTCTTGGTGACAATATGGGAGTTACAGGCGTCCGCTTAAAAGATACTCAAAGCGAAAGCACTGAGGAGCTTTCCGTACATGGAGTATTCATTGCTATTGGTCATTCTCCAAACACCCAAATGTTTGAAGGACAACTTGAAATGAATAACGGCTATTTAAAAATTCAATCGGGTTTAAATGGCAATGCCACACAAACTTCTATTGAAGGCGTGTTTGCTGCAGGTGATGTAGCTGATCATATTTATCGACAGGCGATTACTTCTGCTGGGGCGGGCTGCATGGCCGCTTTGGATGCCGAACGTTTCTTAGATGCGTAAAAAAGCAATGATCCTTTTAAATTAAAAAAGAGCCGCTTAGGCTCTTTTTTATTTAAAACTTGTTTTATATTCTAAAGTAAATGCAACGAACGAAGTATTTCTTGATATACATAAGCTTTGATTAATAGCCTATCTTCAATATGCGAAAAATCAAAATGAAATCCATACCAGTTGATGGGCGTTTCATTTTTAATTTGCCCTTTACTCATCACTACCGCATCTAGCGTCACTAACTTTTCCATATCATCAAGAATGATTGAAGTGCTAAGACTTACTTTATCACCTATCAATGCTAACTTTTTTGTTGATTCAAAACGGCCACCCAATACACTTAAGTTGGTGACTTGAACCTGCTGCTCTAAGCTCTTGTTGTTATGATTGATAACGGAAGCTGGAAGTTCAGTAACCACCCTTACTGCATTTCGCACTTCGACCGTTTCTACTTGTTTAGGCATTTCTATATGTAAATAGTCTTTTGGATTAGTTCTGCTGCAAAGTACCCGCGCTGAAAATCCACTGGCCACACTATTCACTACAAAACGGAGAGTGATCATTTGCTCTTCTTTTACCAAAATAGCTTGACCATTTTTTTTACTAGGCGCTTCGATAATAATACTTCGCTCAGGAATAAAGCCCAGAAGCTTTACTGGATACCTTAATTCCGATTCAGGACTGAGCTGAAGCTGCATAACATCGCCCATTTTTAAACCTAACTCATCAAAACGCATTGATTTTATCTTCTGTAAATTCCAAACTGTTGTTAATTATAGTGAGTTATCACAAAACCGAAATTTTATGCAGCATTTAAATCTCGCGTTTATTGAAAACGCAAATGACTTTCCGCCAATTTCACAAGCTCTGATTGAGCCCAACGGATTACTTGGTATTGGTCAAAAATTATCCAGTCAGTTGCTTAAAGGCGCTTATTCAAAAGGGGTTTTTCCTTGGTTTAACGCAGGTGAGCCGGTTTTATGGTGGAGTCCAGATCCTCGAGCATGTTTTTACCCTAATGAATTTAAACCCTCTTCTTCGCTTAAAAAGTTAATAAACCAACAAAAATATACCGTATCTTTAAATTACAGCTTTCAGTCGGTCATCCAGAAATGCGCTGAAGTTTCATCCAACCGGAAAGAAACTTGGATAAATACACCAATGATTGAAGCCTATCTACAACTACATAAAGAAGGCTTAGCCCATTCAATAGAAGTATGGAACAGAAACAATGAACTGGTTGGTGGCCTATATGGCGTTTCTCTCGGTCAGTTGTTCTTTGGCGAATCTATGTTTTATCGAGAACCCAACACGTCAAAAATTGCTCTAGGCTACCTAATAAATCATTGCCAACATGCTCAGTTTCCAATCATCGACTGTCAAATGCCTAATCCGCACCTAATGAGTTTGGGAGCAAAAAAACTTTCTAGGATTGAGTTTCTTGACTACCTTAATAGTTACAAAGATAAAAAAATTCCCGAAGATATGTGGTCACCAAAGTGGCTGAATTATTAACTTTATTAAAGGCTTTAAATGCAGTCCGAACCGACTGAAGAACTATTAAACTTAACATTTTATGCTACACCTGGGCATAGGTGTTCCTATTTACCGAATCAAACCGCTACAACGGCCTTTTTAGATCCTGACAAAAAAATAACCCAAAAGCTTTATTCGCGGCTAAGTGAAAATGGTTTTCGCAGAAGTGGCGATCACATCTATCGACCTCATTGCCAAAATTGTAATGCCTGTGTGCCGGTAAGAATCCCCGTTAGTACTTTTGTGCCCACTAAAAACCAAATGCGTTGTAGCAAAAAAGCACAGCACTTAACTTTTCTATTTGAACCAGCTGAATTTAGCGACAATCATTATCAACTCTATGAAAACTATATAAACACCCGCCATCATGATGGTGATATGTACCCAACTTCGCAAAAACAGTTCAAAGAATTTCTAATCTGTAGTTGGGCCAACACTCAGTTTTTAAGCTTTTACGATAACAAAAAGCTCATCGCTTGTAGCGTGGTCGACTTATTAGATAATGGTTATTCTGCTGTCTACAATTATTTTGACCCGGCCTATTCTCATCTAGGTTTAGGTAAACTCGCTATATTAACCCTAATCGAGCAGTCGAAACTTAGGGATCTTCCTTATGTATATTTAGGCTATTTAATTAAAGACTGCCGAAAAATGAAATATAAGTCAGAGTACCGGCCGTTAGACTGCTTAATTGGAAATCGTTGGGTAACATTGACTTAGCAAAGTGTTATTTCAGAGCAAAGTGTTATTTCAGAGCAAATTTCTGACTCCATTCCAATAAAATAATATGGAAAAGTTAAGCTGTAGAGCTTAGCGCTGTAAGCCCCCCTTCAGCCTTGTGCTTTTCAGTTGCTCGCTGTTAGTCCTAAATCACACAGTATTAATCACTTAATTAGTCGAAATGCCAATAATTAGCGCAAATAACGACAATTTAAAGTCACTTTCTTGTTAAATTAGTCGAATTACTTCCCTATTTTGACGCTTCTTAATCCTAGTTCAGGTAAAGTTGTAAATTGTTTTGATTATTTGCCGCGGTTAGTGCATCATTACGCGCTTATTTTGTGGGCAAATCCAAAAGGTATAACTCGTTCTATGGCAAAAGAAGACCATATTGAAATGAAAGGCGTTGTGTTAGAAACGCTCCCAAACACCATGTTTCGCGTTGAGCTAGAAAATGGGCATGTCGTTATTGCGCATATTTCAGGCAAAATGCGTAAAAACTATATTCGAATTCTAACCGGTGATGAAGTGACTGTTGAAATGACCCCATACGATTTATCTAAGGGTCGAATTACTTTTAGAGCCCGATAATTAGTGAAGCTTTCATAAAAAAGCCCGAGTAAGCTCGGGCTTTTTTGTTTGCAACGAAAAATTAACTACTCACTTAAAGCCAATTCTTCTTTTCCAATCATTTCAAAAGTTAAGTCATCACCTTGTTCATTCACTCCAACAATGACTTGTCCTCCATGGGACAGTTTGCCAAAAAGCAATTCTTCAGCGAGAGGCTTTTTAATGTGCTCTTTAATGACACGAGCCATGGGTCTTGCGCCCATATTTGGATCGTAGCCTTTTTCACAGAGCCATTTTCGAGCATCTTGATTGACAGTTAAGCAAACTCGCTTGTCATCCAACTGCGCTTGTAATTCCACGACAAACTTATCAACCACTGATAACAGAACCTCTTCAGTAAGCCCTTTAAACCAAACCATTGCATCTAAACGATTTCTAAATTCTGGGCTGAAGGTTTTATTTATCACTTCTAGATTATCGTGCTCTTTACTGTTTTGTTGGAAACCGATGGATTGTTTTACCAATTCAGCCGCGCCTGCATTGGTGGTCATCACCAAAATGACGTTTCTAAAGTCGGCTTTGCGTCCATTATTATCGGTTAAGGTGCCATGGTCCATCACTTGCAGCAAAATGTTATAGACATCTGGATGAGCTTTTTCAATTTCATCCAGTAACACTACCGCATGTGGGTTTTTAGTCACCGCTTCTGTTAACAGACCACCTTGATCATATCCAACATAACCAGGAGGAGCACCAATCAAACGTGAAACCGTATGTCGCTCCATGTATTCAGACATATCAAAACGTAACAACTCAATACCCAATATTTTAGCTAGTTGTTTAGTAACCTCGGTTTTACCCACACCGGTTGGCCCTGCGAATAAAAATGAACCGACTGGTTTATCTTCAACACCAAGGCCGGAGCGTGATAGTTTGATAGCGTTGGATAAGGTTTCAATTGCTGTATCTTGCCCAAATACCACCATCTTAAGATTACGTTCAAGATTCTTAAGAGAATCTTTATCCGATGAAGATACAGTTTTCGCTGGGATTTTTGCTATTTTGGCCACGATATTTTCAATGTCATGTACACCAATCATTTTTTTACGCTTTGAGCTTGGAAGCATTCTTTGCTGCGCACCGGCTTCGTCTATCACATCAATGGCTTTATCTGGTAAGTGCCGATCATTAATGTAGCGGGCCGATAATTCTGCTGCGGCCTTTAAAGCAGGTGACGAATACTTAACTTCATGATGCGCTTCGTAACGAGATTTTAACCCTTGAAGTATTTTAAAGGTTTCCTCAACGGAAGGTTCATCAATATCAATTTTTTGGAAACGTCTTGCTAAGGCTCGGTCTTTCTCAAAAATCCCGCGATACTCAGTAAACGTTGTAGACCCCATGCACCGTAAATCGCCATTGGCTAACATCGGTTTGATTAAATTAGAAGCATCCATCACTCCACCACTTGCTGCTCCGGCGCCTATGATCGTATGGATTTCATCAATGAACAAAATACTGTGAGGTTGTTTTTTTAACTCAGCAAGTAAGGCTTTTAAGCGTTTTTCAAAATCGCCTCGATACTTAGTACCTGCCAGTAGTGCACCTAAATCTAAGGTGTATACGGTTGCTTCCGAAATAACATCGGGCACATCGTTATCAACGATACGTTTTGCTAGACCTTCAGCCAAAGCTGTTTTGCCTACTCCGGCTTCTCCAACAAAGAGAGGGTTATTTTTTCGCCGTCTGCATAGCACTTGAACGGCTCTTTCCAATTCTAAAGAGCGCCCAACTAAAGGATCGATCTGCCCCTCTTGAGCTAACTTATTTAAATTTGTAGCATAAGCTTCGAGTGCCGATTTTGTTCCTGTTTCTTGAGAAGCCTCGCTTTCGAGTTCTTCACTAGTTAAAGGTGGAGACTCCTCTTCACCAACTTTAGATATTCCATGAGAAATATAATTCACGATATCTAAACGAGTGATTTTTTCTTGCTGTAAAAAGTAAACTGCTTGGCTTTCTTGCTCGCTAAAAATCGCAACAAGAACATTGGCACCTGTTACTTCTTTTTTTCCAGAGGACTGTACGTGGAAAACAGCTCTTTGTAACACTCGTTGGAATCCGAGAGTCGGCTGTGTCTCTCGAGTTTCATCGTGCAAAGGAATAAGAGGTGTTGTTTCATCAACGAAGGCAGTAAGTTGAAGCTTTAATTGCGCAAGTGAAGCGCCGCACGCTTTTAAAACGCTTGATGCCACTGCGTTATCGAGTAAAGCCAACAACAAATGCTCTACTGTCATAAACTCATGACGCTTTTCTCGCGCTTCTTTAAACGCTAAGTTTAAGGTTAACTCTAGGTCTTTGCTCAACATAATAACACCTCAGTTTGCCCATCGAACGATACTACCCATTGCTTACACATCAAGCTTCTTCCATGGTGCACAATAACGGATGCTGATTAGCATTAGAAAAGTCATTTACCTGTGCGACTTTTGTTTCCGCTATTTCTCTACGATATATACCGCAAATGCCCTTACCCTCATAATGAATTTGCAACATAATTTTGGTTGCTTCTTCTCGATGCTTACCAAAAAACGTCATAATGACTTCCACTACAAAGTCCATTGGCGAGTAGTCATCGTTGAGAAGAATCACCTTATAAAGCTTTGGCTGCTTTACCTCTGGCTTTGACTCTTCTGTTGCAATGCCATGATCGATTTCCCAATCGTTCTGATTTTCTTGACTCATAATTAAGTTTAGTTGACCGTAAAAATATTGCTTAAATATTCGCTAAGAATACCACACAACTATCGAGATATATCTTTAAATGAGTGCTTGTTCGTCACATTTCAAGCCAAAATTCCAAACAACTCGTTGACAATGGTTGTTTTTTGTGCAATAGATGACAGCGGAGCTTCACAGTGCGCTACTAAAAACAACAAGGTACTGTGAGTTGTGTTCATTTAGGACTGAGGACAGCTGTTATGCCAACGGGAACCGTAAAGTGGTTTAATAACGCTAAAGGTTATGGATTTATCCGTGCCGATAAAAGCGAAGAGGATATTTTTGCTCACTACTCCACCATTCACATGGATGGATATAGAAGCCTCAAAGCCGGACAAGAAGTTCAATTTGAGGTGACGCAAGGACCAAAAGGACTGCACGCGTCAGATATCGTACCGGTTAAATTCGGTAACGAATAAAAGATCAAAAAATTAGGCTCCATTCTGGAGCCTTTTTTGATCAACTCTAATTTAATTGCGAATTAACTAAGCGCCTCAATCACCGCATTTAACGTAGCACTTGGTCGCATTGCAGCAGAAGCCAACTGTTGGTTTGGTTTGTAATAACCGGCAATATCCATTGCTTTGCCTTGGGCACCGTTTAATTCAGCAACGATTTTTTGCTCGTTTTGACCTAGTTGCTCTGCAACAGATTTGAAGCGAGATTGTAATTCTGAATTATCAGTTTGATCCGCTAGTGCTTGGGCCCAATATAGGGTTAAATAAAAATGGCTACCGCGGTTATCAAGCTCACCAACCTTACGCGACGGAGACTTGTTTTCAAGCAGGAATTTTCCGGTCGCTTGATCGAGGGTTTTACCCATAATAGCCGCTTGTTCATTGCCAAATACTTGAGACAAATGTTC